>NZ_JACKXD010000001.1:326986-653973 GCF_014212355.1 Halobellus ruber
TGAGAACCTGACCAACCCGTTCCCGCACCCGCTGTACGCGACGTTCAACCTCACCCACCCGCCGATCCCCGAGCGGATCCGTCGGCTCCGGGAGCACTACGGGGCGGGCGACGACGTCGGAAGCGGCCTCAGTGCCGACGACGGCAGCGACGTGGACGTGCCACAGGCGACGTAGACTGTCCTCTGCTCCGGCCTACTCGGTGCGGACGTACCCTCCCTCCCGCTCTTCAGCGAGATCGAGCAGCGCCGCCCACCCCAAAACCCGCTCGACGCGCTCCCGCCAGATGTCGCGCCAGTCCTCGGCGGCGCGGTGGGTCTCCCACGCCGGCACGCGCGCCTCGAACTCGGTGAAGACCTCCTCGATCGACCGCGGTTCGTCGGCATCGAGCGACGCCAACACCTCGCGGGCGCCGTAGACCCGCCGCCGGAACGCGTCCCGGAGGTGCTCCGGCGTCGGGTCCGTCTGCTCGCGGACGAACCCCGAATCGGTCTCGCGTGCGAGTTCCAGTGCCCGGAGGAACGTGAGCCACGTCCGGCTCACGTCGCGGGCGGGGAAGCCGACCCGGCGCATCAGCCGGGCACAGCAGTCGTCTTCCGACCCCGGGACCAGCGGGACCGCGCGCTGGGACTCCCGCACCGGTTCCAGCGACTCGGGGGGTTCGGGGAGGAGTTTGAATCTCACTGGTGGCCGAAGGAGTCCGCGAGGAGACCCTCGTCGGTCTCACCGAGGACGTACGTGGGACCCTCCACGACGTCGACGGTGACCTTCGCGGGCGCGAAGACGGATTCGGGGACCTCGTAGAAGTCCCAGTCGGCCTCTGCGAAGATCGCCGCGAAGGGCGTGCCGTACTCCTCGCGCGCACTGGAGGGTACCCGATCGAAGTCGTCGAAGTCCGCCGTGACGGTGAGGTAGACCTCGCCACCATAGGCTAATGCGTCGTTGGTGCGGGCCAGCGCCGCGCTCTCGTCGTAGGTCTCCGGCGCCATCGGCGCCGACCCGAACGCCGAGCGGACGTTGCGGACGTCGTAGCCCAACTCGAAGAGGCGGAACAGCGCGAGTTCGGCGGCGCGGGCCGCGGCGGTGACGCTGCCGACTGTGGAGCCGGTTGCGTATGTCGGGAGAAACACCCCGCTGGGTTCGACGCCGGCCCGCTCGGCGACGTGTTCGGCGACGCGGTCGTCGGGGAGGTCGACGCTCTCGACGGAGAGAACGGTGAGGTCGAACTCGTCGGCGTACTCTAACTCCCTGAACTCGTCTTCCTCGGCGACCAGGGCCCGTGCCGGCCCGGAGCCGAGGCCGTCGAACGGCGGGTCCTCGAAGGCGAGTTCCCAGCCTGCCTTTTGAGAGCACAGCAAGGCGAGCGCGGGGTGATCGGTCCCCAGTTCGACGTGGGGAGTTGGGGCGCCGGCGACCTCGTCCATCCGGGTCTGGACGGTGGCGAGGCCGGCGGTCTGGACTTCCGCGAGCAGCATCCCGGCCTCCATTCCGCCCTGGGCGTCGACGCCGAAATCGAGGACGGTCGCGCCGGAGTCGAGTTCGTGTGCGTCGACGCGGAGTTCCTCGGCGAAGTCGATGGCCTCATCAACGAGTTCGATGGCCATCCGATTGATCGAGTCCATAGGCGGGGATTACGCGTCACGGCCTAAAGTGGTTGGTAGTCGTGGAGTCCGGTATCGGTCCGCGTGCGAGATTCGTCGACCGGTTCGCTCTTTTCACCTGAACTGGCCCCGTGATCACTTCACGGCTCAAGCAGTGACCCGACGGCGAGGTCACGACGCTCCGGACTCCATCCCACTCTACACTTCGGATTTGATAACGGAGTCACACAGTTTTTATACTACACCTATGTAGCGCCACCCGGTCGGAAAACTCGGTCCTTTCGGCAGACGTCTAAGTGTCCAACGGGGCGGGGCTCGGTTGCCGGAGAGGTCCGATGTTTAGACTCAACTATGAATACAGACACAGATAAGAGACGTGCGGTGTTCCTCGCAGTACTGATGATACTCAGCGTCTTTGCGGGGACGATGGCGTTTTCGGGGAGCGTAGTAGCGGCCGCCGATCCGGAAACGGACGGCGGCAGCATTTCCAACAATTCAGTCATAGAGACAAGTAACAACACCCACTCGGTTGAGCTCAATGCGACACTAAATACGACGAACGACACGAATGTAGACTATATTGTGTCGCTGTCGGATGGAGATAACTTCGATCTCTCCAATGCCGGTAACAGTACTGTTCAGCTGAGTGATACAAGTACCGCCGCTTCTGTCTCCGGCGCTTCGTTCGACGACGCGAACGATAATTTCACAGTTACTGTGGACACGTCGGGCGGCGGGGGAGCCGACGACGCTCGAGTAAATCTCAGCTTTGACCTGACTGGTGTGAAAGCTCCGTCAGTATCGAGCGATACGGACTTCGCGGTCAGATTCAGCCTGGATAACAATACCGATAGTTCGATCGAAAACCAGACGCAGATCGGGACACTGACAGTCCAGAACACAGCCTCCGGGTCGCCCGAACTACTCGACGCTGTTCACTACGATGATACTGGAAATGAAGGCGCTGGTGTCGAGTTATCATTCTCCGAGCCGGTCAAGATTCCGGATTCGAGCGATATTACGCTCTACGACGAGGACGGTAACACGGTCAGCGCGACGCTCGAACCGTCCGCGTCGTCCGGGACGTTAGATGGCCGGTACTTCCTCGATACGAGCGGCACGATCCTTACCGAGGACATCGAGGTCGAACTTTCGAGCGACATTTCGGACGCCAACGGCAACTCGCTTCCCGACTCGGACACCGGGAACAATTCCGTCACTGTCGCACCAGTCACGGTGAAACTGAACGACGATAGAACCGTCTACGAGGGTAGCAACGTCGCGATCGTGAACGACAGCCGGGACGTATCCATCCAACTCGAAGGGCCGAACGACTTCTTCTTCGACGGCTCGACGGATACGAACAGCGAAGTGTTCGTATTCAACACGACCGATCGCGACCTCGGCGAGTACAACGTGAGTATCGACGGCAGCACGATCGAGGATACGCAGTTTACCCTTCGGGATCTCGAACTCAGCGTCGAAGTCGCGGATACGAGCGTCTCGACCGACGACACGATCGAGACGGACGTCAACGCCGTTGCCGGAAAGCGCGGTATCCAGGCCGTGCTCCTCGACAGCAACGGCGATGAGATCAATACGAGCAGCGTGACCCAACTGGACGGCCAAGGCGAGGCCGACGTCGATTTCGATACGGCCACCGCCGACGAGGGGTCGGAGTTGGATACGGGTACGTACACGGTCGAAGTAACGGACAACAGTAGCGGCGTGACTGTCGAATCCACGGAGATCACCGTGAGCCAGGCCGCAGACGAGGAAGCCGGTTTCGCGAGCAACGTCATCACCGATCAGCGTGGTGATATCGTTGAAGCGACGGTCGAGCTTACTGAGACCTCCGAGGCGACCCTCACCTTCGGTTCCGCGGAAGACGGCGTGGTCGCGAACGCCACCGTCGAGGACGACGATGGCGACGACGAGGTGACCGTTTACGTCAACACCTACCGGTTCGACAACAACGTCAACGAGGACGTATTCAACCTGGACTCCGACAGCGATGACGCTCTTATCGCCCAGAACCTCGAAGACGGCACCGACAATCTGGTCGATGCCGGGGACTACGACCTCGAGGTCCAGTCCGGCGATCAGGGCGTCAGCACGGGACAGGGCGTGACCGAATCCGACGACGTCGCGACGGTTACGCTCGAAGAGCGTGGGACGGAGACGCTCCGGACGTGGACCGGCAGTTCCGGCGAGCTCGGGAGCCTCTCGGATCTCGAAGACGTGAATGAGGCGCTTGAGGACGAACAGATCACCCAGTCGTCGGACGTTGCCGTGGGTGATCTCGCAGTGCATCAACTCGAAGCCTCCGGACTGGAGGGCGCCCTCGATGCTCGGGCCAACGAGGATGTGACTACCGCGTTCAGCAACCTCGACCGCAACGGCCCCATCAACCTCACGATCGAGGAAGCCAGCCCCGGCGCGAATCAGGACGCCTCGGCACTCAATCTCAGCTACGGTGACAACGTAACCGTCATCGCCGACGGTCCGAACGACACCTACTTCGTCGTCGTCGACACCGGCGAGGTCGACTTCGACGCGCCGCGGGACGAGGCGCTCCCGTCCGACGAGGACACCGAACTGGAGACCAACTTCACCGTTCTTCAGGACGACGCCGGCTTCGACTTCACGCCGGATGAGGAGTTCGAAGACGACGAGAACGCCGAGACGCTCGTTGAGTTCACCGCCGAAGAGCCAGAAGCGAGCGTCGACGAACCCTACAACGTCTCACAAGCGAGCGGACAGACGGTCAGCGGTACGACCAACATCGCGCCCGGCACCGAGCTGACTCTTCGCGTCAGCAGTCAGAGCGGCGTGAGCCCGAGCTTCCTGAAGACGGCGTCGCCGACGGTCCAGTCCGACGGGACGTTCAGCGCGACGTTCGACTTCAGCCAGCAGAACGTCGGCGACGAGTACGACATCGTCGTCTCGAACACCCTGCTCGCCAGCGACGAGGAGGAAAGCGGGACAGTCGTCGAGGCGGTTGAGACCGCTACTCCGACGCCGGAACCGGACACGGCCACGCCCGAGCCGGACGGCGAGACCGCGACGCCGGAACCGGACACGGCCACGCCGGAGCCCGACACGGACACGCCGATGCCGGACACCGACACGCCGACTTCTACCCCGACCAGCACGCCTGGCTTCGGTGTGATCGTCGCGCTGACGGCGCTGCTGGCCGCGGCGCTTCTCACAGTTCGGCGCGACTAACGTAGCCGGCTAACCCACCGGAAGCGATTCCGGCCATCCGATTTCCGTTCTTCTGTGCGCTACACTGCACAGTTACCGGACCCGCCGTCCCGCCCCTGGACACGAGATCTGATAATTTGAGCCGAACGTATATACGGCGGTGGTGGTTTAGTGTTCAGTGTACCCCTACCCGACTGGTGCCCACGGCGGCACCGGCGCCAGTGCGACGCTATACCTCGTCATCGGATCTACTGTCGCTTCCCGTCGGTACGCCGACGGAACCGGTCTACAGCGACCGCTTTCGTTAGCGTCTTCCTTCAGCGACTGGTCGGACAATCGTGGCGAGTCCCGACTCCCTGCGCAGCCGCGTCGCGACCGTGGTCGCAACCCTCCGCGGCGGCGGCCGCGGGTGGACGCTCTCGGCGATCGCCGCCGGGTGGTTCTTCACGCTGGGGCTCCGGTTCGTCATCCCCGCGCTCCTGCCGGCGATCAGGGCCGACTTCCCGGTCTCGGATACGGTCGCGGGCGCGTCGATCACGCTACTCTGGGTCACCTACGCGGGGACGCAGTTCCCCGCCGGCGCGTTGGTCGACCGCGTCGGCGAGCGGGCGCTGTTGACCGTGAGCGTCGTCGCCGGCGCGGCCACGATGGCCGCCTACGCCCTGTCGCCGACCTTCGCGGCGTTCCTGCTTGCGACCGCCGGGTTCGGACTCGCGTCGGGGCTCTACGGCCCGGCACGGGGGATCGCCCTCTCCCGAATCTACACCCAGCGGGACGGCGCAGCCTTCGGGGCCGTGCTCGCGACCGGCAGCGTCGGGGCCGCGTTGCTCCCGCCGCTGGCGACGTACGCGACGGGCCTCGTCGGCTGGCGCGGCGCGCTCGCGCTGACCGTCCCCGGGTTCCTCGCGGCGGGCTATGCGCTCCGGACGTCAGTCCCCGACCGGCCCGCGAGCCGTGATCCGACGGAATCGAGGGCTGCCGACGGGGCCGGGAACCGGACCCTCGGCTCGCGGCTCCGCGCCGCCGCGGCCGACATCCGTCGGGCCGTTTCCTCCGTCGAGGTCGCGGTCGCGGTGGTGGGCGCGACCCTGATGCTGTTCGCGTTCCAGGGTGTGACCGCGTTTCTGACCACGTACTTCGTCGCCGCGAAGGGGCTCTCGCAGACGGCCGCCGGCACGCTGTTCGGACTCCTCTTTCTGAGCGGCGCCGTGTTTCAGTCCGTCGGCGGCGCGCTCGCCGATCGGTTCGGCCACGGCCGGGTGCTCGCGGCCGTCTCGTTCGTCGGCGTCGTCCCGCTCGCGACGCTCCCGTACGCTGAGGGACTCCCGGCGCTTGCGGCCGTCGTCGTCCTCCTCGGAATGCGGCTCTCCGTCGGCCCGATCTCGAACGCCTACATCGTGTCCGTCCTTCCGGCGGAGCTCAAAGGGACCGCGTGGGGTGCGGTCCGGACGGGCTTTTTCGTCGTCGGCGCCTTCGGATCGACGGCCGTCGGGTCGCTCGCGGACGCGAACCTGTTCACTGCGGCGTTCCTGCTGCTCGCGGGGCTGACCGGCGCTGCCGGCGTCGTGTGGCTTCTCCTGCCGGAGCGGGGGGCGCTCCGTGCCGCCACCGCGGAGTGACGCCGGTAGCGCTTTCAGATGTCCTCGCCCACCGGATGGTATGTCCGACGCGTTCGAGCCGTACGACGAGATGGCGATCGACGACGAGTGGGTGCCGGAGGAGCTGTTCTCCGAGTTCGTCGCTCGGATGCCGCAGGTCTGCGTCGAACTGATCGTAGAGACCGAGGAGGGGATCCTGCTTGCGAAACGCGACATCCACCCGCCGGTGTGGTTCTGGCCGGGCAGCCGGCTGTACAAGGGTGAACGGCTGCGCGAGGCCGCCCACCGCATCGGCGACGAGGAACTCGGGATCGACGTCGACATCGTCGACCAGTACGGCCCGTACGCCCACTTCTGGGCCGATAGCTCCGTGCAGGGGTCGCCGAGCCGGCACACGGTCAATCCGGTCTTTCACGTCGAGCCCGCGAACGAGGCGTACGAGATCACCCTCGACGAGCAACACTCCGCGTATCGGTATCTCACGGAGATGGAGAGCGGCCTCCACGAGTACGTCCGACTCTACATCGAGGACAACGACCTCCTCTGAGCGGCGCAGGCGACGGACCGTTGGACTGCCCGGGGTGGGCTCCATACCAGATGTTTACATTCCCAACCCCTGTTGACTGGGATGGATGACCGAGTACGTCAGCGAATCGATCGAGCGCCTCCGGGACCGGCTTGAGGAGTCCGATGACATCAGTGACGCCGACGCAGAGATCCTGCGGCGGTTCTCCGATGAGTTGCGGATCCTCGGGCCCTCCAAATACGGCGACTACGCTCACGAGAAGTACCTGATGCGGCTGGTCGCGATGGCCGAAGGCGTTGGCGGCCTCGCGGATGCAATCGAGGACGAAGACGCCGCCCGCCGGATCGTCGCGTGGATCAACACCGAAAAGACCGGCTCGCCGGAGACGAACAAGGACTATCGCGTCGCCCTGCGGCAGCTCGGTGCGGTCCTGACCGACGGCGACGACCCGCCGGTCAGCCTCGCGTGGGTACCTGGCGGGTACCCCGACAACTACGATCCCGCCCCGGACCCCAGTGACCTCGTCGGCTGGGACGAGGATGTCGTGCCGATGATCGAAAGCTGCCACAATGCGCGCGACAAGGCTGTGATCGCCCTCGCCTTCGATCTCGGACCGCGACCCCACGAACTCTATGACCTGGAGGTGGGCGCCTTCGCCGACCACAAGTACGGCCTTCAGGTGACCGTCGAGGGGAAAACCGGACAGCGCTCGCCCGTCCTCGTGCCGTCGGTGCGGTACGTCACCCGGTGGCTCGACGAACATCCCGGCGAGGATGACGATCCCTTCGTTTCGCGGCTCAATCGTCCTGAAGCGGTCTCGAACAACTATATTCGCGACATCTTCAAGGATGCCGCCGATCGAGCCGGTGTCGAGAAACCCGTGACGCCCCGGTACTTCCGGAAGGCCTCGGCCTCGCATCTCGCCTCGAAGGGTGTCTCCCAGGCGCATATCGAGGACCACCACGGCTGGACTCGCGGGTCGGACATCGCCGCCCGGTACGTCGCGGTCTTCGGGGACGCCAACGACCGGGAGATCGCCGCCGCCCACGGCGTCGATGTCGAGCAGGACGAACCGACGCCGATCGCGCCGGTGCCGTGTCCCCGGTGCGACGCCGATGTCCCGCGACACAAGGATTTCTGCCCCGAATGCAAGCAGTCGATGGACGTCGAGGCGACGGCCCTCGTCGAGGAGTTCTCCGACCTGCTCGATGAGCTGCTGGTCGACGCCGACGACGCTGACGAACGGCAGGATTTGATCCGTGCCCGTCGCCGGTTCGAGTCCCGGCCGGACGATTTCTCGAAAGACGATCTCCATCGTTATCTCTCCTCTCTGAGTGACTGAGCGGCGAGTTCGAACGCTCGCCCGGCCTCGTGATCCGCGTACCGGTCCGCCAGGCGCTCGAACAGCGCAATGTCGCTGTCCTCGTCGATCTCGGTCTGCCGGTGGTGACTCTCGTGCCGGTCCCGTGTGCCGGAGTCGGGAACTGACTCACTCATCGGGGCTGTGCCTCCCGGTGGAGATGCTGGAGTGCTTCCCGCGCGTGCTTGCGGGCGATGTCGGATTCGGCGGTCTCGAGCACCCGTGTGAGATGTCGCTCGACGTCAGCCAGATACTCACGATCCTCGGCGTCGATATGCCCGCCGTCGGCAACCCGACGGACGGGCCCGAGTACCTCGCCGTCCCGCAGGGCAAGCGGTGCGAGCCCCAGTTTCTGTCGCCCTTTCTCGATGATTCCCGGATCGGTGGCAAGTGGGGAGTGTTCGACCGTCGTAGTGTGGGTCTGCTGAAGGCCGTCAGCAATCCGAACGCGGGACTTCATCGCTGCCCCTCCGCAGCAGCCTGGTGGACCCGACAGCCGATACAGACCCCCTCCTCGAGGAAGCGTCGTGGGACAGCGTCACCACAACTCTCGCAGGGTCGGTCGTCGTCAGTCTGTGGGTCGACAAACTCGTCGAACGAGTCAGAGAGCCCGCCGTCGGAACGGAGACGACAGTCCGGACACTCGGTGGTGTCGGCTCCATCGGTCGGCTCGATGAAGAGATCCCCACAAGTGCCACACACCCGGAGGATCCCCCGGCGGCCGCCGTCGGTCACCAGCGGTTCGTTCGCCTCCTCGGGGGTGTCGCTCGGCGCGTGACGTTCGATCCGCCACCGGCAGACCGAGGAGGCGGGGATCCACTGTTCGATTTCGATCTCAGGGGCGAAGTCGGCGATGTCGATCTCTTGGCCGGTGGATTGGACCCCACAGATCTTTCCGAGATACCACCCGATGCGGGCGGCGCTGTAGGGCGTGTACTTGGCGATCCGTTTGGCGTAGTAGATCTTCCACTCGCCACGATCGAGATCCTCACGAACGAACTCGCAGATCGATTCAACGACGCCTGTGTTGAAGCCGCCGTCTGTGATCATTTCGTTATCCGGTTCTGGAGTCATCCCGCTGGACAGGTTGTTTTCGAGCGATCCGTCTGCTGTGTCCAAGGCTTCAATACCTCGGTGCGCGTTAGTTTCCATCGTCGTACTCCATAGACGACCCCACAGGCGTCGGGCGGGCCATCATCCCGCTCGGCGCGTTTTCGTGGGCGCCGATCCGTCTGCGAGCATCATCTATGACTACCGTATTACTGGGAGGACTTCAAATTTTCCACGTGGTAACTAATTTCCACAGGACCACAAACTCCTCCGGAGAAACTAATTATCCGGCGTGTCACGTGCCGATATGGCCGGGAGAAAGCGTCGGGTGACAGATACCGACATTCTGGAAGCCCTGGCGTTATCTCCCGATCCTGTTCTCGTAGCCTCCGAAATTGCCGAAGAAGTTGATTTGACCCGACAGGGTGCCTTCAATCGGCTCCAAGAGCTTGAAGAAACTGGTTTGGTAAGCAGCGCAATGAAGGCCTCAGCTCGTGTGTGGTGGATCACGCCCGACGGCAAGCGTCAGCTCTCCGACTCCGACTCAACCCACCAAACATAGCCGTTCCCGACATCTTTTCGATCAACGAAGTCTCGTTCCAATAGTTTATTTAGGCGAATATTAGCACTTGTACGTGTAATATCGAGTCGGGCCGCCACCTCTGACGCGGAGGCCACAGGCTCGTCAATTGACTCAAGTGTATTGACAATTTCTTCGTCAGTCACTTTCTGATTCCCGTGGCGTGAACTCATTTCGTTTGACCATCCTTTATTTTCCACGTGGCAAAATTTTATCCCGGTGTATTTCTAATGAGGTAATAGACACACACCCGGCTCCCGTAGAGCGGTTTCATACGAAAATCGCCCCGGTGCTGAAGACACCGAGGGATTCGGGCTGTGTCGCCACACAATATGTCGACTGAAAGCCCGTCGTCAACTACCGACGACACGGACTTAAATCGTATCACGTACGACCACAGCGCCCTCCCCCGCGCGGCGAACATCCTCGGCATCGACGGTGCCGGCGCCGTCCACGTCCACTCCCCACGACAGGACCGCGTTTGGATGCTCGCGGTCGATACCGACGCCCCTGTAGAGTCGGAGGTCACCCACGAGGCAGACCTTCGTGGCAACTCCGTCCACGAGTGGATCGCCCACGTTCGCGGTGAACGAGGTGTGTGGCAGGACCTCCGATACGATCGCGGCAGTTGGGTGGCTGCACTCGGCAGACACCTCGCAGCCGCTACGGAGGCCGAGTGATGACGACCGAACTCCACGCGCCGATCTACGGTGTCTCGTGTGTCTGCTGTGGGACGCTGTTGCTCCGCGGCCCGTCGGACGCGGAGCTGTGCGCGGGCTGTCAGCGTGACCTGCGGCGGGTCCAGCGATGATGTGTCAAGCGCACGGTCGCGACACTCTCCAGCGGGTCGCCCGGCAATGTGCGACGTACTCCGAAGTGGTTGCGGTCGACGTGCTCGCACCTGCCCAGACGCCGTCCTCGCGGTGGACCGTCGAGATCGTCGTGGAGGGCAAATCGGTCCCGCCGCGGGTGCTGGCGGCAGTGGCCGTCGCCGACGTGACACTCGATGTTGGGGCGAGTGGAACGCGGGGTGAGCCGATGCACGCGGTCGTGGTCGGGCATCTTGGCTGAGCATCGGGACACTCGACCGTGACCGCGCCGAGGTGATAAACCGGTGCCTCAGTTCCGGTTTCACCCGTGCGAGTTCCCCCTTTGTATGAAATCCTCTATATATCTCAATGCCTGGCTGGGAGAAATACTATTAGCTTTCAGCGTACGACAAAAGATAGCGGATCTTATATATTACCTCTCTATGCGGCCTGATTGCTCGAAAACATCCTCGTTAAACAGCTGTTGGCTGGCTTTAGAGGGTGAGATCTCTCGTCGATCTGCTATAACAAAGCACGTCAGCTCACGCCATTGTGAGACCAAGCCTATGGTACTAGCCCCATCTCCTTTGACTGACTCTTCAAGCACCCAGTCCAAGTAGTGATCATACGCAGTTGTACTGATAGCACTGATTCCTCTTAGCAGTGCGATTGCTCGGAGAACTTTTGACCCATTGGATAGGTATTGATTCCAGTCGGACATAACCAAAAGTCGCTCTTCCCCCTCACTCGCAGAAACATCATAGTACAGAACCGCATCCAATGCCGCATCTCGAAGACTAACACCAACAAGAATTGTTACAGAGAGGACGACACCTGCCCACTCGGGAGGAGTAAGCCACAGAGGAGGTGACAGGTTCTCCGGTAAAAACGGAAATAAGCTAAATACAGCTAAAAGTAGAGCGATGTTTGCTTCCCCATCGGATAGAAGCTCACCAGCATTATTATGAGCTACCCGGACTTCCTGGGCAAGTCTTTCAGGTGATTTATCGACATCAACTGCACCTTCCCGTACGTATGAGGCACCTCTTTCCACGAAATCTTCTCTAGCGTTTCTTGTGAAATCCTCGCCCGGAAACCACGAAAATAGCTTTTTGAATAATCGTCGCGGCGAAGGGAACGTACCGACTGCTTCAATTCGACTGGTGAATGTAGACACTCCTGATAATAGACCAGAGAGCAGTATGATCCCAAAATCTGTGATACCTCCCGTCTTTGATTTCTGGCCCTTTGATAGACTGAGAATCAACAGGAATGATAGAAGGACAGCTATGGAGATGATAACGACGATCGCCAGTCTCAACCCTACTAACGAAGAAAGTCCGACCAAGGCCAAACCTACGAGTAAAGCGGTCCCTGCTTCAATAAACAGTAGAAGTACACCATACCCGACAAACAGAATGAGTGCTGAATGGGTCCCGATGAAATAGGCAAGGATAGCTACAAGACCAGCAGAAACTACGGCAACTCTCCAATTTACGATTAATAGGAATAATAGAACAACCGTGGCCGATGAAAACAGAAGTGTATTCACACGCACATATGGTCAATAATCATAAGTAGTTTTTATGGAGAATAGAGGAACTGAAGAAAGCCGTTGCCATAGAGCAACTGAAATCGTATATGACGGTGCGGCAGAGTGGTTAACAATGTCTGCTTCACAAGATCTTAACTTATGACTTTGTTGAAATTCTCAACCAATGATAATTTTCAATACTTTTGCTGAGTACAAACCGCGTATTAATTACATCGCCGGGCTCGAGTCGCTCAGGACAGAGTAGTTCACAATACACGGCGGCATTATTATTTGACCGTAACTCGCTGGATTTGTTATGGGTCAATTCGGCGACCAGTACGTCGTCGGTGAAGAATACCGGAACTCTACAGATCTTACTACCAATGAATATCGTGGGTGGTTGAACGCCCCCCTTGATGGCGGAGTTAGCTACCGTGGAATTGAGGCCCTACGCAACCCACATACTGGTACTTGTGAATTTATCATACTATACTCTTCAAGCACGACTTCTACTTCACACGATCCCTGGGAGGATATAATCAATCTCGAAGACGGTATTGCCTATTACTGGGGTGACTCGAAGGCTGGTGATGGACCGGATCCACTCAGCCGTCGTGGTAACCGACTTGTGAAAGAGCAGTATTGCTCCACCTACGCTCAGAATAATCGCGACGAAGCACCCCCAGTGTTGTTTCAGAAAGAACGTGTGGGTTGGGTAACGTTCAAAGGATGCTGTATCATTGACGGTCTGAATATTACCCGCCATAGAGATGAGGGCGAAACGGTTGTCAACTACCGGATTGATCTCGAAATTCTTGACACTGACACAGTTGATTTAGAGTGGATTCACCGCAAGAGTCGAACTGGATATGACGCTGGTGGACCCGAAGCGTGGGATCACTGGGTGAAGACTGGGACAGTCCAGCGCTATTCGATATACAACGAGCAGATCCGTTCGAAGACTAATCAACAGCCAGACGCCCGCTTAGAGCCGCTTCACGAGGATATACGAACCCGACTCGATGGAACTTCCAAGGACCGTGGGCAGAAGCTGGAGTTGCTGATCGAACGTTTGCTCGAAAGTATGGACAATATGTCTCAGGTCCGTCGAACGCCCTCGAGCGGCGATAAAGGTGTGGACATTATTGGTCAAACAAACTTGTTACCGGATGTGACACTTGGTGGTAACAAAACAAAACTCAAATTCAAAGCCCAAGTGAAAAACAAGAAAGGATCGGTCGGTGGCCGGGAACTGAGTCGTCTTGCTTCCCGAGTCGGTGACGGCGAAATTGGCTTGTTCTTCACTATGTCACACTACACGGACGCTGCCCAGCGAGAGAGCCTCTCCACCTATCCAATCCGGCTGTTCGCCGGTGGTGATATTGTTGATATGCTCGTCCAGACAGACCTCACCGATGGTTCACGGCTGAATGATCAGGTTGTCAGCGAAATCAACGACAGCGTATAAAATTGTTCTCGATAAGTGCGTTCACCTGCTGTCAATTTCGATGCTGACGGGGTGAGCCAAACCGACGACTGACTGCTGTATGCCCCTGCATTCAGCAGTTCGTTCCTGACACTCCTGAGTAGATGACCACCCGATGAGATACAGTATTCATCTTCACTGGACAGAGGACCATTTAGCATCGGGGAAACAGCGTACTCCGCTGTAGTGATCCGGGTTCCAAATAAGTTGGAGGCACCTGTTACGATGAAAACGTCGATAGGTCTGTCCGCTGCGTTTTGGAGAGCGCCGCTTGAATATCCAACCGCTCCCACCCGACTGGCGAAAGCAGACTCTCAACAGCCCGGATCAACAGCCCCTCGTAGTACTCAGGATCATACCTCTCAGGGTGTTCGTGCGCGAGGGCAACCCGATCTCGGGAGGCCTTCTCGTCGTCGACGACTACATATTCGATGGTCTGCCCGGGATGGACGGCAACATTCTGCTCGGCGGCCCGCTGCAGAGCCGCAACGTTCTGAGTGGTTTGCGTGTATGCCTCGAGCGGCTTGGAGATGCGGTTCCGCTCGACCAGCGCTTGGGGATCGACTTGGCCGGCGTGGAGGCGAGTGATCGCAGAGTCGAGTCGGTCCAGCACGGCGGCCGGATCGCGTTCCTCAGCGAATACCCGGAGACACTCCCGCTGGACGCGTTCGACGAACGGCGGGGTTGACCGCTGCCGAGCCTCGATGCCACGGATTTTGAATTCATCCGAGTCAGCAAGCTTGCCGAAGTATTTCGTCAGCGCCCCGGCCTCCGAATTCCGTTGCGGAACGAAGGCGACCCAGTCGTAGTGGGCCTCGTATTCGAGGCGGATATCCACCTCGTCGGTGAGCTCCGCAGCCAGTTCATCGAGATCCACCCGATCTACGTCACTCACGTCGGGATCGGGCGTCACCCAGATCGAGTCGACGATCCCGTGAACGACCCGCCACCCGCCGGCCTCCAGCCGCTCCTTTGCGGTCAGGAGGATCTCCCGGGCGAAGGCGTTGATCGCCTCGTGGCATTCGATCCGGCCGAACTTGGCGTTCGAGAAGCCCTGATACCCAAAACAGGCCACGAGGATCCACTTCAGCGCATCCGACGCCCCCTCGAGTTCGGCCAGCCGGTCTGCATCCGGATCCGGTCGTGCTTTCTCGGTCCGGATCTGCTCCTTGATCGCGTCCCGATCTTCGATGATCGGCTTGAGGACGTCGACGAGATACCCCCGCTCATCACAGATCGCATAGCCGAGTTCGGGGACGTCCTCGCGGTCGGAATGACAGTCACACCGGATGACGTCCGGCGAGACGTTTCGGGTGCAGATGATGTTCGGATACAGACTCGAAAAATCGAGTTCGTGGACATCCTCGTGGATGCCGACCTCCGGCGCGAAGATGAACCCCCCGCGATCGGCGTCGTGGAGCGTCCGCATCGACTTGTAGAACTCGTGTCGCCAGGAGTTCCACGGTGTCAGCACATCCCGGTCGTGGGCCTCTCGAATCTGGATCGCAGTGAGAATATTTCCAATGGAAGCCCACGCAGCTTCCTGCAGTGGCTTCCGCGACCGCTCACCGAGATCAAGAAGTCCGTCGAGGTTGGTCTCGTCGAAGAAGAACGTATTCGACTCGTCGATGAACACCCGCCCCGGGACGTTGTACCGGGCTGGCGAGTGGCCGACGCGTCCGTAGCTGGCGAAGGTCGACCGACTCGCGAGTTGCTGATATTCCGTGTCGGGCCACCGACTGAGCGAGAACTCCTCGACGCCGGCTGTCTCTGCCATCTCGTGGAGGGTGGGAACAATCTCGGCGGTCGAACAGACGAGGACATCCGGGTCGACGTCCTCGACGGCCCCCATCACCGCGTTGAGGATATCCACTGGTGGGCCTGTCACCTGTTCCCCGCCGATGGTGAGTTCTCCAACCGTCTCGTTCCCGAGTTCGGGCGTTGGAACACTCAACCGGAGTGTGGTAAGGTCCGCTGTCGGCGTCGGGTCCGTCCCTGTTTCGAGGCAGTACCGGAACTCCCGCGAGAAATCCACGTTGTAGCAGGCGAGATCACCGATTGGCGCACCGGGGAGCTGTCTGGCCTGCTCGGCGAGCGTCGACACCCGGCCGACGTGGCTGACATCGACGGCCAGCACGGCTTCTCGCTCCCGTCTGAAGCCCGGACGTCGCTGGACGATGGCTGTCGCGTCGACGTCCGGATGGTTGTCGTAGAACGCCCGCACCCCATCCAGATCGACGTTCGTCTCGGGATCCCTCGGCCCGACGTAGAACCGCGGCGTGTAGGCGTCGTTCATCTCCGCCGTGGCGCCGGCGTCGGTCTTCGTCCATTTGAGGACACGGCCGTCGTCCAGAAAATCGATACTGAAGGTCACCGTCGGCCCTCGGGTGACTCACCGGCGTCGGTCTCACTACCAGTCCCCTCGAGCTGCGCTTCGAGCTTCTCGAGGCGCGCTTCGTGCTCGTCGAGGCGTGCTTCCTGTTCGAGATCGATACTGAGGACGGCCGGCCAGAGCGGATTCTGGTGGTTCAACAGCCCGCTTGCATCGGCGTGTTCACGAGCGTATTCGAACAGCCGATCGAAGCGCGGCTGGTCACGCCTGCGCAGCGCCCGCCGAAAGTCCTGCCAGCGCTCCTCGAGCGCGCGGAGGGCGTCCCGATAGGTCGGGTTGGTGCGGCCCATCACCGCCCTCCGGCCCACGCATCGAGCAGCGGGCTGGCTGACGTCGGTGTCGCTGTACCCTCGATCGAGATGCCAGTCCCGACACGCGGCCCGTCGGACTGTACCGCCCCGGCGCTCGGCTCGAGTCCGGCCTGCTCGGCGCGGGCGCCGAGAATCTGTGTCCAGTAGGCGATCGTCGTCTGGTAGTACCCGTCGCCGGCGGGGTAGACGAGCGTCTCGAATTCGTCTCCGACGAACCGCGGGCCGAGTCGTGTCTCCTCGCATCTGAGCTCGTGTGCCGCGGCTCGCCTGACCGTCTCGGTGAGTGTCCCGTCTTCGGTCGTCGTCACCAGTACCGGGACATCGTAGCCGTCCGCATACTGCTGCAGTCGTGCAAGCGACCGCGCCAGCAGCGTCTCACCCTGCGCCTCGGAGAGGGTGTCGGCATCGCGATACTGCGCATCGATCGCGGGGGCGATGATAAGCGTCGGCTTGGCTGACGGATCCTCACGCAGTGTCTCATTGATCCGTGCCGAGAGGTCGGCGATGAGGGTGTGATGCTGGTAGGGGGTGAACCCACGAGCGACGTGGATCCGTTCGAGAAGCCGCCAGCTGGGGGCCACCCGTGCCAGCGCCGCTGTCGTGGCGTGTCCCATCGCATCGGCCCAGAATGCCGGCCCCTCGTGGAGCAGCAGGTGATCCAGCACGATCGCCTGCAGGGCCGGCACACTGCGGGAACCGGTGACCTCCAGGTGTGTGATTCCGTTATCCAGCGATGGGAGGTACAGCTCCTCCGGCGGCGGGTCGGTCTCGGCGGCGAGCGAGCGATTCGTATCGGCAGGGCGTGTCGGTGGGTCGGGCGACATCAGCGCTCTCCCTCCACTCAGGCCCGCTGGAGCCGCGCGATGATATCATCCATCCACTCGGGGGTCTCGACGTCGGCCAGCTGGCCACGTGCGTCCCACGAGGTGACGACCTCGTACGTTCCGGTCTTGCTCACGTCGAGTCGCCAGCGTGGGCCCGCTTCGGCTTCGATATCGAAGCGAGCGCCGCCACCGGCGAGATCCTGTACGTGTTCGACTTCGACGTTCGTTCCATCCCAGGTTTCCAGCGTTGCTGTCTGCTGCATACGCCCGGCTCGAGGGCCGAGTTCGTATTGAAGCCGCGCCTCAGTTCCGACTTTCCGCCGCGGGTACGTCGATCGCAGCGGGAATCTCGGCGTCGCAGACCCAGTACGTCTGGCCGTCCCGCTCGATCAGATCATATTCGCGCAGCTTCTGGAGTTTGTTCCGCCGCTCGCGCTTCCCGATCGGCATCAGATCCGTCCCGCGGTAACAGATGTCTGCGATTTCGTCGTATCGGGTGTGGAGTGTGCGGGCGCTGATCTCGCCGGCGTCGCGGATGAGTGCGTAGAGGACGTGATGATGGACCGGGAGCGACCGCAGATTCAGCCGGCGGATCCGCCGCCGAGCGCGCGCAAACGAGCCTTCGATATCTTGCTCTTGGATGGTCCAGTGGTCGCGTTCGGCCGCCAGTTGGGCTGCGGCGTGTAGCGACTGGATGCCGTAGCGAGCCACGCCAGCGACTTCATCAGCAATGTGTTCCAGTTGAGTATCGGTGACGACCGACTCGGCCAGTCCCTTCTCGGCCCGGGCGCGGAGGATCGCGGCCAGTTCGTTGATATGGTAGCGATCGAGCCCAATCGAGACCGCGAACGCCTGGCGGGCGTCGTCGGAGATGCGTGCGAGCCACCGATCTTCATCGTGGACGATCGCCACGATGGAGAGCTGCTCGATCGCCAGGAGCTGATCAAGCGCATCCGTGGAGGGCAACCCCTCGGCCTCGTCGAGGACTAAAATCAATGGCTGCTCGATGCACTCACGCAACTGCCAGCGTAGGTCCTCGACGGTCGCGTTCTGCGGTGGGGTCGTGTCTCTGGCTGCGACCGTGACCGCCCGTCTGAGTACCGCCCCCGTCGTGGTGCCGAGGCCCTCAATGAGGCCGGTAGTGACATCTGCGTGCTGTTCGAGGCGGCCCATCGTATGCTTCGCGAGAACCGTCTTCCCGACCCCTGAGGGGCCGTGAATGATGACATTCTTTGCGGCGTGGCCCTGTGTCGCGGGGTCGAACGCTTCTGACAAAACTTCAACTGCACCCTCGCGGTGGTAGAGTTCTTGCGGCGTCCACTCGTCGTCGAAGACGCGAGGATGCGTGATCATCTTCTATTGGCTGGGTGAGGTGTAGTGAAAGTATAAACCCCACCCTCAGTTCCGACTTTTCCAGACTGGTCACAAAGTGACGGCCAGACACGACCCACAGAGAAACTGAGAATATACGGCCTGGTCTGAATATGGAAGTCAAAGCCCTCTAATCGAAAACCGACCCGACGAAAATAAACTCTGTTAAACCATTCTCAGAAAGAACTTTCAGATGTCAGTTTGGCTTGAGAGTATGGCGGAATATATGCTTGATACCAGCACTATCGGTGAATTCGCTGACGGACAGGTTGATGCGAGAGATCTTTACACATCATCTGACAAATTTTTCATTACGCATATTCAAGAAGATGAACTCTCGGCTGCCGGCAGCTATTCCAGAATCTTGAACAACGTTCTAGAAGTCGTTGATGCATCATCAGTAACGGCCGAAGAATTTAGATGGGGCTTTTCGGCTTGGGACCGGAGTAAATGGGGTAAGGGTGAATTCACTGAGGATATGTTGAATCAAATGGATTCTGATGACGGTAACGAATTAAAAGACGTAGTGATTGCGGAAACAGCTATCCAAAATAACTACACGCTTGTTACTCACGATGATGAGCTCCAGTGTGCAGTCAACAAGAAAACGCCGGGGAAGGCGATCTCGATATCTGATTTTGCCTCCCGAATATGATGTCACTTAGCGGTTGAATCCTAACTACTGCTTGTAGGAAATGGGGATATTATTCAAAAAGCGGCATTCGTTTTCGGGATTCACGCTGCGTACTACTACTTCTCAGGTCAGAGGAGGTGGTGAAGTAAAATCCTTCGCACCTGATAAAATCGCCGCGACTAGCCCCGGTTTCCTTAGAGAATTCTGCTTATCAACAAAACTGAGCGTGGCCATACATTCACTACTTCGTAAACAAATACTAAATACGAACTATGACGAGTCAGCGCGCTAGCACCCTCCGAAAAGCGGGAATTCTCCTTGGGTCTGTCGCGGTACTCTGTTTTGTACTCGCAGAGACAATTGATACCACATCCAGTTCGGAGTCGACAGACCACCCCTCACAGTCCCGGGATACGTCGTCTGTTACCACATCAAAAATCATTGGTATCAAACTCATCACTACCACATTTGTATCTGTACTTGTCTTCTTAGCCCTCTGGGGATTCTTTGAGACATTTCTTGGTAAGGTTTTCATTGAATATGTCGGAGGGATTCTACTCTCCGAGACGTACGGTGTGAAAACTTCTGGAAGGATTGCCCTCGGAACAAGCGTATTACTAAGCGGTTTTATTTTCGGGTATGGATTAGGACAGATTCCGAGATACCACTGTGTAGCACGCTCCTATCAAACGCCCGTCAAAACCTCAATATCAACTATTTCTGGCGCGGTTTGTTCATTCGTGACTGTGCTTATGTTGTATAAGTTCCAATACCGGGGATTGATCGCAGCTGAGAGAGCTGAGACTCGGCAAGAGATCCTGATGGTCCTGGATGTGGCTGGTATGCTGCCCATCAGTGTCGCACTTACAATCGTGGCCCTGGTTACCGGCGTGGTAGTGCGCACAGCTCTTCCGTCTCTGCAGCACGGCGTGTCGCAATGGTTTAACAGTAAATGACCCGTTCGTAAGAAGCAGCCGGCATAGACATTGATGAAACCGGGTAATTGTAATGCGGCTCTGTGTAACTGCCATTTAACCAATCTCAGACCACACTTTGGTCAGATTTCAAATCTTATTTTTCCACGAAGCAAGAACGGAGCTTCCAATTCTCACGGTAGCTGAGCTATTTATCCCAGCATCCAAACCAAGACATATGGACTTCATATCAACTGAGTCCCGAGATTGGCGCCCCCGTGTACACCTCCGCGTACGGGCTACAGATGGTGCCGACGTGATTGCGTATGAGGACGTCAAGGGGCTTCCTGAGGATGCAGAAGCAGGTATCCAGCGGATTCTCACCGACCACCCGATAGATCAGTATCCGGAGGCGGCATACATCGGTGTAATTGCTCCTCCAGATCTCGAATCGAGACAGATCCGTGACCCAGAGACGATTCTTGAGGATCCGTATCCACACGACATTCCACTGTCAGAGTTCCCTCCCGAGGAAGGCACGTTCTATAAGTGGTAATATTGTGGCTCAACTCTGGGTCCACATTACGACCGAAACTACTGCTCCCCAGACGACCCCTGCCGTGTGCCCGAAAATATTCGTAAAGCTTCCGTCCACGACAATCGCGCCTGGAGGGGGGGAACAACCGCAACAGCAGATACGCCAGAATGAACCCGACAACGCTGACTGCGATGGCAGTCTTCACGGCTGCCCTCCGCTTGGGTCCCTTGGGCACCGCGACGCCATCTCGGAGGTGCGGTAAAACCACGACCACCCCACCGAGGGCAAGCGGGCCTGTCACCGACGGACGTAACCGCCCCGCATAACGGAGATCGATCATCTCCAACAACACGAACAGCACGCATAGTCCGACCGTATAGCCGAGTCCGCGGCCGTGTCGCTGCCGGACGAACACATACAACGCGACTAATAGAAACCCAACGAATCCGCTGACGACCCCCGAGAAGCCACGGGAGACGGGAGTGGCCTCAGGAAACAGGAGTTGAAACACAGCGTAACTCACGAGACTCACGAGTACAGGAATCACGACGAGGTGGACGGCGAACGTTCGCCGGAACCACCGACGTTCGTCAATCGACAGACAGACCGCGTACGCGTAGAGCACAGCCATCGCATACCCGATGAGATTGTTGAGAAGATGGTTGTTTGAGGCGTGGACGTAGGCCGACGTCAGGAGTGTATGCGGAGCGAACCGCGCGTGATCGAAAACGAGAGCGTTCTGAATCGCCGAGGGCACGAGAAAGTGAACCACGGTGAGCACGATAGCCACACCGAGCACCGACATCGTCTCGACGGTGATCGGCAGCCGAGCGGCGTATCTAGACATCCGAGCTACCGGTGCGTGTGGGACGATTCGGTGAAACCGTTTCGTCTCGATTTGCGACCACGCACCGAATCCGAGACTCGATCGAACACGCAGCTATGACTGAAGTATACGGTTCACGTCTTCCTGCCGGTCGTCAGGAATATACCGACGGATATTCTCGAAGACATCCGCGTATGTCTCAGTGAACCGTTGCATGAATTGCGGGTCCGAGCCGCTCCACCCGCACTCGAGACATCGCTCTTCAACCCTTCCGTCGATGCTTATCGTAACCGCCCCCGAGCATTGCTCACAGGAGCTGTAGAGGCACTCAGGACATCGCCGTTCTGACAATCCGTCAGCCCCGCAGGCTGAACAGATGTACTTACTATCGATATCCGATACGCTGTGATTCCCTCCAGGCCAGTACCGCTTCCGGCCGGGCACCGGTCCCCTGTCTATACCAGCGATTCGACCTACTGCCATCTTGAAGACCGGCTTCGCCGACTCGCCTCGTGCCCACCAGTACGCGTTGCTGTGTCTTGCAATACACCGCCACGGCCGATGGCCGTCAGTTCCGCCTTTGAGGATCTCTCTCCGAACGGCGGGATGGACGGCCCACCAAAACGCGGCTTCGTCATCTTGTTCGTACAAATACGTCAGGCTGACCGAGGCAATGGCGGCCACTTCAGCAGCATAGCGGCGCATAAACCGCTCGGGGTCGGCCCGCACGGACGCCTTTTTTCCACGGCCGTAGTACGCGACCGGGAAGTTCTCCGGTGTCTTGTATCCAACTTCATCGAGGAGCCGAATGCAGTCGGAGCAGAGTTCTATATGTTCGTCTGTCAGCATCATCCGCCCGGCGATGTGATTCAGCCTCTCGTCGGAGGGTACTTCGCCAGATACATCGAACTTCCACTCTCCAGGAGTACTGAATACTGTCGTAGCGGCGATCTCGTCCATCTCGTCTGCGTCGAGTAAGCGTGTCTGGCTACGCCTCGAGATATAATTTCCACACAGCCAACACACACCGACGAGATCACCGACTACCCCGTGGACCACCCCCTCCTCCGCGAGCGTGCTAATCGAAGCGTCGTTCTCCCGAGCAGCTCGGTGGAGCCCTTGATTGAGTTGAAAACTCGTCGTACTCTTGCGTTCGCTTCTGTCCTGACTCATCGATAACTGAAGCAACGTGCTCCAACCTATTAATAATAACTCCATATACAAAGCATAGAGAGGCTCTCAGCGGAGGATTTTAGTGTACGACGTGCATCGACCTATTCGGACGGCCTGGGGGAGTGGCCCCCGACTGTGCCAGCAGTCAAGCGCCGTCGCCCCGAAGCCAACGATGACCGCAGACCCAGACACGGCCGGTTCGAACAAGAGTCTGTTCATACTGGCCCACGCGACCGATCCAGACGTAGAGCGCGGTAATTACTCCTCCGTAGCCGACGGTCTAACCGCTCCCGCGACGATGAAGGGTGCCCGATGAGCGTCCAGACGCCTCACGGGCCGTCCGTACGAATCCTCGACCACGCAGCGCAGAGGTGGGAGCAGCGCGGAGACGACCGCCCGTTGCGTGAAGCACTCGCCCTGGCGGCGCCTGGGGATTACACGCTTCCGGATGGCGCGCCCGCATATCCGGGCGCGGAGACCTTCATCTACGCACCTGGGAGCCTCGACGAGGAGCTCGTCTTCATCTTCCGTCGTGGTACACTCAAGACCGTCGTCCCGTCGAGAGGGCGTGCGACTGCCTCTCGGAACCTCTCGACGTGTCCGTGTTGCGACGGCGTCCACGAAGTCGTTGCGACCTGTGGGTGCGTGTGGTGTAACGAATCCCTCGAGCAGATCCACCGAGGTGAGACGGAATGACAGCACGTCGTCGGGACAGTGCCGATACTCTGATGGACCGTCTTCGGACACTGGCCGAGAAGCTGGACATCGGCATCGAGAAATTGGCCGAAGCGATCCGGGCCCGCCTTCGGTCGTCTGACAGTGAGACCGACAGCGACACCGACACCGACAGCGAGGCGGACGCGGAAACGGCAGACCGGGCTACTCGCTTCGAAAGCGCTCTCGGGTCTCTTCGGGAGAAACTGAGTAATCTGGCCTCGTTTATTCGACGGCATCCTCTACTGACAGGCGGGGGCGTAGTCTTGCTCCTCCTTGCCGCTCGTAGAACAGGAATCGATCGATATGCCGAGGCCCGACAGGTAGAGCGACTGAACGCCAAGGAGTACGCGCGCCACGTCGGTGGGACCGTTACCGATTCCGGGACCTCTGCGTATGCCCCTGACGGCGGCGTCGATGGAGTGGTTCGTGTCGGAGAAGACCAGACGAAGATCCAATCTAAGCATCACGCCACTGCAGTTCCTGAATCGGTACTCCAGGAGTACGCCGACACTGTCGACGTCGTGGCAGCCTCCAACGGCTTCGCCGATGGCGTGGACCCAGCCACCTACGGGTTCGAGACGTTCACGACACAGGACTGGTCGCTCCTCGCCCAAGCACGGCTGGAGTGTGGACGTATCCTGCGCGGACTATCAAAATGGGTTCGTGGTGTGCGAGCTTGCCTGACTACGATCGTAGAGTCCCGTGGCCATCTCGATGCGATCGCATCCTTCGTACGAGGCCTCAGGAATCCCCAACTGGCTGCTTTGGCCGCTATCGTCTCCGTAAGTCTGTGGTTCAGCTACAAGATAGCGTAACCACTGCAACTACCTCCGTATCAATATGACACCAGACACCGAAGATATCTCGATCAGAATCTCTGCGGAGGCCGAGACAGTGCTTGTCGTGCTCCATCGGCTTGACGGTGGCAAGGCTGTCGATTTGGAGGACCTCCAGGACGAACTTGTTCCCGGGGAGATGCGGTTCCATATCTTCTCGGATGCATTGGTGGAGTTGCTCGCGTGTGGTAGAGCGTATCAACCTTCAGGAGGCTTCATAAAAGCGACTGACTATGGGACTACGACGGAACACATCCGCTGGTAGACGCCGTGAATAAGCTGACGTGGATCTTCGGAAGATCGAGAGTCGAGCCAAACGGAAATTCACGTAACGAGCATCGAGAGTGTCCAAGATCTCCTGCGGAACACCATTATTGCACCACTGGAGAATCACAAGATGTTCGAGCTGTTTTGTTTATTCGCGATTGTCCAAGCGGTACGACGCCGGATAGAGGCTGATCTGTCACTCAAACGGATCCAGCCGGGGGGTGACGAGATTGCGGAATTGGAAAGTTCGACCCGACTACTCCAGATTTATTACGATAAGGGCGGCCCGCTTTCGTTCTATAGCGATTATCCGAAGCCTGCAGATCTTCCGGACCCGACTGGTCAAGACGACTTCTACCACAAACTCTACCGACAGTCACAAGCATTAGAGACTCACTCGGAACTCGTTGATCAATTCCTATCTCGGGGAAGTCAACATAGCTTCTACAGCGGCCGACCTGATTTTCTGATTTTGGATTGGGATACTCAAACGAATCAGTCGCTCCGTGGGGTCATCATCGGCGAGGCAAAATACACTGTGTCACCGAGTACGTTCTCGACTGGACTCAGAGAATTAGTTGAATATATTCATTTTGCAGAGTACGCGGGAGAATTCTTGTCTGATGAAACGTTGGACGAAGAGTCAGTACGAGGTATTCTATGTACGGATGGCGTCCAAACCACTGTAAGAGAGGCAGGCAATATTCAACACATTACAACCGACAGGATGCAGACGGAATTTGATTCGTTCCCAAGTGGAGATCACCATTCTTCGTAACTAGTCTGGAGTCGATCAGTTCAGTTCACGATGTAGAGCAACGATACGGGCTTTCTATGGTATTTACCTTGATACCGCATCAAATGGCCGTCCCATAGGTTTATTCACCAGGCTTTCATCGACCAATTAGCGATTAGTAATGTCTGATCCTCCTAATACCTGGCCTGGTTATTATCGCGGCTACCGCCTCCGAGCAAATGCTGACGGTGGTGTCTGGTGGCAGGTGTATGATGGTACTGAGCGTCTCTACTTGGATCCGACCCCTGATGAGATCGTCGAGAGACTGGTTGGGTTGAAATCTCTTGGTGGGCGGATGCACGTAACCGAGAACCAAGATGTCCTCACTCGTGTTGAGACTGACTCCGGCGACTACCGTGAGGTGTGGTTAGGAGAATATCCGCTCGATGGAGAATATCGACCGGCAGAGAACCCGGATGTCTCTATCCCAGTCCGACCGGGGAATCTCGACCCGGGTGACTTGTGGCCCAGCGTGTACGATGGGGCTCGATTTTCATTCGTCGAGCGTGACCGAGTATGGTGGCAAAACCCCGAGACACACCGACGTCATTACATTGATACACCCCTGCCGCGAGAGATTTCTTTAGAACTCAACCGCTACAAGTCGAAGGGTGGGTCATTTCGGATTACTCCCTGGCGCGATCTCATCACGCTCATTCCGTTTCATCCACGACCAGACAAGGTCGATTCACAATTCAGTGAACTTCCCGAGGTCGTACGGAATATCATCAAACTCCGAAAGGAGCGGGGAGTAGAGATGTTGCCGATCTATATCGGATCTCTAGACGACTTTGAATTTGAAATTCAGGATTCTAAATCCCTTTCAGAGCCACTCTCTGAGGAAGAGGCTAACGAACTTGATTCGTGGGCCGAAAATCTGGGCCGGACTCACGACGTAAATCCAGAAAATCATCAGGATCCTACTGATGAGACCTCCGAGCCCACCTTCGATGATGATCCTGAAGAGTGGGATTCTACCAACGACGAGGACGTATGACCTCTTTAGAACGCGTTCCGACGGACGTCCCGATTCAGGATGGTCAGGAAGTGGTTGTCGATCCTGGTGATCCGTGGCCGTCCGCGTACCGTGGCTCAAAGTACAGTCTGATCTCGTCTCGCAAACACCACCAGTTAGTTATGGCCTGGCAATACGATGACCTTCAACTCTTTTTTGAACCACCGTCAGGCCTCTTCGAGGCACTCCGTGATATTGGCAAACGGGATGGGAAAGGAAGTGTCGTCATTACTGCTGGTCGCGAGGTCCTTACCAAAGTCGAGGCCGATCGGTACGACCGTCTTGATAGGGCGCCCGTTTCGGACGGCTGGATTCTAACCTACGTTGGAAAATTACGCGGTGAGCCCACCCTCGATGGGATCAATGTCAACCCAAAACCTCCGAAAAATCCACCAGTGGCCGTTTGGGAAGGATTCCCATTCAACCACGGTGAAACGTGGTCGGTCAGCGCTCAGAACGAGCTGCTTTGGATTTGGGAAGGCCGTAACTACAGCTATCGATTTCAGTCAGCCTTCGACCACCCCGAGTTGATCCAACGGTATCGCGAGTATCGACAACCACCTGGACGGGTCTATGTGACCGAATTCGGCCATATCTGGGTCAATATTCCTCCAGATAGTGTTCCCGAGACTCGCAGTGACGAAATAAATACAATGTATGCTGAGTGGAAACGTGAAGCAAACAGAGCACAAAAATCGGCGATTCAGCGGCTGGTTCGGCGTCGATTGGAAGCTACCGGTGATGGGAATACTGAAGACGGACAACTCCCGGTACATTTGGGCCGTGTCGACCGATTCGATGATGGACTCATACCATGTGCTATTGTCGACGATAACCGATACTTCGTTGAAACTAGTCGAAGACAGGAAATGCAATGACTGTTAAGATGGTTTACGTGTGACCCGTCGCTTTCCCCCGCCAATAAACGGTGTTCCTCGCTCACCGGAACGGTACAAAGAGATCCTCTCTCTAATTAGCGATGAGAGTACCTCCGATAGCACACGTGCCTGGGATGACTTTTTTGCCGCTTGTCTGCAGGACTACCGCAATCCCGAGACGGGTGAGACGTACACTGAACCGTATTTGAAAAGCCTTCTCTCGGACTATGAACGACTTGGTGTTATCGATCGAACGGATGACACTGTTAGTATCTCACCACCAGCTCAGCGGTGGTTATCCGATGATTTGGACTTCAGTGAATTCCTGTGGCGTGCAATCAAACGGAGTTGGGTCCTCCTAGCGGACTTCCCACGAGGTATGGAAGCGTTGCGAGCCGTTTACAGCGCGGTGGACAGCATCGCTGATGGTGAGCCCGGTGTCAGCGTTCGCCGACAAGAGATCCGCAACCACCTCAAAAAAAACAGACAGTATGACTTCGGTGAAGGGGGTATCCGTGGATATCCACAGCTTTTGACCCAGCTTGCTGCGTTTCGTGATCAGGATCAAGGCTACAGCCTGGCCCCGGAATTCTCCCCGCAGAAGTTCACTGATGCGGATTTATTCCGTCGTTTCGAGAACCATCTCCGGCGTGAAGGGGCTATGACCACGCCCCCCTCCGGGCGTGTCAAGCGAGATCTAATGAAGTACTATATGTATCGAGAGTCCGGTGGTCTCGGAAAGGAACGCCGGTGGTATACCACCTTCTGGAAGGACTATCTCGATGAAACCGCCCGTGCTGGTGACTCATATGACGCTCGACTGCGCAAAACGGACAGCTACCTCTCAACACAATCCGAGCGCCGAGAACTCTTCCAGTCTGTGTTGGATAGATTCCCCTTCGAGTCCTCCGATCTTCAGGGATTACCTATCGATGTTCTGCGTCGGATGAACAATACTGAATCGTTCACCGAGGCACAGCGAATCCGGATTGCTTCCGGGTCAGGGATTAGCCGGCTGGATTTGGAACGGCTGACTACCGACCAGAGACAGCCCTACTCGTTCCCTCGAGACTTCGAATTGTATCCGTGGCAACAGGAGGCTGCCGATCAGTGGTTTACCTCAGGACTCGATGGGAGCAAAGAGCCGGAAACAGGTATCACGCAGGTCATCACAGGCGCAGGGAAGACCGTGATGGCATTGAGCATCATCCAACGATGGATCGACGAAAACCCGGACGGTGTAATCTCGGTCTTGGTGCCTACGAATGTTCTTATGCAACAGTGGTTGACTGAACTTACTGGAACCCTGAACGTTCCTGTCTCCGATATCGGATGGGCAGGCGGTGGTCACAAGGATTCCTTCACTGAGGACTGTCGAATCATCGTGAGTATCGTCAATAGCGCGGTCAAAGACGACTACCTTGGTCAAGATCTGAACCAAGCGGGGACACCTCCGCACTTGCTCATTGCCGATGAATGTCACCGGTATACCGGGGAGGTTTTTTCGAACGTATTCGATTATCACCGAACAGCCACTCTCGGCCTTTCAGCGACGCCGCTTTCACAAACCGTTCACGAGCCGGCTTTTACTGATCAGTTAGTCCAATCTGACGACTTTACCGTCGCCGATAGCGATTCACTGCTTCTACAAGAACTTGGGCCGGTCTATTACACTCTCACGTATCAGGAAGGCCTTGATCGAGGATTGATTCCTGAGTTTGAAATCAACTATATCGGATTTGAGCTAACCGCGGCTGAACGGCATACATACGATAAACTAACACGCCAAATTGGAGACGCGCTATCCGATATCCGATCTCGGTATGGCAACCGGTTGGCAACGATGGGGGGCGAATTTAATCAGAACCTTCAGTTGTTGCTCCAACAGGAGGATCTCTCCACCCCAGAGATTGCAGATTACTTCGAGTATACTAGCGACCGTCAGCAAGTCGTCGCCGACGCCACCCGGCGGCAAGCGATCACCCTCACGCTGTTGGAACGGGTTATAGAGAACGACGAGAAGGCGATCGTTTTCCAGGAACGTATTGAGCAGCTCGAGCGGATGGTTGCTCCGTTTGATCGTCGTGGACGGGATGTTCGGACCGATGAGGTGACCGATGCAGACTACCGGACCGCTCTCTATGAGCAATACCCGAAATTACAGCAAGTTGATCAGGAGTTTGAGCAACTCCTGTCTCGAGCTGCCTACAAACCGGTAATGTATCATTCAGGACACTCACGCCCGATTTGGAATGATTTTGCTATCAGGTGGTTCCGTGAGGGTGGCTTCGCCAATGTGATGTTGAGTGTAAAGGCCCTTATTGAGGGTGTTGACGTCCCAAGCGCGGATATTGGGATCATCAGAGTTTCAAGTAGCAGTGTCCGCCAACGGATTCAGACGCTGGGCCGTGTTTTACGAACTGGCGAGGATCCAGATGAGAAGTCAGAACTGTATGTGCTCTACGCTCGCGACACTGTCGATGAGAAAATATTCAGTAAACACGATTGGCGCGATGAACTCGCAAATGCCGACGTTGGACACTATATCTGGGAACCTGATGACTCCGATCAAGCACTCTCAGGTCGGATGCGAGAAGCAACAGACGATGAACTCCCAGATTCTGGAAAATATTCACCTGCGACCGTTCCGGACGCCTCGGAGTTAGAGGTGGGTGATGAGTACTCGGGTCCACAGGATGGGTATCGAATCAGTGTTGATTCAGAGGGCATACCATTCGAACCTGGGAAGAATTCGCGTCGCGAAATTACCAATCCAGAGCTACAGAGCGCAGCTACATTCGTTCATAATCTCAAAGATGGCGGAGAGATCATCATCAACAACGCTGGGCACCTCCTGACGCGGTCGCCAGATGGAGACATTCTGTTCGTTGGTACCTTTGACGGTGACGTCGACGAGATCGAGTATGGGGAGCAGACCGGCAGACTCAGCGGGGACGCCCCAACCGATGTTGATGAATTGCTTGACTGAACCCAACCTATAGACTGACTCAGACAAGACACCCAGATAAGAATTTCAGTGGCTACGTCACCTGGCAACTGTGGCTTCGCTCGCTAATGTGGCACCTTCCACACGCGAGGCTTCTGCTTGCACGCGATTATACCACTACGGATTTTCGCCTCTATAGATGGGCGCAGCAAACAAATATAATTCAAAAGCCAGGCGGTCGGCTTCTACAGTTTTCGCTCCACTGATACGGCCTGCCATTGGCTCACTCCTTGATGAGTGAGTCGTCGGTCCTGCCAGCGATAGTGGGATTTCACTTTCAGTCCGGTAGCACAATCTTATTACAACGTGGCTTCGTTGGACCACACGTTATGGGAACGCGATCGGGCGATGAGAACGAGGACGTATCAGATATACGTGAGGCTTCTGTTTGGGAATACCGGTCGCTCGAGGATATCTATGAGGAAATTCGCGAGACCTATCTAGCTGATGATCGGCCGTGGGTGATCGGCTATAGCGGCGGGAAAGATTCGACGACGACACTGCAGTTGATTTGGATCGCGATCAGTCAGCTCCCGCCTGAAAAGCGGTCCAAACCGATTCACGTTATCTCTAGTGACACGCTCGTCGAAACGCCCAAGATCGTCAATCATATTACCTCCTCACTGGAGAAGGTCAACGAGCACGCTCAGGAGGCGAATCTTCCGTTTGAGGCACAAAAGGTCTACCCGGACGTCGATGATTCGTTCTGGGTGAATCTCATCGGGCGAGGCTATCCAGCACCGAATCAGACGTTCCGATGGTGTACGGAACGATTGAAAATCGATCCCGCAGACAATTTCATCTTAGATCAGGTCTCGGAGTACGGCGAAGTCGTCGTTATCCTCGGCGCACGCAAAGCTGAAAGCGCCACGCGGGAGCAGGTGATGAACCTCCACAGTATCGAGGGCACGAATCTCGCTCGGCACTCGAAGTTCGCGAACGCGTTCGTCTACACCCCGATCGAAGACTGGCTGACGCAGGACGTCTGGAAGTACCTCCTGAACGTTGACTGCCCGTGGGGCAAAGATCACGATGAACTCGCGGCGCTGTACAACGAAGCCGACGACGAGTGTCCGATGGTCATCGACACGAGTACCCCATCCTGTGGGAATAGTCGGTTCGGGTGCTGGACGTGCACGGTCGTTGAGGATGACAAGGCGATGGAGAATATGGTCGATGGGGGCGATCTCTGGATGGAACCACTCTTGGAATTCCGTAACTTCCTCAAATCGACCCAGGATCCCGATGAGAAGTCAAAATACAGGGAACCGAAAGGCCGGCAACACGGACGCGTCAAAGAAAAGACGAACGGGGGAGACGGGATTATTCCCCGGGCGTACAAGTTCGAGTTCAGGCAGCATCTCCTCAGGAAACTGCTCGAAACGGAAAAAGAGGTCAACGAACGACGCGATGACGATGCCGAGTATCTCGAGTTAATCCGCGATGCCGAACTGAAAGAGATTCGCCGGATTTGGCGGACCGAGGAGGCCGACTGGGAAGATGTTGTCCCGCAGATCTACCGTGATGTAATGGGCGAGGATCTGGACTGGGTGCACGACGATCTGGGTTCCTTCAGCACTGACGAGGCTGACGTACTCGAGCGGGTGTGTGCGGACCGTGATGTGCCCGCACGACTGGTCAAGCGACTTCTGGATGTTGAACGCCAACACCACGGTATGAAGCGCCGTGCCTCGATCTATGACACGATCGATAAAATATTCCGGGAGGACTGGCGGTCGATCGAAGACATTACAGCCGACATCGACGGCGAAGAACCCGAGCAATGGCAGTATGATGTCGAATACGAGGAGCTGATGCAGGAAGTCGATATATGAAGATCAAACGGCTCACCCTCTCCGACTACGGCCCGTACAAAGGGAAGAATACGTTCAATCTGAGTACGACACCGGACGAACCAATCGTGTTGTTCGGCGGTGAAAACGGGGCTGGGAAGACCACCCTGTTCAACGCGATTCAGATTTGTCTTCACGGCCGGAGTGCGTTTGGGGGTGGAGTCAGCAAACGTGAGTACCACAACACGATCCGCTCGAAGCTCCACGAATCGAACGGAACCACGGCAACAGAGGCATCCATTCGACTCGAATTCGACTACGGGAGTTTCGGTACGACCGAAAACTACGTCGTCGAGCGACACTGGCGAGACCGAGGCAAGTCGATCGAAGAATCTCTCACGGTCCTCCGTAATGGAAGCAAGCTCGCTGATCTCCAAGAGGACCAGTGGGCTGACTTCCTAAAGGAACTCATTCCCCCGGGCATCTCACAGCTTTTCTTCTTCGATGGCGAGAAGGTACAGAAGCTGGCAAGTGCGATCGAGGAAGGAGATGACTTCGAGGAATCGTTGTTCTCGCTGCTCGGGCTGGATCTCGTTGATCGACTCGACGCAGACCTCTCGATCTATCTTTCAAACAAACTCGATGAGAGTGGCCACGACCAGCTGGCCGAGAAAATCAAATCGCTCCGGGATGACAAGGAAGCGCTTGAGGCTGAGCACGAGGAGGTCGAAAAGAAGTTAGAGAGTAAAAGAGAGGAGTTAGAACGCGTCTCGGAGGAGATCGACCAGAAGGAAACGGCCCTTGCACAGGAGGGAGGTTCATTCGCTGAGAAGCGAAGTGGGCTCAAGGATCGGCGTAAGGAGCTGGACACCGAGATCGAGACCGTCGAAGAGCAAATTCAGGAGTTGGCCCGAGGGGCATACCCCTTCGCGCTTGCGCCGGAGCTGTGTCGCGCGGTCGTTGAGCAACTGGAAGAGGAAAAGGAGGCTGAGACGGAAGCTGCTGCCCAAGCGCGGGTTGTTGCAGAGCTTGATGACTTAGCTGACGAAGACGATGTCTGGAGCGACCTCGACATTCCCGAGGATGCGAGTGCGGACGTGCTACAGCGCATCCAGTCGACACTGTCGGACCGTTTTGCTGACACGGCACCGAGCGAGCCCCGATTATCGGCAGACTTCTCCGACCGAGAGCGGACACAAATGTTCCGCGTCGTCGACACGGCGCTTGAGGATGTTCCGGAACGTATGCAGGAGCTTGCAAACCGACTGGAACAACTCACCCGTGAACGACAGCAGGTTCAGCAGAACATTCAGCGGGCGCCAGATCAGTCCGTGATCTCGCCGATCTTGGAGGAAATCAACGAGCTCAACGAGAAGCGCGGGCGGTTGCAAAAGGAGATCGATGACTGCATCGATCGGTTAGGCACCCTCGACACGAAGATCGAACGCATCGAAAACGACCTCGAAAAACAACACGAAAAACAAGAGGAGCTGGAAGATGTCTCTGAACGGGCGGAACTGGCAGAAGAGACACGTCAAGTCGTGCAGGAGTACCGGGCGGAACTCGTTTCGGAGAAACTCAAGCAGTTAGAATCCGTGCTGACAGACCGATATATCCGGCTCACGAATAAAAACGAGTTCTATGATGATGTCGTCATCGACCGCGAGAACCTGACGATCGAGGTCGAGACAATACACGGTGATCGAAAGGAGCAATCACAGCTCTCAGCCGGTGAACGACAGATCTTCGCGACCGCCCTGTTGTGGGCGTTAGCCGAGATCTCCGACCGTCCGCTCCCGTTCATCATTGATACGCCACTGGGACGGCTCGACAAAAACCACCGGAGCAACCTCGTCACCCGCTTCTTCCCCGACGCTGCACACCAGGTATTCCTCTTTTCAACCGATACGGAGATCACAGAGGAGTATTACGACCTGCTCCAAGAGGACATTGCACACGAATACCTCCTTGAGCAGGACTCCAACACGGGGGAAACGCACATCTCACCCGGGTACTTCTGGTCACAGCCGGCCGACACCCCTGATACAGATGTGACACACGTCGAACAGCAGAGTCAGCTCCCATTCAACAATGACTAAACAACTCAACCGGGTCCAGATTGATGAGAGCGTGAGTTACAAGCTCCGCAATCTCGGTCAATCAACCGGGCTCACGCCGAACTATATCGCACGCATTGGGTTAATGTACTCGCTCGGGGCTGACCGCCCTCCGAGTATGGAGGAGTACGATACCGATGGTAAAGAGTTCAATCGGTACACGCTGCTGGGTGAACACGACGCGTTGTATATCGCATTAGTCCAAAAGCGGATGCTGGACGAGGGCTACGATCCAGACTCGGAGCTTGAGTCGTACTTCCTTGCGCATCTCAACCGCGGCATCGAGACCCTGTCCGGGAATATTAGTGACCTGGGGGATCTGTATAATTTGGTCCCCAAAGAGCTGAAGCCTGAGGAGGCGCCAGCTGAGAGCACGCAATGACTACTTCGGACCACGAAATCTATCTCGACCATCACGCCACGACGCCGGTCGATGACCGTGTCGTGGCGGAAATGCAGCAGTACTTCACCGAAGAGTACGGTAATCCCGCGAGCAAGGACAACCACGCGTTCGGACACACGGCTCACGCTGAAATGGAAACAGCCCGGGAGCAGGTAGCCAAGGCGATCGGCGCCCGAACCGGCGGTGAGGTAGTCGCGAAATCGATTATTTTCACCAGTGGCGCCACCGAATCGGATAATTTCGCAATTCGTGGTATTGCTGACTATGCCCGCGAGGAGGGACTCGGATCACATCTCATCACCTCAGAGATCGAGCACGAAGCAGTCCTCGAACCCTACAAACAGCTTGAACAGGAGGGATTCGATGTCACGCGTGTCCCCGTCGACGAATATGGCCAAGTCGATCCAGCGGACGTTGCGGACGCGATCCGTGATGAGACGGTGCTGATCTCGATTATGGCAGCTAACAACGAGATCGGCACGATCAATCCCCTGGAGGAAATCGGCAACATCGCTGCCGACCACGATGACCTGTGGTTCCATACGGACGCCGTACAGGCAATCGGCTACGTCGATATCGACGTCAACGAGATGGGAATCGACTTGATGTCGATTTCTGGGCACAAAATCTACGGCCCGAAGGGCATCGGGGCACTGTACGCTGATCTCTCCGTCAAGACCAAACTCAAACCGCTACTGGTCGGCGGCGGGCACGAAAGTGGGAAGCGGTCTGGGACCCCGAACGTTCCCGGGATAGTCGGGTTAGGCAAAGCGATTGAGTTGGCCGTCCAGCATCGCGAGGAACGCGTGAGTCACGTCCGGGAGCTACGTGACCACCTGTGGCAGCGCCTGTCGGATGAACTCGAGACAGTGAGCCTGAACGGACACCCGGAGGAGCGTCTTCCGAACAACCTGAACGTGAGCTTTCCGAACGTCGATGTGCGGGAACTGGTACGGATGTCGCTCTCGAATCAGGGTGTGATGGCTGCGCTGGGTTCGGCGTGTGCGAGTGGTGACGGAACCTCACACGTGCTCGAAGCGATCACCGACGATCAAGATCGCATCGAAAGCGCTGTGCGGTTTGGACTGGGGAAAGATCTCACCAAAGAGGAGATCGACTACGCTGCTGATGTGATTATCGAGGAAGTGAATCTCACTGAGTCGATCTTTGGCTAGCGTAGCACACCGAGTATCATAGAAATGTTCTCACCGTTGCTGGCAATATCGCTGTGTATCTGGCAGTAATATCGAGTGGCTCGCCCATCGCCTTAGGTTTCGCCGACTGCTGTGGCCCCGAGGAAGTTCTTCCAGAGACACTGTCGGTGGTAGATCGATACGATCCTCATATTTTACACAACCTTGGGGGGGCATTGTGGGCCTCGACCGAGCGAAGTGGGCTGATCAAGAGGTGGTTATTTACCGGCGTGTAGGTCGAGGAAAACCATTGGCCACACCGGGGGCAGACCGATTTTATTCAACTCGTGGTGCTTCGATTATACGAAAACCACGATCCTGATTCGATGACATATTGCCCCGATCTGAAACTAGCGGTCAAATTTACAAAGCTGATTGGTTAGATAGCCGCGATACACTTCTTTATTTCTTCCTCGTACTGATAGCCACGAATAATTTCGCGAATACCAGAATATAGTGCTGGGGCGGTGAGTATCCCAATACCGCTGATAGCTAAATTAAAAGCAAGCTGGGAACTCTGTGTCCCGACAGAGAGAGAGATAACAAGAGGGATCAGATACGTCCCTATCGCGACGAACACAAAGTGAGCAAGAGCCTTTCGATATGCGTTTCTCATTACTTCATTATACACATCCGCCATCTCACACTGACCACATAAATCCGACATCGTACTGATAGTCTGCTCGGTCCTCTCGGTCCGGAGTATGTCTATCAAGGACTCTTTATCATATCCCCCGTCTGTTTCTGCAAGCCCTTCTTTTTCGTTGATTCTGATATATATTTCAGCTACTTTTTCGAGGAGTTGTGAATCAATCTGGTCTTGCTGTTCGCTGATTTCAAACTCGTAGTCTAGATTGCTGAGATGACGCCATATCCAGAGGACAACCAATGTACTACTAGCTCCCGCTGCGAGGAAAATCTTTGTGAGTGAGGACACCGGGATCATTGATTCTCCCATACGGGCGGACCGATTCGCCTGTATAATGACTGAATCATATTTTTTACGACCTCGTGGACACCATCTGACCCTACTGTTGGTATGCGGTATTGATAAACGTTGCTGATATCAATGACATTTGTGATAGCGATTGCAACAATTGTTATTAAGAACAGCAGCGATATCAATAATGTTGGCTCAGCCGATTATGTATCTGGTATCGGCAATACTATTATGTTGCGCTCAGATGGAAAAATATGAAAGACGGTACTAACGTTCAACCGTCATCAGCAGACAAATCGACCGCGATCGATCGAGTGAGGGGTATTCTAACTGTAAATGATCGCCAGATTCTACGTACGGGAGAGTTAGAACGCAACTCAAGATACCGTATCCGACGTCGGCTGAGATCTTCGCTTCTCGATTGGCCCATCATTGATCGCCATCTGCCAGAGGGAGATCTTGAGAGGGTAGTTGAGAATCATGAGGATATGGGAGCCGAAGTCATCATTTCAGGATTATCAGTGATGTACCAAATGGCTGCTGACCTGAGCGATAAAAAAGATTACAATGGTCCACTATTTGAGGACCTACTTGCTGAAGCTATCAGTCGATCCGAGGATGAGTCCGGGTCAATCACAAAAACAGATATTTCTATTGAAGTCAAACACTCGGAGCCGGAATTAAAAGAAATAAAGCAAAAATTAGAAACTGACCAAGCAACCACTGAAGAATACCAATATTTTGCAAAGAAAGGGAATATAAAAGGGTTTTTACAACAACGGGTAGACTCCGGTCGAAGTCTGTTCCTCCGGACTCCAAAGTGGTCCGATAACAAAATTATTGAATTGGATCCTAAACAAGAACTCAGGAAATATAAATAAACGAGTCCCCGATCTCAGTGTACTCAGTGCAGGTGTCTACGTAATTATCGGTTGCTGATTGGATTCAGAATAGTCAGTAGGCAGCCAAATTCGTACAGCTGATTCGGTTGGGATTGTGGAAATAAAACTGAGTCACCGGATCCTGTGATAGTCTTTAACGTATCTATGACTGGATGATAGTTATCTCCGATTGTGATCAGTCCCTTAGTGTGAGAGCAATCCTCAAGACATTGTGGCAAGGATAGGGCATATGGCTGATTCGGTCCCTGAAGAAGACGGAATCTCTTCGCCGACGTTTCAGGATCTGGATCTCTCGCCAGAGTACCGGACTGGTGATCAACCGTTAGAATCGTTTTATATCCCGGTCTTGCAGCGTGCATCCAGTTACGACCGTGCGGCAGGCTATTTCGATAGCAAGTCTTTACAATATGCAGCTCAGGGTATCGCCGGTCTCATCACCAACGGCGGAACGATGCGACTCCTCACTGCGCCTCGGCTCCAGTCGGCAGATATCGAGGCGCTCACCGATGCAACGACTGAGCCGGAGGAACTGGAGATCCTTGGGGATTCCCTCTCAAAAGTTCTATTTGAGGATGAGTACGCGGAGTATCTGCGTACGGATCGGTGTCGGTGTCTCGCGTGGATGATCACTGAAGGACTCCTCGACGTCCGGATCGCGTATATGCCAGACGCGGACGACTGCAACCCGTTCCAGCACTATCACGAAAAAATCGGGATTGTCTCTGATCACGCCGGGAATCAGGTCGCGTTTACCGGGTCGATCAATGAGACCGGCGCGGCGTGGACTGCAAACTACGAATCATTTGATGTGTTTCGGTCGTGGTGCGGTGGTGAGGAGGCGCGCGTCCAACGGAAAGCTGACGCATTCGAGCGGCTCTGGAATAATCACGATCCGAAAGTTACTGTCCGCCGACTCCCAGATGCAGTACGGGAGGGCTTCGAGGAAGTGAGTCCTGAGACCGTTGACGGGAAACCGGCCTTGGATATGTTCTTCTCCGAGGAAGGAGAAGGCCCGTCTCCAACTGTTCGTGAACAGGACGAGCGAGAGTTATGGACTCACCAACAAGACGCCATCGAGTGGTGGAGAGACCACGACTATACGGGGATCTTCGCGATGGCGACTGGCGCTGGGAAGACACTGACTGCCCTTCGTGCCGCACGGCTTCAGGCTGACATTCGCCTTACCATCATCACAGTCCCGTCGAAGGTCCTTTTAGATCAGTGGCGTGATGAGATAGAGGCTGTATTTGGCCCTGAGACACGGATTCAGGAGTGTAGTGGGCGGACAAATTGGCGTGAGTCGATTCTCCAACTAGTAGACCCGTATCGTGTTGGAACGCTCCAATCCGTCCACAATCTCCCACGAACAGTCTTGTTAACGACGATCCATACAGCAGCCAGCGACCCGTTCCGGAAGGCCGTTCAGTATATCCCGCCGGATAATTTGCAGATCATCATCGATGAAGTGCACAATGCGGGGGCTCCTACGTTCCAGAAGGCCTTGGAGATCGATGCGGGCCGACGCATTGGACTGTCGGCCACGCCCGATCGGCAGTGGGATGAGGAGGGAACCGAGGCCATCTATGAGTACTTCGGCGGTCACGAGCCCTTCAGCTTCACAACGAGTGACGCGATCGAAAATGGCTATCTGACACCGTATGAATATCACCCGCTCATTTGTGAGTTGACCGCCCAGGAATACGAAAAGTATGCAGAACTCTCCGCGGAAATCAACACGTTGGCTGCCCGTGTCCATTCGGATGAGGATGTCCCCAGACGGGTGTTGGATCAATATGAAAAACTGCTTCGGGACCGGGCCCATATTAAGAAGACCGCGAAGCTCAAACCCGCGGAGTTCGGCCGCTTCCTCGAAAGTTCACATCCGACGCCTGCAATAGTTTTCTGTGAGGATACCGAACAATTAGAAGATCTTGAAGCAGAACTCGGTAATCGCGACCTCTCGTACGGCGTCTATATCTCGAACCGTGAGGACGAGCAGGCGGATGCAATGTATCGCTTTGAGAATGGACTCATCGATTATCTTCTCGCGATAAAGTGTCTTGACGAGGGAATTGACGTTCCAGACGCCCCTACAGCCGCGATTATCGCAAGTTCCCGAAATGAGCGGGAATTCATCCAGCGACGTGGGCGCGTCCTGCGTCAGAGTGAGAGTAAGGAGCGTGCTGTAATCTACGATATGTTTGTCCTTCCAGGGCCGAACGCCCCGAAAGACGATGACCAGGCTCGCCGACTCATCGAACAGGAATTAGATCGGGCAAAGGTACTAATGCGAGCTGCCGAAAATCGTGATGCGGTTGAACAACAACTGGCTGAAGAGTTGGATACATATGGGAGCGGCTATCGTTACTTAGCATACGTATGACAGACGCTGGGGACGGAGGCCGACTGGTTGGAGACGAAGAGCTCGAGCGTATTCTGGAGGAGACTGCTGCCGAGCATAATGTGCCCGAAGCTGCGGTCAAAGAGATCTACGAGGCACAAAAGGAGGTCGTAAATATGGAACGCCGGGGGTCAATACTGAAGGATATGCGGCAAATCCTCGAGGAGTATGTCGACGAGTGGGACTCAGGTGAGCAATAATGGAAATCACGAAAATCAGACTACAGAACTTTCGTCCATACTATGGTGAGACAGAAATCCAGCCAACCACCGAATCAGGCAAGCCACTAATCCTGATCCGCGGCAAAAACGATACCGGGAAGACATCCCTCTTCAGAGCGATCAAATTCTGTCTCTACGGTGCTGATACCCGAGATGAGCGAGAAAACCTCATCAATCGGCGGGCGGCCACCGAGAGTGCTGGCACTACTAGTGTTGAGCTGACGCTAGCTGATGACGAGGATATCTATATTATCAAGCGAGCGGTCGAATACGAGGCGGTAGCGAGCGCCGACGATCGGGAGCCCTCGGGTTGGTATCGTGAGATCCGGACCCCCAGCGAGACGCTCGTTAGCCGGGACGCCAGCGAGGACGAATACACACGCGTGATCAACCAATTGCTGCCAAAGAATATTGCTGACTTCTTTTTATTTGATGCTGAGGAGCTCAAGCGGTTTGAGGAGGGACACGACGAGGAAGTCCGCGAGTCGATCGAAACGATCCTGGGTATTCAAGAGATCGAGAACGCCATTGGAGACCTCGAGGGGCGACGAAACGAATATGATCGCGAATATGCGAACGTCGAGTCTACGATCGATGAAGTCGAACGGATGCGGACGGAGCTTGATGAGAAGATTGACGAGATCGAACGGATCACTGGCTCCGAGGATGCCGATTCCGAGGGGCTAATCGACCAACGGGAGAAGAAAATCCAACAAAAAAGGCGGAGTCTTCAGGATGTCCGTGAAGCGTTGGAGGCAGCCGAGGATACCGAAGAACTACAAGCCGAAGTCGATGAGCTGACTGAAGACATTGAAACCAATCAAAAGAAACTAGAAACGGCGCGGCAAGAGCGGGATACCATCCGAAAACGAACAGGGCCAATCATTGCGTCGCAGGCGGCAAGCACGTTTGAATCGGAGTACGAGGTTGAGGGGGCAAGCGGTGAAGCTGAAGTCATCAATTCCATTCTGAATGGCGATCGCGAGACCTGTATCTGTGGTGAGGAGGTAACTTCAGACAAGCGGCAGCAATTGATCGACCGATATGCGATGTTGACCGGTCCGCGACAAGCCCGGCTGAACGAACTCCAAAAGATCGTTTCTTCGTTTAGTATCAATGCGGACAAAGAGCTGGAACGATACCAACATCTACAGTCCGACATTCAACGTCTCACCGGGGAAATCGAGTCGTGGAAAGAGGAACGCGATGAATTAGAATCCGAGATCGATGATATCGAACGAGAGTACAGTGAAGATCTCAAAGACAAAGAAGAAACCCTCAACGATGAAATCGACGAACTCGAGGACGAAGTAGACGATCTCCGCGAGGAGGTCGGCGCGTTGAAGAAGGAGCGTGATCAGCTCCGGGAGCGCATTCAGTCACAGGAAGGCGCCTCGGAAGAAGCGGAGCGGTACCAGCGTCTGAGCGATTTCGCTGAAGCACTCGGTGACACGTTCGAGGATATCAAGGAAAAACTCGTCTCGAGCCGGCGCGAATCCGTTGAACGAACTGCCTCCGAGGCATTCAAACAACTCACCAACCGCCCGGATTACTACGATGGACTCACGATCACCGATAATTACGAACTCCGAGTTCGGACAAGCGGCCCCGAAGGTGGGGAGCGATCCCTTGCGGAGCAAAACCCGAGTGCGGGACAAACACAAATTATCGTCTACTCGTTCATCGCTGGGTTGAGCCGGTATACGACCCGGAATGCACCGGTCGTTATCGATACTCCGATCGGGCGGCTGGATCCCGAACACAAGCGAAATCTGATTAACTTCTACGATGAGTTCAGCGAACAAGTGATGATCCTGTATCAGCCTGGTGAACTCGGGCCCGAAGATATTGAACGGATGGCTGATGTCACGTCCAAGCACTTCGAGATCACTATCCAAGAGGATGAGACGTCCTCGACGATCGAGGAAACTGACCCTGCCGCTCAGTTAGTCAGTGATTGAAAATGACTCGGACAATCAAAACCTCCCGACAGGATATCTACATCCGGCTCGTTGACAACGCCGAAAGTGACCGTGACGCCGATAACGAGTCCGACGAGGAACCAGAGGACACGGCTGACGGCGCATACCTGTTCGACTATCAGTATGAGCTCTTCAGCCTCGGGGCGCTCATTGGGTTGGCCCGCGATGAACAAGTTGACCCTTCGGCTGCATTCAGTCAGGATATCCGGCGTGTCGGCGAGATCAACTCCGACAATGAGCACCGACAGACCATCGAGTTGGTCAACAAGCTAGTCCAGATCGATGCCGAAGCAGATTCCATAGAGGATGTTTGGGACGACGTGTTGTTGTATGCCGATGCCGGAGTCGAGTATCTGAACGACGAAATCGACGTACAGGATGACTTCGATCTCGTGCGTTTCGTCCGTGAACACGGATACGATACCTGGAGGTCCCGGTTTGAGGAGCTTGTTGGATCACCTGGGGAAGTCTCGACGCTGTACAAGTAGTGTGACGGTTGGATCGGATTGACAGTCCGCATCATAAGGAAATGGCACAAGTATACCTCGCGGGCCCGATTAGTGATGAAGAGAACCCGTATCAGTGGCATCAGGACGTCGCAGCATTAGCCCCAGAAATCGACTGGTGTAATCCATTTACACTGAACGACTATTCGCTCGATGAAGCAAAGACACACACAGCCGAAATCTTCGCCGAGGATCTTCAGGCAGTTCAGAACTCGGCTGCGGTGTTGGTTCGACGGATCGATGAGTACAATCTTTGTGGCGCCTCAATGGAAGCGTTTGCCGCGTATCAGCACGATATTCCAGTAATCGTCTGGAATGACGATGACACGGGTATTCCACTCTTTCTGGAAGCAGTGGCGACTGACGTGTATCAAAATATGAGTGATGCTGTAGAAGCAATCATATCCGAATTGGACTCTCTACCCTCTCCGGAGTAACTATTGGCCTGTGGGGTTCCGATGGCGCTCCCCCTGAGGCACAGCCACACCGACCCCGTTGACACTGTCGCGTCCGCGAGTTCGGATAATATACGAACATCCACCGAGCGACGCACAACACATTCGCTGAGGTTCAGACAGCGTAGCAAGTCTCTACCAACCTGCAAACCTGAAGAGGGCGCCACGCGACGGCGTGATGACTCACGCGTGCTTACAGGACCACCTCCGTAATCGATAGTCCCTGAACGGCGTCCCACAACGACCCGAGTGTATCAGTCAACGTTCCGACTTTGATCGACACATCAACGCCCGGGACCAGCCCTGATGCTGCGAGTACGAGCAGGAAGCTGAGCACGCCCGCGATGCGCAGCCACGTGCCGACGCGAGCCGCGACCAGCAGCATCGAGCGACCGTGATAGAGGGCGAACGCCGCCGTCACGACGGTCACAATTGACCCACCGACGCCGAGTATCCCAAGTAGTTCCGCGACCGGCATCAGCGATGTGCCTCCCGTCGCACGCGAGGGGGCACCCCCACGCATTTGAATCGAGCACGCGCGGGCGTGAAGCCGCGCGATCGCCGAGAGCGAGATCGTCGCGACCCAGCCTGACTCTTCGATCGTCCCGAACACATCAGTCCAGCGATCGTCGCTCCGAAATTTGTCCTGTTTTCTGTGAGATTCGCGGGCACGTCAGCCACCTCCCGTTGCTTCCTGCCACCGGCGGAAATCGATCGACACCTCGGCGTCGAGCCGCGGGTTATCCTTGGGTTTGGACTTCAGATCCGGCCACCGGATCTCCGCGAAGTGCGGGCTCTTCCAGACGTAGGCGTGGCCAGGATCGAGCGAACTCGTCAGATCTGTATTCATCGGGCAGGAGCGCTCGCCGGGGAGCGTCCGGTTGATCGGCGGTTCGTTCCCGGGCATCGTCACGCGCCACCTGATCTTCTGGCGTGGGAACTTGTGGACCTCCGACAGCGAGTGGGCCTGGTAGCCGAATGAGAGGCCCTTCTTCCGGGCGTCGGCGTACTTGTTCCGAAACCATTTGACCTTCTGGTAGTGCTGGTGGATATCTTTCGAAGCGTCGGGATCCAGGAGGTTCCCAGCTTCGTCGAGATTGATGAATGTCGGATGGACGAACTCGTCGCCGCTGATCCGGTGGGCGACGAACGCAAACCACCACTGATCGGCATCAGTTGGTCGGTTCGGGCCGTCCTCGCCGCGGGGAGTGACTTGTCGGTAATTGAAGTAGTTGAATTTCGAGACCGCCTCACAGCCACGGTGAAGCGGATCCGGGAACACGACGTAGAACTGCCCCGGCAGCAGCTGCGCCATCAGATCGTTGATCGACTCATACCGGATGACGTCCCTGGCGATCGTCTCGATGTCGACCTCGAAGGTCGCGGCTGTCGCGGCCTTCGGAACGATCCGGACCGCCGTGTCGAGTCCCTCGGGGATCGCAATCGTCGCGAACGGCGCGAACGGCAGCCATTCAGTCCGCTCGTTGGTGCCGGACTCATCGACTGATTCAGCCCAGATGAACGTCTCGTTATTGTTCTCCATCCGCCACCACGCCGTCGACAGCGCTAGCGTCGACTTCCCGCCGCCGGGCTCGCCGTGGAGGAACATATCCGTCCCCCCAACGCTCCGAATCTCCCGAGCGCGACGGGGGTCGTCACAGACCCACTCGATCAGTTTCGCGCGGTAGGGGCTGTAGCGCTCCAGAGCCTCGTGGGAGGGATGGGGATCACGAAAGTCGTACTCGACGTCGCCGGCGAGTTCGCTGATGAGGTCCTTGTCGCGACCATCGGTATACAGCATCATATCGACGAACGCCCGGGGATACCGGGCGACGGCCGCGCCGCTCCGGGCCGCTTGCGCAAGGTACTTGTGGAGCGGTGGCTGCTCGAAGTATTTGTGGATCTCCTCGCCGTCGTTGTGATTCGGTTTGGTAACGTCACCGAGTGCTTGACAGGAGGTGTCGTGGGAGTCGGTGATCGCCGCCAGTTGTCTGCGGATCTCATCCTGTGAGGTCGCCTGTTTTCGTGTATGCGTGCTCATTGTCAGCCCCACTCCGGTGTCTCGCCGAGGGCATCGCCGTCGCTCGTGGTCGGTTCTTCAGCGGTGCGTCGAGCCAGATCGCGAACGCCGCGGTTGAACGCCGGCAGGACGTTCCGACAGAGGTACCACTGCCGGCAGCGCCGCCAGTGCGGCCGGTCATCACACAACAGCAGATCGCCGCAGGGATCGTTGTGCAGATCACGGATGAACGCCCCGGGAGGCGTCCCGTCGCCGAGCGGTTCACCACGGGTGGCGACGACCAGATCGTCGCCCCAATCGAGGATCTCCCTCCGATCGTCGAGCCCGCCGTTGAGCGGCCGGTGGAGAGCAACCTCCTGAAACGCGTGGAGTTCCTCGAGTGCCGGACGCATCGCAATCGACTGCTTCGCCGGGTCGTGGCCCGCATCGCCGTCGCCGTCACGTTCGGTCTCGCCGACGTATTCACCTGCGTCCTTCCGGAGCGAACGGAATGAGTCGGCCTGGACCGGCGCGATCACTTCGGCGGCCCATTGCCGGCGAACGCAGTCGGCGACGCTTGGCTCAAGATCACGGGTTCGGGTCTCCGAGTCGAGAAACGCCGCGAGGAGCACCCCCTCAGTGTGTTCCGAATCCGGGCGGAACTCCGCGGCGAACCTGACGTACTGTCTCGTTGGAACCTCCCCGAGCGTCCGCACCGCGAGTTCCTGAAGCCACTGAAGTACTGCGTCCCGGGAGTGAAAGCCCGCGAGTAGCTGGGTACGCAGTGTTCGGATCGTCCGCGGGAGTTGCGCCTCCGCCGGGCGTCGGTAGTGCGTTGCGTCCGCGACGTCGTCGGTCGCAGGGTCAGTCGGTGGCATCATCGTCCTCCTCACTATCGTGAGCCGCCGGCGCCCCGTTTGTCATCGTCCCACTCGCCTCGCTGTCGCCGACGTCTGCGAGACCCGCTCCGTCGGGCGTCACGGAGCTCACACCGTTGGTGTTCTCGCCGACACTCTCGTCGGCAGCGGCGCCGAACGCCTGATGAACTGTCGTTTCGGTCCCGCGGCGGAGTTGCTCGACTTTCACGTCCTCTTGGGCGGCGAGTGCCTTCCAGGCAAACTCCTCGGCCTCATCGAGCGTGTGGGCGTCCCGATTCCCGACTGACATCACCAGCATCGACGCCAGCACTGGTCGGAGTGCGGCCGGCGCGGGTTCGATGTGAACGTGGCTGTCGCTCCCTTCGACCGCAAAACGCCACGCCGCCAGCGGGACGGCGACGATCAGTGCCGCGTACACCGTCGGTCCGTACAGCGCCGCTGCACGCCACGCCAGTACGACGGCGCCAATCAAGAGTACGGCGGGCCAGACGAGGTCCGTCCAGGAGTCGACCTCTGGGGTTTTCAGCCGTAGTCCCGGTGGTTCGTACTCGAGCAGCTCCTCGGCGTCGGGATCGATGATGAACACCTCGCTCCAGGGCGACTCCCACAGCGAGAACCGCGTCCGGAGTTCGTCGGCGTTCTCGATCCTTGCGCGGCCGCCTTTCAGTCGGGCGAGAAACGCCAACCAGCCGTTGCGGACGATCGAGAGGCCTGCTTGCCCCTCGTCGAGGACGCGGTAGCTCTGCATCGTCCCGAACGGCATATCCTCGCTGAACGACAGCGAGTCCTGGTCGCTGTCGGAGCCGACCGCCGGCAGGCGCGTCGAGGTGAACGATTCGACGCTGTCGATGTGGGGCTTCCAGAACAGCTGTGATTCGGTACTACCCTCGTGGGTCGCCAGCATATAGCCGATGTAGACGACGCCCACGTACGCCCCGAGAACGAACGGGACGGTCACGATCACCTCCGCGGCGTAGTAGTACGCGCCGAAGACGATCCCCAGCGTGATCACGGTCGTCACGCCGAGGTAGTAGCCGAGGCCGTGGCCGGGCGGGGCGCCGGCGCGGTCGATCCACGAGCGGACCTTCCGACCACCGTAGGCGCCGAAGGCGACCGCCGGGACGATGATGAAGCCGGTCGCAAGCAGCACGAACTCGGACCAGGAGCCGACGTCGATCGGCTGGGTGAACGCGACCGAGCGGTGGGTGAATGTCCAGCGAGCGGTATCTTCGTGGCCGTTGACCCACATTGTGACGCGCTTGGTCTCGTCGTGGCGTGGGAGCTCGACCTCGCCCATCGCCCAGCCGGAGCCGAGTGTCACCTGTTGTTCCTGGACGGTCACGTTCGCGGCGTACGGTTCCGTCGTGGTGGTGTTCCCGCGGGTGACCTCTCGCGTCTCTCGGTCCCAGGAGACGATCATCACCGTCGCCGACTCCTGATCAGTCTGGGCGCGGATCGTCCGGAGATACAGCGTGTTCGTCTTCAGCGTCTGGCCGGTGTCGAACTTCGGCCCGTTGTTGGCCTTCGTCACATCCCGCCAAGGCTGGTTCGCCGGCGTGTGTTCGAGCCAGAAGATCCGCTCCTCAGCTGGGACGATCCGCGCCGACGGCACGGAGTAGTGTTTGCCGTCCTGTCGGAGTTCGTCGATTGTGTACTCGGCGTCGCTGCCGGTGGCGGTCTCGTTGGCCGACTGAGCAGCCGCGAAGCCGCCCGCCGACAGCAGCAGCGTTGTAACGATGAGCGCCGCGATAATCGAGCGGGAGATCGCCATCCTCACTCCCTCCGGTTCGACTCCGTCGTTTCGGTGTTGGTCTCCGAGCTGCGGCTCCCGCGGAGTACGAAGTTCGTCACCGAATCCGGCGACCGGTAGGCCTGGATCAGCTGGTAGAGCAAGTATAGTCCCCCGACCGCCAGGATGACCGTCACCTGCTGGTTGAGGAACGCGCCCGTGAGATCGACGCCGAACCACACCAGCCCGACGATCAGACTGATCGCCGTCACGACCCCCCAGATCGGCCAACTAAACCGGTCGAGTGCGGACAGTCCGAGGTACGCACCGATCGGGACCGCGACGGTGAACACCGCCGGGACAGTGCCCTCCGGGACCGCGATCGCGCCCGTCGCCAGCAGTGCCACGCCGGTGATCCCGCCGAGCAGGGCACTCACATATTTGTGTCGGCGAAGCCAGCCGACCACGCTTACCAGCAGTGAACCGATCGATCCGCCGGCGCTTGTTGCCGTTGAGGTGACCGAGGCGATGCCTTCGCGGCCGCCACGGGCGTACGCAACACCGAAGACGCCGAGTGCGCCAATGCCGAGCACGGTGATGATCGCGCCGATCGGGAGCCCGCTCAGCAGCCCCGGCGAGGTGTCGCGTATCGGCCCGATCACGCTGATGTCGTCGTCGCTCTCTGTCGAGCCGCCGCTGTCGCTGTTCAACAGCCACTCGACGACGCCGGCGTCGTCGGTTCCAGTCAAGGTCAGCGGCGAGTTCGCCCTTCCTGAGTCGAGGACTACCCCGAGCGTCTCGCTGTAGAGTTCGTACTCGGCGTCATCTTTGGCGTCGATGTACGTGTACTTGATCGTGTCACCCGACCCACTACCGGCACGCACGCGGTACTGCGGGTCCGACTGTGCGGGATCGGTGACGATCACCTCGACGTCGCCGTCATCACTCACGGGTTCGACCTTGACGGGGATCGTCCCGATCCGCATCTTATCGCCGGCTTCGACGTTCGGTGCGACGAAGTGCTGGTCGTTGCCGGTGAAGTAGGCGTACTCGCTGTCGTCGGTCCACGTTTCGTTGTAGGCGTAGTGGACGCGCTCTTTCTCTGGGGTCCCCGAGTATAGGATTTCGAAGTCACCGCTCGATCGGCTGGTGACTTCGATCTTCGGATCGTCCGACCGGCCGAGGACCGCCGGGTCAGTGACCTGGATTTCGCCGTTGTTCGGGACGACCTTCGAGCCGTCCGCCCGGACCGTCACCGTATCGCCCGCGCTGACGCTGCCGACATCGACGGCCAGGGTCGTCTGGTCGAGCGACCAGCTGTCGGCGGTCGTCCAGGCGCCGCCGTTCTCGCGGACTTGGACCTCGCGGATCGACGTGACCGTCCCCTCAAATGGGATCGTCGCCTCCGCGTTCTCGCGGTCGCTGGCGAAGGTCTTCGAGATGTTGTACCGCTCGCTGTACTTCTCGCCGTCGTACTCGACGGTCTGTTTCGAGGTCGCGTCGTGGCTGATGTTCGCCTCGACCTGCATCGTCGGCGCGTCGGCCGACTGGTCCGGCAGGGAGACGTTGATCGTGTTCTCGCCCTCCTGGAGTGCGTCCTTGTTGATGGTCCGGCTGATAGTTTCGCCATCTGATAGGGTACCGGTGTAGCTGGTGGAATTGCTGTTAAGTTGGAGTGTGGGATCACTTGTTACGGTCCGTTCGGTCCCAGTAAGGTTTGCATCCACGCCCCCAGCGTCCGAATAGAACGTAATATCCGTATTCGGGGGAATATCACCTAATGACTTAGTAACCGTTTCTCCATTTGTGAGGTTCTTTACTGAGATATTACCGTTACTCGTTCCAATAATATTATTCGTCGGGAGAGCCGACTCCGCATAATTGGTGTTCGCATTAGCATTCGGAGCCCCGATGCTGAAAGTGTCACCTTTAGTATCTGTCTTATCTATACCGAACCCCACAGCTTCCTGCTCATCAGCCCCCACGTATGGCGACGCAGAGGCTATTTGATTGCCGTTTCTATACAGATAGACGTTGTATTCTCCACTCCCATCTGTGTATATTTTCCCTTTAACCTTGGTTACGGTGTCGAATTTGACTCCACTCGTCGGACTGGTATCACGGAGCCGTGTGCCGGTTAGTGTCACATTTGCGTCTGTTATCGTCTCAGTCGCCGCGAATGACCCAATTTCACCACCGTCTTCGACGTTTGTTTTGGTGTACGAGGAGAACTCAGCGTTACTCACACCAGTCAGATTTACCGTCACGTTGCTCGCCGAGTCGAGGTCATCCAGCTGATAGGAGACCGTCGAGCCGTCCGAGAACGTCCCGGTCGTCCGGAACTCTCCGGAGAACGTCACCGTGTTTGAGGAGAACTTCTCCACGTAGAACCGCAGGTAGCCGTCCTCGTAGGTCGCCTCTGAGGTCCAGGTCTCTCCTGAGGAGTGCGTGCCGTAGATCATCTCCGGTGTCGAGTCCAGCGCCTCACGGAGCAGCCCGGCGTCGATCGCCACGTCGCGGCCGTCGTGGCTCTGAGTGTCGCGCAGCACGATTGCCACCTCGCCGCTGCCGATCACGTTCGCATCGTCGGCGAGGTACTTATCATCAGCGCGCTCCGGCGTCGTGACGATTACTTCCAGCGTGTCCGCGTGATCATCCGCGAGGACGGAGCCCTCCAGGTCGGCAGCGCTGATCGGGACCGACTCACCAGCCGGTACGTCCTCAGTGATCTGGCCGTCAGGGACCGTCACCATTCCTGACGGGGCCGCTGCTACAGCGCCCGCGAAGGGCGCGAGAACCGATACAACCAACAGCAGCGTGAGTCCGATCACAGCGTGTGTGTCTTTCATTGTGAGGCTTCCCTCCGTGCGAGGACGTTTCCGCGGGTCATCGCCCGCGGTTGGCTGGCGACCGATGTCCCGCGGCGCCGCCGCATCAGCGGGGCCTCCTGTGGATCATAGTCGTCCGCATCAGCCGCCTCCGTCTCCGTAGCGCAGGATCAGCGCGATCGCCGTCACGAAGATGAAAAAGAAGCCGGCGATCTGCTTGTCGAACGGGATCACGCCCTGGAGTCCGGCCAGCGTGAACGCGCCGAAGATCAGGTGGCCGATCACGACCGGCGCACCGCCGAGTATCGCGTTCAGTTCGCCGGCGAGCTGGAGGAGCTCCATCGCCAGCGACACGCCGAGGCCGGCGAAGCCGACCACCGCGAAACGGCCACCGCGGGCGGCGCTCTCCGTTGCGCCGCGAGCCCGCTCACCGACGTTCTTCGCAGCCTGGTTGACTTCGTCGGTGTCGTCCAGGACGTACTCGTCAATGAACCAGTACGCGACGATGAGTGTCAGGACACCGCCAATGATCAGCAGCCACTTCGATGGCATCACGGTCCTCCTGTCGTCGCCGTGTTACGGTGTCTATCCGTCTGAATCGTGTTCGTGTCGAAAGTGTGTTGTCTCATAGTCGTTTTTGGAATTCCTCAAGTGCGCGATTGCCGAGCTTTGCGAGGTAGATCCCGCCGGTGATGAGAGCGACCCCGACCGCGACCGGCTGGAGCGGTTCGAGGACGTTGATCTCCGGCGCGATCGTGAACGCTGTGATCGACGAGGCGGTGAACAGCGTCGGTGCTGTCGCCCACAGCGCTGCGAACAGGCCCTTGATTAGCGCCGGCTCGATGCCGATGCCGATCACGCCCAGCGATCCAGTGAGCACGGTGATCGGGTGTGTGAGCCACTCTTTCAGTGTCATAGGAGCCTCCTGAGCAGCGAACTGATCGGGCCGCCGATGATCGGGATCGCTTCGAGGCCAGCCAGCAGAAGCGGCCCGCCGATGCGGACTGCTCCGACGACTACCACGACGATCACCACCGTTGCGATCAGCCCCGAAAGTGGCCCATCAGTCGCGGGGATCGTCCCCGCAATCAGCGAGGCGAGGATCTCAAAGCCGCTACCGATGAGCGTTCCCAATGCGTCGCCTGCGAGTCGAGAGAGAACTGCCGGGAGATCGGCCAGCCCCCACGTCTCGTTAGGTGCGCCGAAGGTTCGGGGCAGGCTGCCGAGGACAAGGAGTTCAGCCGCGCCGAACAGTCCGTTCAGGATCGACGCGAACCCCGACAGGAGCGCGCCGAAGACGACGTTTCGGATCTTTCGCTCCGGATTGTCGATCCACCCCGGCAGGTCAACCTCCGTGTCGTTCTTAGAGGTCGGGTCGGTACTTGGTCCTGGCTCAGGCATCGAGCCACCTCCAGCCCTGAACGGCGACGAACACCGCTGCCAGCACTACGACCGTGTTCAACAGTAGCGAGAACACGCCCCCGTCGAACGGAGCCCACGCTGCCGCGGCCTCGCCGGTGATCGCCATCGACAGCTGATCGATGCCCGACGCGAAGCCAGCGGTGATCCGGTCGGTGAACGACTCGATCGCCGCGCCGAACCCCTGCGGGATCGCTATTAGGAGTCTGAACACTTGTAGGAGAATCGCTCCAGCCGTCGCCTCGCCGAGATCTACCCAGTTCACACTGCTATTGCTGAGGAAGGACTCGCGAAGCGACTGGCCGTCGCTGCTCATCAGGATTCACCTCCTGTCGAGGGGGTGCGGCGATCTCGGGACATCTCAGTCGTCGACGTCGGCCTCCTCGTCTGCTCCGACGAAGGGGACGGTGTCGGTCGTGAGACCCGGGAAGGGCAGATCAGTCGTGTCTTGCCGGTTGATGTACTGGATGATGATCCAGAAGGCCGCTAAGACGATCACGATGCCAACGATCAGCCCGAAGAGGCCGAAGGCACGGACACCCTGCTGTGAGGCCTCACTGCCGGCGATGATGACGCCCAGCGGCTCGATCAGGAATGCTCCCAGCGTCGCGCCCATAAAGTCGGTCAGGAGATTCGCTGGCGTGATGAGCGCTAGATCGATGATGGCCTGAGTACCGGTGATGAACCCTGCCGAGATCGACAGCAGCCACGCTCCGAACCCACGTTTGGCGATATTGGTCAGTGACGACCCCTTCGCGCGGTTCAGGAGTTCGGTGGCGCTTGGCGCCATCGGGTTACCCCATAATCCATTTGCCACCGGCCAGGCCGGCCAGCGTCGTGACGATCATCCCGGGAATACTTGTGATGAAGCCGACGATACCGCCACCGGAACCGCCGGTCGGTCCGATCGCGCCGCCGGTCTGCTGCATCGCCGTTCGCTCGTCTCCAGTGACAAGGTACTGGTAATGCAGCGCAATGTTCTGCGAGGGCTGGACCGTGTCTTCGACGACGATCGTGTCGCCGACGCTGCCGTACGTCACGCCAGCATCGTTCCACGAGAGGTCATCGAAGTCGGTGTCCGAGGCGCCCTCGACGATATCGGTCGCCTGATAGCGGCTCTCCGGCACCGACTGCTCGGCGACGAGTTCGAGGTTCGAGTAGCTCAGGTCGTAGCCCGTGTCGAGCTGCATTCGGTAGTACAGGTCGATCTTGAAGTCGAAGCCGGGGTACGCGCCTGCTTTGCTGAAGTTCACTTTGACAGCCGTGCTCGGAAGCGAACTCGGGTATCGGTGGAAGTCCACCGTGAGGCCGTTGACCACCGCGTTATCGAATGTATCGCCGAGCGTCGAAAGGTCGGTTACGGCGATCGGACCGCCGTCCTTGACCTCGGTGATGGTCTCGGTTTCGAGCTCGTCGTCGCTGTCGGTGTCCGTCAGGCGGTCACCGAGGACGTAGTTCCCGGACTTATCGAGGTTCAGGGCGGTGACGGTAATGGTCCCGCCGTTGGTCTGGCCGACCACCTCGACTTCTTCGATGTCATTGAACGTCCCGTCCGACCCGCTGGTCGTCTCCGTTGGAATCTCACCGAGCTGGCGCTGGAAGACAAACCCGTCGCCCGTCGCGCCCGCCATCCAGTCCTCACCCGAGGACTCACTGGCATTGATTTCGGCCATCTTGTAGTCGCCATCCGAATCGTTTATTCGGACCTCGATCACTGCGTTCGAGTCAAGCGAGTCGACATCGAACGCCATCATCAGCGACTTCTTGGACTCGTCGCTCGCGATCGAGAAGTTCGAGAACGTCGCGGAGTCACCCTGCGCGAGCGTCATCTCGACCGCATCGACACCCGTGGCAGGTTCGACGTTCGAGACCGATGCGCCCGAGGTCGTCCACTCGCCCGCGTCGAGTGCTGAGACGCCGTCCTTCTGGTGAGGGAACGCGCCGAAGTCCGAAGCGTTCACCCGGGTGACGGTGTACGAGTATGGGTTGTCCGCCGACTCGTTCACCTGGCCCGCGAGGTCTTCCACTTCACCGGCGTCGTTCTCCCACTGGAGTCCGTTCCAATCCATCCGGTAGGTGTCGATCGTCACCTCGCCACGGTAGTACTGGGACTGGGTCGCGTCCGCGTCGTAGTTGACCGCACTGTTCTGTGCCATCACGGGCATCGCTACACTACTGGCGACGAACAACACCAGCAGTGCGAGGATGCCCACCTGTCGAAGTCTCTTGTGTGTCATCTATTGAAAAGCCGCTGTTTGAGTGCCTGGACTGCGTGTTTCAGACGGCCCTGTCGGGGGCCGTGCTGCCGGACGTAGCCACCTTTCCGGGCGGCGTCACGGTCCGGTCGGGTCACGGTTCCTCCTCGGCGTGTGGCTGAAGTGTCTCCTCAAGACCGTCGCGGCCGCCGTAGTCGTAGGCAGCCGCGATGAGCACGATGATCGGGAGCAGCCCGGCGATCATCACAGCCGCCGCGCTGTCGAGCAGCGCGACTGCTAGCACGATGGCGACCGTCGCGAAGCAGCCCGCGATCGTCCCGCCGAGGAACAACACACGCGGTCCGAGCGCTGGATCCATTCCCCTCACGTGTTCACCCCGGGATGTCGCTCAGCAGGGTCTCTTCGTTGGATACCCCGGCGATAGACTCGACGCACCACTTTAGCGCCCAGACGCTGGCGACCGCGATTGGTGGCTACGGGGGCGGCCAGGTACAATAGTGGCCCCGCGACTGCGACTGTCCCTGCAGTGAGCGCAAGGCCCGTTGCGATGAGGTTCAGGGGCGTGGTAAATACGCTCATATGCCACCTTCTGGGGCCTCTACTGTCTCGCTGAACGCGGCGAGCTCCTGCTCTTGGCGACCACGTTCGATGGCCTCCACACGTTCCCGGAGTCGACGCGTGAGGTCGAGCGCGTCGGTCACGGAATACCCCCAGTGGGAGCATTCAACTCGCGAGTTGCTGCGATATGTCTCTCACAGAGTTCGACAGAGCTGCAACTGATCGTCACGCGACGGACGCGATCGACATACTGCCCGGCCGACGTGTGGAACCCATATCTGACTGATCCTCGTTCGATTCGTCCGTCATCTGGGTCCTCCGTTGGTGTTACAACGAAGGGATCCGAGGCGCCGTTCTCGTGTCTTCCGATCATAGCTGGAACCGACCATCGCACCGGACCGACCGGGCGTGGCCGTCACCTCGAAACCTGGCGTGCTCGGACCTATAACCGCGAAATAAGGTGTTTGCAAGTGGCTGCCAGTAGTTGCAAGTGGCTGCTCCCGTGGCTTTAAATACAAATATGCTATACAAATAATATCAGTAACTATGGATGGTGATGATACACGTATACGAGCAGTCGTCGTGCAGGAGGCGACGCGATCGCTTCGGGTAACAATCCCCCGTGCAGCCGCCGAGGAAGTTGACGTCGACTCTGGCGAAACCCTCCTAGTGAAACCGGAAGGTGACGAAATCCGATTTCGGAAAGCGGAGTCGATCTGGTCTGACGAATAGCGCACGCGGGCACGATCAATCGCTCAGACTTTCCTGGGGCACTTCACATCTGTCAGCAGAACTTCCGGAATAGCGGACGTTGACAGATCACCTCTATAGGATAGTATCCTATTAGGCATCAATCTGGGCTGAGCTATAGCTTCTCGATGATATTCTGGGTTTCTCGGATATTCACGCAGGTCGAGCACACCCATCAGGATTCCGAGGATGGCTTGCTCGTTACAAGCGCCTCGTACTCTCCACGGCGGTCAAGTATTGTGCCAACCTGGTCTTTCGAGACTACGTCCACACGGGTAGCGATCTCGCGATAGGAGTAGCCGGCATCACGCAATTCGAGGACACGTAGTGCGACATCGAACTGGTCACCCGGTACCCAGCGTTCACTATCCGGGCCGTAAGCGAGTCCGATCGGGGGTTGCCCGTTTGGGAGTCCGAGTTCCGCTCGGCGCTCGGCCTCCTGCCTGCCACGCTCTGCTTCCTTTCGCTTCTCGACATCGTCAGCATCGGCCTGGCCTGCCTCCCGTGTGAGCGCCCACGGCTCGGATAAGTCGACTGGATTTCGCGAGCCGCGGTCGACGGCGTGGACGTCGACATCCTCCCGATGGAGTTCGATCAGCAGCTGCATCCGATGGAGACGATCGCGGGAGAGACGGGACAGTCCGCGGACGACAACGTGATCTACGTCGCGATCGTCATCGCGAAGATGTTCAAGGAGCCGTTGGTATTCCTCACGCTCGTCGGTGTAGCCGCTGCTTTGCTCGCCATCGTTATAGATGTCGAGGAGATCGAGGCTGCGGTTCTCGCAATACTCTTCGATCTCTTCAATCTGCTCGGGGATGCTCTTCCCCTCTTGGCTGAGGCGCGCGTAGCCGATGGCCCTATTCATCGACCTTCGTGACTTCCAGGGTTGATCCGGATTTGATCTTCCACTCGATACGTTCGCCGTCGAGATCCATCGCCTCGGCCAGCCCCTTTGGCACGGTCGTCTTGTACTGGCCGTTCGAGCCGCGATTAACTGTGGTTTTCGGCATTCGCTTGGTAGGTCTATACGAAGGTCTGGACTTAGGTCTAATGCAGGGCGTCGGGAGACCGGGGGCTTATTCGACAGTGGCCGAACCACCGGTGACCACACTTCGGTTGATTTACGCGGCTTGTTATTGTCAAGTAGACATCGGCGTCGGAGAGAGTTCAATCTCGTTCAGCTGTTGGTGACTTGTGAGAAGATCACAAGTCGCTCGGCTACACTGTAATCTGCGCTCGGTGGTTTCGGTATCTGTACAGTACTGGTGCGTGGATCTCACAGGTGGTGTCCAATCCCAGCGGCACTGACTCGTATAGCATATAATTAGAATTTCGTCGAACAGGCTAGGCGGTAAGGAAATCTCTGAGATATTCGCACTAGCGCATCAAGAACAGGTTCGGCTAGACGGATGCTTCTAGGCCATCCGCACTAGCGCACTAAGCACAGGAAAATTTATATTCTCTAGTCTGTCTAGGATTAGGTGAGGATGCGGACCGGGCCCTTGCCCCTGTGGCAGGGCTCGGTCCGAGAAGCACGTGTGGTCACAGCGCACGTGTGTCGACATCCGGCGGTTTTCCTCATCTCACAGTTCCCTGAGCAGATACTCGCGAACTGTTTTAGACTCTAATCGATTCACGATTGTGTCCAATGGGTTATCCCCCCATACCTCATCGGTCGGGGGTCTACGACCCTCAATCCAAGCTGCAGCTCGGTCCTCGCGCCTTGGTTCCCGGCGCCGAGTTCGTCGTCTAATGTCATATTTCGGTTCCGGCGGGGAATCGGATGGAGCGGACCACGATCGATCTAATCTATCCAAGTGGGATCGCTGCACTGGTTCAATACCCCTGTCCTGAATCTCGGACCTCAGTAGCCCCGAAATATAGTCCGCTGCTGTGATCTCTGGATAAATTCTGTCACCTGAATCTAACGTTGTCAAGTAGACGGGCGTTTCACGATCACCGAATCCTTGGAACTGTTCCCTGGCTGCGCGCCTGAGTTTTATATATCCGTTTCCAAACTCCATTCCGCGACCATCGTGCATAATAACGGCATTTCCTTCGTACTCGCCCTGGCTCTTGACAAGGGCCTTGGTGGAAAGGATACAGATGGCCATCGCACGCTGATCAGCTTGACAACTCCCCCAGCAAGCCGTGGCGTGCCAACTGATAGGACTCCCTGTTATCCTCTCTAAGAGTCTTTCTACGTTTTTCGTGAGTTCCTCATTAGTCATCCCTTCCGGTTTTGAAGAGGACTTGCTCCTCCAGGGGTCCAAGTCAAGTTCAATGAGAATCTCCGCCAACTGTTCGCCAGAACTTCGGGGACATTGAACCGCGGTCACAACGAAGGGGCCGTCTGCTGAATTCCCAGATTCGTCAACGCCAACAATATGTTTAGCCTTTACCCGAGTGTCAGAAGAATGTTCGGAGAGGGAAACAGGGCGTAATCCAGACGGCATCGGTTGATATACACATTTGAATTAAAATAAGTATTAGCTGCGAGTTCAGGTCCTCCCGGGTCTAATTACGGGACTAATCGACCTTGATATCATACTGGTGAATCACTGGTGTGGTAACGTATGTCGTTGGCACCACGCTGTCTGTCGGTTTGGAATCTGCTGATGTACGACCGTAACGGGATTTAGATCGCCATTGGAGTCGCCACGCGGGAGATTCTACGAGCCAGAGCGACACTCGCGAGAGGGACTACGATTAACACTTGTCTCGGGAGAGCGACCTTCGAGAGCTCGTGATTGGTGGTTGAATTCTAAGCGTCCCCGCAGCACCGATAGGCGTATTTTCACTATAATGTGTAGGACGCCTCGAGTTATATTCCAATTTACATACGACATCACATTCCGCTGAGTGATCGAAGGGGGTGTCATTCTCTAACCGGGGCATCTTTTTAAAATGGAAAAGAAGAGTGCTAAACCGGTATTTGTCCTACTCAAATCAACACAAAATTTCGCGTGCAGAATCACTTGCTGTCACTCTAGTAATCGAGAAGGATAAATCGAGACAATTTATTAGCGCTCTAATTTTATCCGGCCTTCAAAATAATATCTCGCTTTGTGACTCTGTCCAAAGGAGTGTACTGGAGAGGACAATCCCTCTCGTAGTTCTATCCAGAAGTAAACTGGAAGCCACGCCAGAGTATATAAAAGCGGCCTATTTTGCGCGCTGGTATAAAATATCTGATAGTGAAATTGTATTGAATATGGTATGAATATGATCTCATCTATGGCCGTTTACGTTTCAGCACACACGGATAGAAGTGCCTCTTAGACACACTCTGAAGGCGTTGTAGAATTTTCTAAAATATTCCTTGCTCCTGCCTTCCGAGTCTATATCCAAATTATGACACCAAAGAAGTCACTGTGACGGGCAAGGCTTATTTACGAGGGTCGGTAAGAAACGGGTGCCTGTATGTACTCGGGCGTCTAACCGTCCGGGTTTTCGCAGGAAAATCCGCCGGGCCGCCAAGCACCACCCAGCCGGCCCGGAGGTCCCCAGACGCTGGGAGCAAGCCCCAACGTCTTGCGTAGACGTTGGTCCGGCTCCTACTTAAATCAACTGTCTGGGGTAGCGACAGCCACGCCGACAATGAGCGAAGCTACCTCACCGGACTCGAAATCCGGCACGACTCTAATGCGCCTCACGGACCTCAGCACCGCCGCTGAGGTCGAGGCGTTCATCGAGGAACAGCAAGACGATCTCGGCCTGGAGTGGTTCCGGGTCGGTGATCAGAACAACACCGGCACCATCGAGATGGGAGGCACCCCGGAGAAGGCGCTTATTGAGCGCCTGACAAATGTCACCGATGCCACCCTCGAGCGGAAGGCCCTCGAGCGGTACGGGGACACCGAGACCGCACGGGAAGCTCTCCCCGACAACCCCCGGGACGCGGCGTCGGAACTCTTCGGGCTGCCGGCCGGGGGCTACGAGGAAGTCGACAGCGACAGGCTTCGTGAGCTTGCCGAACGGGCTCGCGTCGTCCTCTCGGAAGCCAGCGACGAGGATCGGCTCACGATTGATCTCCACGATCAGGGGATCGGACAGCGGCCGGAGGACTTCACGGACACGTTCCTCTCGCTGCACGGTGACAACAAGAATTCAAAGCCCTACCTCATCGGTCGATTCGGGCAGGGCGGCAGCAACACCTTCCGGTTCGCCGATTATACGATCATCATCTCGCGGTCGTACACGGGCGGTCCCATCGGCTGGACGATCGTCCGCGAGAACAAAGAACACGAGATGGATGATGGCACGACCACGCGTGCGTACGAGTTCGCTGCGCGGCCGGACGGATCCATCCCGACTGTCTCCGCTGACGAGGCTGAGATACTGGCGGACGGAGGCTCCGTCATCCGACTCGTGGACTACTACGCCGACGGATTCACCGGCCGCGGCGATGATAAACTCAAGCGGTCGAACGTCTCGGGAGTGATGAAGCACCACCTCTTCGCCTCGGTCTACCCGTTCCGGGTGATCGACTCTCGGTATCAAGATGCCGAGACGACAGTAAAGGGTGGTCGACACCTCCTGAACGCATCGAAGTACGTGGACGAGGTCACGGATGTCGACGAACTCGACGGGGACCGAACACAGGGGACAATGGACGTGCCAACGAAATACGGCACGCTCGATACGCGGGTGGGTGGTCGACCCCAGCCAAAGCGGCCAGGACGATACCAAACGCGCCGTTGTGAATCGGTTCGTCGATCCAGCCAACCCCGTCGTGTTCACCCTCAGTGGGCAGGTTCACCACGAGGAGAATAAACGTCTCCTGAGTTCGGCTGACCTCGGCTTCATCAAGGATCGAGTCATCGTCGAGGTGAATTTCGACCAACTCGACGCAACGAAACGAGATCACGTGTTCTCAAGCACGCGCGACCGCGCGATGGAGGGTGAAGAGTACAAACACGTGCGCCAGGCGCTTGAGGATGCGCTCGATGCCGATCCCGAACTGAACGCGCTGGACGAGTACTACCATCAGAAGGCGCGCGAGGGCGGCGATTCCGCCGACCAGGCGAACGAGGATCTCGCGGACCTGATGAACACATTCGATATCGAATCCAACGATATCGCGGGGCTGGAAGTTCCCGGAGGGAATGCTGTCAAAACTGACGGCGGAGAGTCCGGATCGGGTGGCGACGGCGATGGCGGCGGACCGACCGACCCATACGTTCCCGATCCCGTCGATAACCTGAAACCGGAACCCACCTGGCTGGAGATCGCGAATCCCGCGGCCGAACGAGGCGGGCCCGTCACCGTTCGGCAGGGCGGGACGTTCCAGCTCCACCTCCGGCTCGATGCGGAGAACCACTTCGACGAGCGAGATGACGTCCAGTGGATGCCGATCTCGTCGGGCACTGCCGCTCACGCACTCAGTCGGCAGAACCGACGTCGGCTCAAAAACGGGCACACCTACGTGGTGTTCAGCGTCGACGAGTCTGTCTCCGTCGGATCTACGGGTAAGATCGAGATCCAGCTGGCCTGGAACGGCGGCAGTGATACGCTCACTGCGTCAACGGACGTCATCGTCGGCGAGCCCATCGAACAGGACAGCGCTGATAACGTCTCAAGTGGAGCAGTCTCTCCGGAGGTGATCCCCTACGAGGACAACACCGGCGACAACCCATTCAACTTCGGGGAGGAAAGTGTTGTTAGGTATATTCCCCGCGAGGACGACCGTGACCAGGTCTACGTGGCGCTGTTCAATGAAAAGATACAGCCCATCCTGGATAACGTCACGCGCAGCGAGAACGTCCTAAACCGATATACTCGGGAATATATGGCCCATCTGGCCTTCGAGGCAACGATGGAGCACTATCAGGAGGATGATAGCGAGATCGACGAGGAGGCCCGGAACCGCTACCACAACCGATCGGCGGTGACGCTAATGCAGGCCATCGCAAAGAACGTCGATCCGAGTACACTCGCCTAACGCTCGCCCTCTCACCGCGAGCGCAGCAGGATCGAGACACAATTCCCGCGGATTCTTTTGCCACCCGGTGGCGCGAGCGACCGTGGAACCACAGCAATCACAATAATCTGTAACTGAGTTACAACAGGCTCAGAGGTGGCTCAACCCATCGAAATCACGCGTTTTCGGCGAAAAATACGGCGAAAAACGACGGCTGTACGACTACTCGTACGAGAGAGTACGATTAATTACGCCCGCTGTATCAGCCTTGTGATTAGAACGACCGTGTGCTGGGCGTGAGCGGCACGGTCTCTCTTGTGTGCTGTTGTAACTCTGTTACAGCTCACCTCCGTCTACGTTGGACTCGTACAATTCCTCCCCGCGGTCCTGGAGCGCCGGTGGAAGATCGTCGAACCGGACCGTGACGGCCGTCTTCGAGCCCGTGTTCCGCTCGCCGCCACCTTTCCGATGGACGAATTCCTTTTCCTCGGCGAGCTCGGTCGCGATCTGGGATCCGTAGGGTCGAGAGATGTCGATGTGGTGGGTGGCTGCGAGTTCGTGGACATCGTCGCACGCGAACCCACCCTTGCCGGCTGTCGCCTGCCGGCTCCGCTGTTTGTCCTGGTACGCTTTGTAGATCAACTGGTCGATGAGCAGTCGTTTCACGCGGTCTTTCGTTGTCCCCGAGTTGTAGGTCGATAGTTCGAGTCGACCCTCGAAGGCGTTGAGCCTGGACTCGAACGTGTTAACCCGAGCGATCATATCCCGATAGATCTCACCGCGTTTCTCCGTCTGCTCTTGGAGGTCCTCGGCCAGTTCTTTGGCGTCATCGGCAGCCTCTCTGATTGCGGCCACGTCGTCGGCCGCTTCTCTAGCCTTGGTGGCGATATCGACTGCCGCTTGCGCGGCATCCTCGGCTTCCTCCGCGGCCGTTTCTGCCTGTGTCGCCGCGTGTTCGGTCGCGTTCTGTGACGCCTCGAGTTGCCCGACCCGGTCCTCCAACTCGAAGACGCGTTCCTGCAACTGGCTGTTCTCTTCCCGGAGGGTTTCGTTCTCCGCACGCAGCTCCCGAACCTCGGCGACCACTTCCGCGAGCGTGACTGATGTCTCGCTGTCCCTATCGGCATCCGAGTATCCCTGCGATGACATCAGACGATCACCTCAGCACGTCTGCTGGGCCGTTCACCGGGATTACACCGGGGTACGCTGTCCTGTCTCCCGGTTACGATAGCGTGTCCACTACGCTGGGAATGAAAACATATTGATAATTGCCCGGGGTGGGCTCCGAACCCACGATCTCCGCATGTCCCAGGTTCGAGGCTCGGCGGGCCCCGTGGGGAGCGGCGGAGGCTTCCAAGGCGAACCGCACCGAATCTCGGGAAACCCTATGAGTGCGGCGCTATGTCCAGCTAAGCCACCCGGGCTCGTCTCCCCGTAATCCGATGACGCTCTTAAACCTTCGCAAGTCCCGCGACGGCGCGGCGTCGGCGTCGCGCTCGGGGAGTCGTTCACCTGTCCTCGTTGACGCCGCCGACCCCGCGCTCGAGATACCAGTCGTACGCCGTCGGTGCCACGAGGAGCACGGCCGCAAGCGCCGCGGCAACGACGAGCCGTGGATCCGCAACGTCCGCCACAGCCCCGGCGGTGAGCGTCTCCGCGGAGACCCCGACGACGATCCCCGCGAGCACCCAGGGCACCTCCCCGATCGCGGTCCCGACGAGGAACGCCGGCAGCCGCACGCCGGCCACGCCCGCCGCGACCGACACCACGTCCGAGGGTGCGGGAACCAACCGGCTGGCGATCACGCTCCGGACCCCGCCGGCCCGGTCGACGAACGCCGCGCCCGCGGCCGCAACGTCGCCGTCGCCGCCGAGGCGTCGGGCGAGGAGGAACGGCGGCACGCTCGTGAGCGTCACCAGGGCGAGCGCGATCGGGAACCCCGCAACCCCGAGGCCGTACCCGAGCAGGATCGCCAATAGGGTCGTCGGCCACGCCAGGAGCGGCCGCACGACCGCGAACGCGACCGCCGCGGCGAGGAGCCGAACGGGGTCGGCGACCAGCCACGCCGCCCGCGAGAACACGGCCTCCGGGGACGTAAGGATCGCCCCCGCGAGAACGACCGCGAGCGCCGCCCCGGCGACGAGCCCCCGTCTGGTCCCGGAGAGTTCCATCGCCTCCGGGTCGCCGTCGGCACCACATAATAGTAGTGACCACGGGGCGGGCGGAATCCGGGTTGCGTCCCGGCGCAAGGTTTAGTCGCTCCGCCGGCGAGATACGACCGTGGCAGGCGACGACCCCGACGACCAACCGGACCTCTCGGCGTTCGCGTCCGATTCCGACAGCGACGCGGCCGCCGATTCCGACGCCGCAGGAGCCACGAAGGCCGGGAGCCACGACAGCGATGCCGAGGCTGACCGCGATGCCGACATCGACCGCGACGCCGACGCTGCCGACCGTCCCTCGCTCGCCGACCTCGGTCGGGACGAGCGGGTCGAACTCGGCGTCGACCTCCTCGCACACCTCGAACGCGAGTCGCTGTCGGTTTCCGAGGCCGTCGACCGGATCGAAACCATCACCACGAACCCCGCGCTGACGCGGGAGATCCTCGACACTGCGGAACTCCGCGGCGTCATCGAGCGCGAGGCGGGCCGGATCCGGACGCGACGCGGCGGAACGTTCGTCCGGTTCGAGACGGGGGTAATCCGCCGGGAGGGCAACTACGAGTGTCGGCGCTGCGGCGCCGGCCTCGGCACAGGCTTTTTTATCCAGTTCGAGGCGGGCGAACTCGGCCCGTTCGGCCCCGAGTGCGTGCGAAAAGTCCTGGGTCGGACGTAGCTCAGGTCGACGACGGACGCTCGGACTGTCTGTTACCGGGGCGCTCGACGTCCGCCTGTCGGCCGATCAGCGGCCGCGGCGCAGCTCCTCGATCAGTCGCTCGATCAGCTCACGTTGTGCAACGAGTTCCTCGTTCTGTCGTTCGACGACCTCCCGCAGCGCCGCGAGCTCCTCGAAGACCTGCTCGTCGGTCGCGGGGGCGGCCGCCTCGAACCCGGAGCCCTCGAACCCCTCGCCCGGTTGGTCGTCCCCCATCCTCTCGTCCGCCACCGCGCCAGTGCCAGGTCCGGGGCTCCCCGCGTCGCTGCCGTTTTGCGCCGGCGAGTCGGTGACTTCGGTCGACGGAGTCGGTTCGGTACCCGCCTCCGATCCACGTGCCCCCGCCTCGGATCGGGTGGATTCCGCGGCTGTCCCCGCGTCGGCGGATTCGGCCGTCCCCCGCGCGATGGTGTCGGCGTCCGGGTCTGTGGCCTCCGCCCGTGGGTCCGTTCGGTCCGCGACCGCCCCGCTGTCGGGGGACGATCCGGCCTCCGGGCCCCCGTCGTCGGGTGCCCGGGTGGCGTTCTCCGGGCGGTCCTCCGGCGCCGCGGGATCGGCGAACAGCGGGTCGGGGCCGTCACCGAAGGAGACGTCCTCCTCCTCGCCGGCCTCTGCACTCTCAGGATCCGATTCCTCGGGTGTGGTCGCGGCTCGCAGCCCCTCTATGGAGTCGACGTCCCAGTAGGACAGCAGCGTCGATTCCAGCGCCGATCGGACCGCGCGGGCGTCCTCGTTGGGCGTCTTGAACCGCTCCCGCTGGCCGTCGACTGTCAGGACCACGGACGTGTTCACGCTGCCGTCCTCGAACTCCAGGTCGGTCACGTCGCTGTAGTGGTACGACTCGAACTCCTGGTCCCAGAGTCCCGAGCCGATGTGCCTGACCACGCGCTCGCCCGCGACCACGACCGTCAGCTCCTTGAACCGGAAGAGCTGCGCGATCGATTCGTCGGCGTCGAGCACGCCGTTTTCCCGGAGTACGCCCCGGACGATCGGCTGGAGCGCGCGATCGAGTCGACTCGTCGGCAGCGAGATGGTCCGCTCGCCGTCGAGGCCGTAATCCAGAGTCACCTTCGCCTTGCGACGCCCCTCCGAGACCGTGATGCGTTCCGCCCCGTGGGAGAACTCCTCGACGGACTCGTCGGACAGCAGCCCCTCCGCCCGGTAGAGGAGCGTCCGCGTGGGCGTCACGTACAGTCCGTCCTCGCCCCCCAGGTCGACGTGGGCCACGACCCGCTCGTCGCCGAGGTCGGACCGGACGATCTCCGGTTGACTCATAGGTCGGTTCTCCGTCCGTTCGGTCATAAATCCGTGGGTCGTCCGTCCGCCCACGGGCCCCGATCCGGTGTGTTTTTATCTGCGGGTGTGCTCGTTTGAATCGGAAGCGCGTGGGTAAACGCCTGTGCCTCGGGCGCTTAGCTCAGCCTGGACAGAGTACTTGGCTTCGGACCAAGCTGTCGCGGGTTCAAATCCTGCAGCGCCCATTATGCGGCATACCGCTTAGGATACACAGGACAGCGCCGCCTTCCTTTTAAATGAGGTGGGTGTCCTGGCGATCAAGTTCGTTATGTTGCATCACGGGGGTCGCTCCCGTCTGGTGATTCACCAAGAGCTAAAACGGATTGTACTGTATTAGTCATTTGGTCGTTGCGCGCGAGCAGGCCCCTCTAATTAGGTGGGGTATCATAGAAGACTTGTCTCGGAGTTTATTTCACGGAACCACTATCTGAATCAGTCGTGAGAATCTGCGTGCGTACCGACCTTTTGCTGCGGTCGCCTTCGGCTCGCTGGTAAAAGCTGCATCAAAAGCCTGCGAGCCTCCCGTCGGTCGGCTCTTGGCCCGCTCGCTCACTGCGTTCGCTCGCGGTCGGTAGTTCACCTGTCTTGAGCAATCCGAGACGATCAGGAGATTGTATGTTAACCGTTCTATAGCACCCTGCCCCAAGGGAATTGGCTACCAACCATTGCCGTGCGGTGGATACTGCTCCACGGGCTCGCCCTTTGTTTACAACTTCTGGCTCTGTGCCGCTTGAGCGCTCCCCATCAATCTCCTTGACGATAGCGTAGAAGCGCCACTCGTCGCCGTAGTCGAACAGGTAGCAGATCCGGTCTCGTTCTTTCAGATCCAACTGACGGACCATCTGGCTGATCGTCGTCTCTCCAGCGTCGTACCCCCCGCCACCGCGCAACATCCCGCCGGAGGATTGTTCAATCTCGCCGGGCCGCTTGTACTGGACGTCGCTGTTCCAGTAGTCCTGGTCGGTGCCGAAAAACCACAGGTGGTCTTGATTCACCCCGACCGTACGATTCATACTGTCGGCTATAGTCACGTGAAGGATTTCGACACCCCGGGGTGTCGAAAATTTTCACGTAGTTATAGCCAACAGTATCAGCACCGTCTGGAACTCGTTGAGTGTGCGATCCGCGCCCACGACGATGTCCCGCCAGAGTGAGGTCGGATCGTACTCGTGCTTGACGCGGAACCGGTAGGCCGTCGTGCGTGTGGAGTCCTTCTCTACCGACGCCAGTGATGTTATCGTTCGAGCCAGTAGTGCCAGTCCGATACAGCCTGCTCAGTGGCACCATTAGCGTCAATCGGCTTAACTTGGCTCAATGGCACGCCGAACTCTCGGCCCTTCCACTCAGTGGTGACGAGAGGGACTCGAACCCGAAGGGGCCTGTTACCGCCAGCAGCGTCCCGAGCGCCGTTTTCGGCAACTTCCGGAAACGCCACGCCGTCGCTTATCGGGTTCTCACGTATCTTGGTGGGTATGCGCCATCGAAACCACGCCGGCTCCCCCGGCGAGGAGGCAACGACCGCAGGCCGTCCACCCCGGCCGGCGGACCGGAATCGGGAACTCGTCGAACGGGCAGATCCGTCCACGGAGGCCTCGTTGCTGCCATCGCTGGACGATGGGCTGGTGTTGCTCGAACTCGAACAGTCGCGGGGCGCGTCCGTGCTCCAATCACTCGTGTTGGACCATCTCCTCGTTCACGACGACGGACCCGCGTGGTGGATCGATGCGAACGGATACGCCACGAGCACCACGCTCGCGAAACTCGCTCCGAGCCGCCGGTTGCTCGACCGAATCCACGTCGCCCGCGGATTCGAGCCGTACCAGCATCTCGGGATCGACCCGTCCGAGACGCCGCAGGCCGGTCCGGACGACCCGGTCGGTACTGTGGTCGCCGTGTCCGGAGAGCGAACGAGTCGTTCAGCGAACCCACTCTAAGAGGCGGCGTGGGCCTCGATCGAGAACGTTCTCACCGCGATCCAGATCTGCGAAGCCCACGACCGCGGGGTTCCGGTCCCCCGGAACTCTTGGTGACACGAGTTCTTCAAGTCGGCGGGGCGACTCCACGACGCCGACCGTGGTGGATTCGTCTTCGCTCCCGAGGTGGGGCTCCGCGAGGACGTCCACGAACTGGACTTTTCGAGCCTGTATCCCAACATCATCCGTACCCCGGACGTGATCCGGTGCGACTGTCACCGTGATCGTGCGGACGTCCCGGGGCTCGGCTACGCCATCTGCGACGACCGAAGGTATCTCGTGGGCGTCTTGGAACCGATCATCGAAGACCGGGATCGGATCAAAGCGGAGATCCGACGGGAACAGGCGCGTGAACAGCCCGATCCGGAACGGCTGACGGAACTGAGGGACCGATCGGGGGCGTTGAAGTGGATTCCGGTCGCGTGTTTCGGGTATCAGGGGTTCAGCAACGCGACGTTCGGGCGCATCGAGTGCCACGAAGCGATCACCGCGTACGCCCGAGAGAGCCTGCTGAACGCGAAAGCCCGGCTCGAAGCGGGCGGTTGGCGGGTCCTCCACGGGGTCGTTGATTCGATCCGGGTGTCTCCGGACCCCGCTGTCGACGACGCCGACCGGGAACCGCTCGACGAACTGGCTGAACGGATCACGGCGGACGTTCGGATCCGCCTCGAACACGAAGCCCACTACGAGTGGGTGGCGTTCGTCCCGCAACGCGAGCGCGACGCCGGGGCGCTCACGAAGTACTTCGGGAAGGTCTCCGGAGCGGACGAGTTCAAGATCCGCGGCATCGAAGCCCGTCAGCGGTCCACGCCATCGTATATCGAGACCGTCCAACGGGACTGTATCGAGCGGCTCGGGGAGTCGAGATCGCCCGACGCGGTACTCGACAGACTCGAAGCGTACACGCAGACCACGCGGAACGTAGCGGCGCTCGAGCGGGCCCGTGACCGGGGACTGGACCTCCATCCGGGACAGGACGTCGAGTACGTCGTCGTCGACGACGACAGGACCTCCCGGGACAGGGTCGCCCTCGCTCACGAAGCACCCGAGGACTACGATCCGGAGTACTACGAAACACGGCTGGTCCGAGCGATCGAGAGCGCCCTCTCGCCGTTCGGCTGGGACCGCGACCGTCTCCGACGGGAGCTCGCGGATACCCGCACGGTGGCGCTCACGGCATTCGGGGAGTCTCCGTCGGGCGCCGCTGACCGATGAACCGCGACGTCCGTTTCCCCCGTGACGGCCGTCCCGCAGAAAGCCGACAGCGAAACCGACCACACTCCCTGCTGTCTCCGCCCGACAGAGGAAGCAGTCAGATGTGGTCCGCTCACCGGATCCTCGGGTCCCCGATATCCCGTCGCGACGACAGTCCCGCCGGTCCGGATCCGAACGTTTCTCGTATACGACAGAAATAATTTAACATAATATAAATTAAGAGAACTTGGCAACTGCCCAGAAATGCTATACGGAGACAGATAGAGTAAATGTCGGGAGCGTGGAGAACGACAACGAAAAAACCATAACAACAAAATTAATATAATATACTAAACTTACCGGCCTGGACGGTGCCACCTTCTTACGGGGTGAACCGACGTATCGATCTGTGCGCCACGGTCGCGACCGATGGCTACGCTCCGCTCGCCCGCCCCTCGGGGACCCCCGAACCGCCGCTCCCGGCGTACCGTACCTTTATTTAAACGCTGCCGGTTGGTGGTAGCGTGTCACCCGAAATAACGCGGATCGAGAGCAGAGAGTTCACCTACGAGTTGTCCGACGTAGGGACCGATCACCACGGGTTCAACCTGGTGTACGCTCCCGGCGAGACGACGACGCGGAAACTGTTCGGGGTGCAGATCTTCACCGACGTCGGGATCACCGGCGAGTACGTCGGCGGCAACTCCCCGGGTGCCGCACAGATCAACACTTTCGCGGACTACCTCGTCGGGAAGGACCCCTTGGCGAGGGAGAAACACTGGTCGGAGATCAAACGCGCACTCCGGAAGTACGACCGGATGGGGATGGGTCCCGTCGACATCGCGCTGTGGGACTTCGCGGGCAAGTACTACGACGCGCCGATACACGAACTCCTGGGCACCTACCGCCGCCGGCTCCCCGCGTACGCGTCGACGTACCACGGCGACGACGCCGGCGGTTTGGACTCCCCCGAGGCGTTCGCCGCGTTCGCCGAGACGTGCCGGGACCTCGGGTACGACGGGTTCAAGATCCACGGGTGGGGTGGCGACGACAGCGCCCGGGACCTGGACCGCGAGATCGAGGCAGTGCACGCCGTCGGCGACGCCGTCGGGGCGGAGATGGACCTGATGCACGACCCGGCGTGTGAACTGGAGACGTTCGCCGACGCCCTGACGCTGGGCCGCGCTCTCGACGAGGAGAACTTTTTCTGGTACGAGGATCCCTACCGGGACGCCGGGACCTCCCAACACGCCCACCGGAAGCTCGGAAAGCACCTCGAGACGCCGCTGCTGCAGACGGAGCACGTCCGCGGCCTGGAGATGAAACACGACTTCGTGGCGAGCGAGGCGACGGACTTCGTCAGGGCCGACCCCGAGTACGACGCCGGGATCACGGGCGCGATGAAGGTCGCACGGATGGCGGAGGGCTTCGGGCTCGACGTCGAGTTTCACGCGCCGGGGCCCGCCCAGCGGCACTGCATCGCCGCGACGCGGAACTCCAACTACTACGAGATGGCGCTCGTCCACCCGGACTGTGGGAACACGACCCCGCCGATCTACGCCGGCGACTACGACGACCAACTCGACAGCGTCGACGACGAGGGGACGGTCCCGGTCCCGGACGGCCCCGGCCTCGGGGTCGACTACGACTGGGCGTACATCGAGGCCAATCAGACCGGGAGCGTCCACGTCTACGAGTAGCGGCGGTCCCCGCCGACGCCCGGCACGTGACTGGTCTTCCGGCTCCCCCCGCGAATGGAAAAGACTGAGTGGGACGCCGCCGACGTGTTGCCGTATGCCACCCACCCGGAACTACATCGACGGCGAGTGGACGGACTCGGAGTCCGGCGACACGTTCGAGACGGTCGACCCGGCGGCGCCCGACGACGTCGTTGCGACGTACCAGGAGTCGACTGCGGCCGACGCCCGCGCCGCCGTGACGGCCGCAGCCGACGCGGCGGCCGAGTGGGCGTCGACTCCGGCACCCGATCGTGGGGCGATCCTGAAGGCCGCCGGCGACGTGCTCGCAGACCGGAAGGCGGAGTTGACGGCGCAGCTCACCCGCGAGGAGGGCAAAACCCACGCCGAGGCCGGCGGAGAGGTCCAGCGCGCGATCGACATCTTCCACTACTACGCACAGAAGACCCGCGACCTCGGCGGGACGGTGAAGTCGTCGTCCGGGGGCCGGACGAACCTCTACACCCGCGAGGAGCCCGTGGGCGTGGCGGCGCTGATCACGCCGTGGAACTACCCGATCGCGATTCCGGCCTGGAAGATCGCGCCCGCCTTGGCCGCCGGGAACACGGCCGCGATCAAGCCGGCCAGCCTCGCCCCGGGCCCGGCGGTCTCGATCGTCGACGCGCTCGACGACGCCGGGGTCCCGGAGGGCGTCGTCAACCTCGTGACCGGGCCGGGCAGCACCGTCGGCAACGCCTTGATCGGTCACGACCGCGTCGACGCCGTCTCGTTTACCGGCAGCAGCGCCGTGGGCGGGACCGTCTACGACCTCGCGACCGACGACGGCAAGCGCGTCCAGACCGAAATGGGCGGCAAGAACCCGACCATCGTCACCGAGTCGGCCGACGTCGAGGCGGCCGCCGACATCGTCGCTGCGGGCGCGTTCGGCGTGACGGGGCAGGCGTGTACCGCCGGCTCCCGCGCGATCGTCTACGAGGAGGTGTACGACGAGTTCGTCGACGCGATCGTCGACCGGGCGCAAGCGATCGACGTCGGTCCCGGCGACGAGTACGGGATGGGCCCGCAGGTCAGCGCGGACGAACTCCAGAGCACGCTCGAGTACATCGACGTCGGGGTCGAGGAGGGAGCGAGGCTCGCGGTCGGCGGCGAGGCGCTCGACGGCGGCCGGTTCGGCGACGGGTACTTCGTCGCGCCGACGGTCTTCGGTGACGTCGCCCCGGACCACCGGATCGCCCGCGAGGAGATCTTCGGGCCCGTCCTCGCCGTGCTCGAAGTCGGAGGGTTCGACGAGGCCATCCAGGTCGCAAACGACGTCGACTACGGGCTGTCGGCCAGCATCCTCACCCGGAACCACACCGAGGCAAACCGGTTCGTCGAAGAGATCGAAGCCGGGGTCGCGAAGATCAACGAGAAGACGACCGGGCTCGAACTCCACGTCCCGTTCGGCGGGTTCAAGGGGTCCTCCTCGGAGACGTGGCGCGAGCAGGGCGATGCGGGCCTGGAGTTCTACACCATCGAGAAGACGGTCTACGAGAACTTCTGACCGGCCTACAGGAACGCGAACGCCCGGACCGACGATCCGCTGGTGTCCTGGAAGTTCAGCGGCGGATAGAGGAAGTACGCCCGGCGGGTCGCGGCGTCGCCGCGCACCGCGTCCAGGTTTCGGAGCTCCTCGATCGGGATGATGTCGTTTTCGAGCAGCGGGAGGTGGGAGTCGGCGGGATGGACGTCCGTGCTCGGGCCGTGGCCGGGCACCTCGTCGTACCACCCGCCGACGCTCGGGGTGTCGATCCCGACCGCTTTCGCCTCGAGGTCGGCGAGATACTCCGAGGCGTCGCCCGACAGATGCGGGAACTCGAACATCCACTCGTCGGTGGTCCCGTAGTACTGGTCCCACCCCGTGTTGAGCATCACCACGTCGCCGGCGTCGATCTCGTCTTCGTACTGGGCGAGGTCGTCAACGCCGATCGCGGCCGAGTTCCCGACGTCGGTCAGATCGACGACGACGCCCTCACCCATAAACTTCGAGACGGGGAACTCGTCGAGCGTGCGCCCTTCCGGGATGAAGTGCCGCGGCGAATCCACGTGGGTCGCGGTGTGGGTCCGCATCGTTACCTTCTCCATCGTGAAGCCGTCCCGCGCAGCCAGGGACTCGTGTTTCAGGTCGACCGGCGGGAACGACGGCCACACCGGAATGCCGTTGTCGATCGGGTTGGTCAGGTCGATGATCTCGTCTGGTGCGTCGAACATACGGCTTGCCCTGCTCACGGAATCCTCTTAGTTTTTCACCCTGGCTGGGGACCGCCGGGGCGATCGACGCGTCGGTCGCGGCCCCTCAGAGGTCCCGTAACCCGAAGGCGTCCAGCGTCGCCTGCTCCGTTTCGACGAACTCCGAGGACTCGTACTCCCGTCTGAGCTCCGAGAGCCGTTCGTAGCCCGACGCCTGTTCCTCGGTCCACTCGTCGGCGAACTCCCCGGAGTCGATCGCCTCGAGGCGGTCGCGCATGAACTCCCGGATCGGCTCGCGGTCGAACGCCTCAAGCCCGAGCAGTTGGCCGTACTGGCTCGTCTGTGAGTGGAGGTCCATCTGGGAGACGAGCCCCTGGGTGGCGCACTTCTCGAAGATGTGGGCCATCTCCCGGGAGAGGTACGATTCCAGCAGCGTCACCGCCGGCGGGATCCCCGCCTCCGACTCCACCTCGAACCGGGCCAAAAGCGCCGAGGCGAAGACCGGAAACAGCCCCTGTTCGCTCAGCAGGTCCGTGCGGGTCTCGGTGTCGAACTCCGTCTCGACGACCCCGGAGCGGGTCGCCCCGATGGCGTGTGCGACCGCGAGGGCCCGTTCGTGTGCCGCCCCCGAGGCGTCCTGGTCGACCGCGAAAAGCGCCGGCGCGCCCCGCCCGTCCTCGTAGAGTTCGCGGACGACCGCGCCGATCATCCGCGGTGCCACGAGCACCACGTCGACGTCGTCGGCGAGGTCGATGCGGTCGTACGTGACGTTGTACCCCGACGCGAAGACGAGCGTGTCGCCCGCGTCGAGGTTGGGGCCGACCTCGCGTTCGTAGACCTCGGGCTGTACCTCGTCGGGGATCAACAGGAGCACCACGTCCCCCCGGGCTGTCGCCTCGGCGATCGAATACACCTCGAACCCGTCGTCGGCGGCCTGGTCGCGGTCGTCGTCACCCCGGTTTCCCACGACGACATCGACGCCCGAGTCCCGCATATTTCGGGCCTGTGCGCGTCCCTGGTTGCCGTAGCCGACGACGGCGACCGTGCGCCCCTCGAGGGGCTCTATGGTGGCGTCGCTCTCGTGATATATCGGTGTCTCTATAACGTCAGGCGCGGCCATAGCGAGGATGACGGCGCAGGTTACTTAACATTCGGGGGCGACCGGCGAGTGTCGTTCCCGCCGCCATCACCCCGAGTCACCCGTCGCTCCCGCGACGTGTAAAGAACTAACACACTCTGCTCGGTGTACCGTAGTATGGCCGAGCCAACCGCGTTGCTCGTCGGCGAGTCCTGGCAGACGATCTCGTTTCACGTGAAGGGGTTCGACCTGTTCTCCAGTGCGGAGTACACGGAGGCGGGTGACTACCTCGAAGCGGCCCTGGAGACGGACGGCATCGACACGACCTACCAGCCCTGTCACGTCGCGGCCGCGGAGTTCCCGGAGTCGAGGGAAGCGCTTGCGGCGTACGACGTCGTGATCCTCAGCGACATCGGCTACAACACGCTGGCGATCCCGCCGGAGACGTTCAGCGACGGAACCCGCCGACCGAACCGGCTCCGACTGCTGGAGGCGTACGTTCGCGACGGCGGCGGGCTCCTGATGGTCGGCGGCTACCTATCCTTCCAAGGCATCAACGGACGCGCGAACTACGCCGGAACCGCCGTCGAAGAGGCCCTCCCGGTCACGATGCAGCGGGGCGACGACCGGGTCGAGCGCCCCGACGGCGCGTACCCGCAGGTGGTCGCTCCCGACCATCCGGCCGTCTCGGCGGTCGACGACGACTGGCCGGACGTCCTCGGCTACAACCGCTTTAGGACCGACGGCGACGCGGACGAACTCGTCTCCGTCGACGGGGACCCGCTGTTGGCGGTCGGCACCCACGGCGACGGGCGGTCGGCGGCGTTCGCGAGCGACTGTGCCCCACACTGGGGCCCGATGGAGTTCGTCGAGTGGGGCGGCTACCCGCGGTTGTGGGCGGACCTCGTCCGGTGGCTGGCCGGCGACCGCTGACGGTCGGCGGCTGCTGCCGTGCGACTGGACGGCCGATCGCATCATACTGTTGGCTATAATTACGTGAAGATCTTCGACACCTCGGGGTGTCGAAATCCGTCACGGGACTATAACCGACGGTATCAGACGGCGGTGACCGGGTTCCGCAGCGTGCCGATCCCCTCGATGTCGACGACGACGGTGTCGCCCGGCTGCAGCGAGAACTCGTCGTCGGGCACGATCGACGTGCCGGTGAGAAGCACCGTCACCTCCGGCACCGCGTTGTGTCGGGTGAGATAGGAGACCAGTTCCTCGCAGCTCCGGACCATCCCCGCCGTCGTGGTCCGTCCCTCGAACGCCGCCGTTTCGTTGCGGTAGACGGTGAGCGACATCTCGAGGTCGTGGGGGTCGTCGATGTCGGTCGCGACGCACGGCCCCAGCGAACAGCACCGATCGTAGATCTTGGCCTGCGGGAGGTACAGCGGATTGGCGCCCTCGATCGAGCGGCTGGAGACGTCGTTGCCGACCGTGTACCCGACGATCTCGCCCCTGTAGAGGACGACCCCCAGCTCCGGTTCGGGGACGTTCCACTCGGAGTCTTCGCGGACGCCGATCGCCGCCCCGGGGCCGACGGTCCGCCCCGGCGTCGATTTGAGGAACAGTTCCGGTCGGTCGGCGTCGTAGACGTCGACGTAGATCTCCGGCATCCCGCTTTCGGCGGTTCGGGCCTCCTCGCTGATCCGGTAGGTGACGCCCGCGGCCCACACCTCCTCGGCGACGAGTGGGACCGCGGGGTCGTCGTCGACTGTGGAAACCGGAAACGCCTCGGCCTCCTCGAGCAGCGGCTCCGCGACCCGATCGGGCGTCCGGTCGGTCACGTCCGCGGCCTCGGCCAGCGCCCCGAACGAATCCACCCCCGGCTTCGCGGACGTCAGGTCGTACGCCGTCCCGTCGGCCGTGGCGAGCAGCCGCGGTTCCCCGTTCTGTCGTCGCCGGTAATACCGCATAGCGTTCGTGACCGGGAGATGCAACAAAAAACTTGTTGTGACCTCGACCCGTCGCGCCCGTGGTGAGCCAGCCCGGGAGTGAGGCGTCACCGAGGTGGCGCCGCCCGATCCACCCGGTTGCGCCCCCGGCGGACGAAAACGTTAGATACGGTTCCCGCGAACTGCTCTCTATGTTAATCGCTCCCTCGATCCGCCCCGGATCGACGGCCGAAACCGCCCCGGTGGGCAATCGGCGGGGTGGACGGACCGGACCGCCGGACGGCCCGACGATCGGAGGCCGCCGGTAGGATGCCGGCGCTCGGCATCGTCGCCGACGACCTCACCGGGGCGATGGACACCGCGGGCGAGGTCGCCACGCGCGGCTACGACACGGCCGTGGTCGCCGTTCCCGACGCGTCGCCGCCCGAGGCGACGGTGGTCGCAGTCAACACCGACAGCCGGTACTGTCCGCCCGCGGAGGCGGCCGCTGCGGTCCGGCGCGGCGTCGATGCCCTCGGCGCGCCGACCGTCTACAAGAAGATCGACTCGACGCTCCGGGGGAACGTCGGCACCGAGGTACTCGCAGCGCTGCGGGCCACGGCAGCCGACCTCGCCGTGGTCGCGCCCGCCTTCCCCGCCATCGGCCGTCGGACGTGGAATGGCGTCCACCGCGTCGACGGGACGCCCGTCGCCGAAACGGAGTTCGGTACCGACCGGAACGGACCGTCCACCTCGCCCGTTGCCGACCTCTTCGGGGCGGGGGACCTCCCGGTCGAACGCGTCGACGGGGCTGCTGTCACGGACGGCGCGGATCGCGTCGCGGACCGCTTGGCCGCCACCGTCGAGCGGCACGACCGCCCGCCGATCGTCGTGTGTGACGCCCGGACCGACGCGCATCTCGAGGCGATCGCCGCCGCCGGAGCCCGGTTCGACGCCCTGTTCGTCGGCAGCGGCGGGCTCGCCGGCCACCTTCGCATGGATGCCCGCGTCGACGCCGCTCCGGCACCTCCGGAGTCCGAACCGGGAACGCCGCTCGGCGTCGCCGGGAGCGTCAGCGCAACGACGCTCGAACAGCTCGCCCGCGTCCCCGAGGCGCACCTGTTCCGGCTCGACCCGATCGGCCTGCTCGACGGCACACCCCGGGCGGCGGCCGACGTCGCCGCCCGGCTGGACCGCGGCGTGCCGACCGTCGTCACCGCCGCCACCGACCGCTCCACCGTCGAGGACACCCTCGCCGCAGGTCGCGACCGCGGCCTGTCGGACGCGGAGATCGGCGATCGGGTCGCCGCGGAGCTGGCTGCGGTCGCGGGCGAGGCCTGCCGGCTCACGCGTCCCGCCGGGCTCTTTCTCACCGGCGGGGACGTCGCCGTGGCCGGACTCCGCGCGCTCGACGCCACGACGGTCTCGCTGACGGGGACGACGGTCGACGCCGGGATTCCCGTCGGGCGGGTGACCGACGGCGAGGTCCCCGGGTTGCCGCTGATAACGAAGGCCGGCGGGGTCGGCGATCGAACGAGCATCATTAACTGCCTCGACGCGCTTGGGGGGTACGATGAGTAGTTCTCAGCCGACCATTGGCGTAACGATGGGTGATCCTGCGGGCATCGGCCCGGAGGTGATCGTGAAGGCGTACCGCCGGCTCCTCGATCTCGGCCGGCCGATCGTCGTCGGCGACGCCGACGTGCTCGCGGCGGCGACGACGGTGTGTGACTCGGACCTTTCGATCCGGCGCGTCGAGGCCGTGGCCGACGCGACGTTCGACCACGACGCGATCCCGGTCCTCGATCTCGACAACGTCGGGACGCTGGCCCGCGGCGAAGTCCGCGAGGAGTACGGGGCCGCCAGCTTGGGGTACGTCGAGCGGGCGATCGAACTGGCACAGGCCGGCGAGATCGACGGGCTCACGACCGCCCCGATCAACAAACAGGCGACGAAGCTGGCCGGCAGTACCCACGCGGGTCACACGGGGATGCTCGCCGACCGGACCGACACCGACGAGTACGCGATGATGCTCATCGAGTCGGACCTTCGCGTGACACACGTCAGCACGCACGTTCCGCTCCGGGAGGCCTGCGAGTTGGTCACGACCGAGAGCGTTCACAGCACCATCCGCCTGACCGCCGAGGCGCTCTCGAATCTGGGGATCGACCGCCCGACCGTGGGCGTCGCGGGGCTGAACCCCCACGCGAGCGACGGTGGCTTGTTGGGCGACGCGGAGGCGACCGAGATCGAACCGGCCGTCGAGCGCGCCCGGGGCGAGGGGATCGACGCGGTCGGCCCCGAGTCCCCGGACACGGTGTACGTCCGCGCGGCACGGGGGGAGTTCGACTGCGTGGTTTCGATGTACCACGACCAGGGGCACATCCCGATCAAGATGCTCGGGTTCAGCAGCGGCGAGGCCGTCTCCGGCGTCAACGTGACGATCGGACTGCCGATCGTCCGCACCAGCGTCGACCACGGGACGGCGTTCGACATCGCGGGCACCGGAGTCGCCTCCGAACGGAGCCTGCTCGACGCGTTCGGCGTCGCGGTCGACATGGCTCGGGCGCGAACTGCCGAATAACCGTTCCGTTCTATGATGAAGAACTCCACTTCCGGCGGATTCCAGTCCCGCAGATCGGATCGACATCGTCGCTCCGACGCTGTGCTCGGGCCAGCGGCCGCCCCGGATACACCGAACGGGGTTCGGCCGGGATAATCGGCCTCCGTCTCCCGAGCGTCGATCGCCCGGCGTTTCGTCGCTCGCGTCCATCCATCCCTGCCGACGGAGGGTTCCGGGTGGAGTAACAGGGGTACATCTGTTATTGGCACGTCGAGCTCCGCAACCCTGCCTGTCGTGTCACGCCGGGAAACGGACGTGACCCGTTCTCTCTGAAAGAACCGGATTCAGGTGTGGACGCTGTTCAGTTCGATCACGTTCGCCGCGCTGACGACCTTGTCCGGGACCGTCCGCCCCAGCCTGTCGCCTTTGAGCCGACTCGTCGGCGCGGAGACGCTGATAGCCCCCAGCACCTCCCCGCCCTGTCTGATCGGCGCCGAGACGCAGCGGAGCCCTTCCAACCGCTCCTCGTCGTCGATGGCGTACCCCCGCTCGCGGATCGCCGCCAACTCCTCTCTGAGTTCCTCGGGATCCGTGATCGAGTGTGGCGTCAGCGCCGGCAGCGGCCGATCCGCGATGATCCGGTCGACCCGGTCGTCGTCCATAAACGCCAGCATCGACTTGCCGAGGGCGGTAGTGTTCATCGCCGCCCGCTCGCCCGCGTGGATGTCCAGGTGGACGGATTGCGAGCCCCGGGACCGGTAGAGGTAGACGCAGTGGCCGTGTTCCTCGACCGCGATGTTGACGAGTTCGCCGGTCTCCTCCGCCAGCGCGTCGACCTCGGGCTTTCCCATCCTGTACAGCGTCATCTTGTTCCGCCGGTAGCCGCCCATTTCGAGGAACCGAAGCCCCAGGGAGTAGCCCTGCTCACCCTTGATGACGTAATCGTGCTCCTCGAGCGTGCTCAGGTGGTTGTGGATCACGCTCTTGGAGGTGTCGAGCCGCTCGGCCAGCTCGGTCACGCCCGCCCAATCGAGCTGTTTGAGTGCCTGAATGATCTCGAGCGTCCGGGCGGTGGCTTTCACCGGGTGTTTGGCTTCTTCCCCCATACCACCGACATTCGGAGTGGGACGTATAACTCTTTCTTCGATGTAGAACGGTCATTCGATTCTGGAATCGGACCTTCGACCACCGAAAGCGTGGAAATCAGCTTCTCGGGCCCGGTTCGGCGTGTTTGGCATCATAGAATCTCGTATGGTGTCCGTTAAAAAGCCACGCGATGCGCCCTCGCCATACGCCAGAGAGAGTACCTGGTCGCCGCGGGCCCGGTGCGGCCCGTCAGTTGAGGCGTTCCGCGTCCTCTGCGACGCCGTCGAACAGGTGGAGGTTGGTGTGGTCGAACGCGAGGTATCCCTCCATCCCCTCGGTCAGCGTCCCGGAGTTGACCTCGGCCGTGACGTCGTGGCCCTCCGGGGTGGTACACCGGACGATGTCCTCGGTTCCGATCTTTTCGACGACGTTGACGGTCGCCGGGACTGACAGTCCACTCTCCGGCTCGGTCTCGGCCCACGTGAGCCGCTGTGGCCGGATGCAGACCGCGAGCCGCGTTCCGGTCGCCGCACGCAGCGGCGCAGCCGCCTCGCCCGACAGCTCGAAGGTCCGTTCGCCGGAATCGAGGACGGCCGTGTCGCCCTCCCACGAGAGGTCACAGTCGAACCGGTTGATCTGCGGCGACCCGATGAACATCGCCACGAAGAGCGTCTGCGGACGGCTGAACACCTCGTCGGGGTCGCCGAACTGGACGACGTTCCCGTTGTTCATCACCACGAGGTCGTCGCCCATCGTCATCGCCTCCTCCTGGTCGTGGGTGACGTGGATCATCGTTACCCCGAACTCCTGCTGGAGCTGGACCACGTCGGCACGGAGCTGGCGTTTGAGCAGTTCGTCGAGGTCGCTGAACGGCTCGTCCATCAGGAACACCTCCGGCCGACGGACGAGGGCGCGGGCCAAGGCGACGCGCTGCTGTTGACCGCCCGAGAGGTCGGTGATCTTCTTGTCGATGAAGTCGGCGCAGTTCGTGACCTCCGCGGCCTCCTGAACCGCCTCCTCGATCTCGGCGTCGCTGTACCCCTTCTCCGCGCGAAGCGGGAAGGCGACGTTCTCCTTCCCGGTCATGTGCGGGTACAGCGCGAGGTCCTGGAACACCATCGAGATGTCCCGTTCCTGCGGCGGGCGGTCGGTGATGTCGACGCCGTCGAAGGAGATGCTCCCCTCGGTCGGGGTCTCGAGCCCCGCAACCGAGCGCAGGGTCGTCGTCTTCCCGCACCCCGACGGGCCGACGAGGACGGTGAGGTTTCCGTCCTCGATGTCCAACGAGATGTCGTTCGTCGCGACGATCGAGCCGTATCGCTTCGTCAGATTGTCTATTTCTACTTTCGCCATTGTTAGATGTCGGTCATACCCAGGGTCATCCCTTCGATGATGTTGTCCCGGAACGCGATGAGGATCAGCGTCGGCGGCGTCGCCACCAACGTCGCCATCGCCATAATGTTGTTCCACTGGATCTGGTTCGATTCGATGAGCGTCGGGATGATGGTTGTGTACGTCGAAGTGTTGTTCCCGGTGATGATCCACGCGAAGAGGAACTCGTTCCACGCAAAGACCCACGCGAGCATCATCGTCGCCACCAGTCCCGGCCGGACCAGCGGGAAGACCACCTTCCGGAACGTCTGGAATCTGGAGTAGCCGTCGACGAACGCCGCCTCCTCGAACGACGCCGGGATCTTGTCGAAGAAATCCCGCATCAGCCACGTCGTCAGCGGGAGGTTGAACGTCAGGTACAGCAGTATCAGTCCGATCAGCGTGTCCTGGAGCCCGAGCCGACCGTAAATGAAGAAGATCGGTAGCACCACCGCGACCGGCGGGAACATCCGTGTCGAGAGCAGCCAGAACGACACGTGACCCCCCGGATCGACCCAGCTGAACCGCGAGAACGCATACCCCGCCAGCGACCCCAGGATCACCGAGAGGATCGTCGTCCCGGAAGCGATGATCAGGCTGTTGAGGATGGCGTCGATCGCTCGGGAGTTCGAGAGCACCCACACGAACGCGTCGAGCTGGAACCCCTTCGGGTACAGCGTCGGCGGGAACGTCCCGATCTGACCCAGCGGCTTGAACGCCGTGTTGAGCGTCCAATAAATGGGGAACCCCACGAACAGCGTGTACACGACGAGGAGCCCTCGTCCCGCCCACTTGAACCCGTTCGCTTTGGCGGTGCTCATGCCGATCCCTCCGTGTTCATAAACCGCCAGAACAGCAACATCGTGACGATCGACCCCAACCCAATGACCCACGTCAGCGCCGCCGCCCGGCCGATGTTGAACGAACTGAACCCGACGATGTACGTGTAGAACGTCGGTAGTTCGGTCTGTGTCCCCGGACCGCCGCGGGTCATAATGAACAGCTTATCGAAGAACTTGTACGCGTCCATAAACCGAAGGATGAACGCGATCGCGATGAGCGTCCGCAACTGCGGGAGCGTGATGCGCCGGAACTGCATCCACCGGGAGGCGCCGTTGACGCGGGCGGCCTCGTACATCGACTCGGGGATGCTCGCACGGCCGCCGTAGATGATCAAAAGCGGGAGCCCGACCCACTGCCAGGTGTCGGCGATCATCAGCGACGTCAGCCCCAGCCACCGCGACTGGAGCCACGGCAGCCCCCCGCTTCCGAACATCCCGAGGATCCCGTTGACCGCGCCGCCGCCCGGCAGAAAGAGGAGCTGCCAGATGCGCCCCGCGACGAGCGGCGCGATCATCATCGGTACGGCGAACAGCGTGAGCAACCCGATCCGGACGCTCCGGCGTTCGACGTAGTTGTACAGCGCAAGCGCCAGCGCCGTCCCGAGCAGCACCTGGATGGTGACGCCGACACCGCCGTAGAACACGAAGTTGGCCACGGAGTTCCAGAACCGGCCGTCGTTGAACAGCCAGACGAAGTTCTCGACCCCGGTGAACGTCGGTTCCTGGTAGGTGATCGACGCGGGCGTCCATCGGTTGAAACTCAGCCACAGCGACCACAACATCGGGCCGATGGTGACCAGAAACACCGTCACCAGGGCCGGCCCGACCAACAGCAACGGGGTGAGCTTCTCACGCCGAATCGGGATCCGTACCGCGATACGTTCTTGCAGCGAGTCTCGTATCGTGCTCATATGAATTAGCGCGTTTGCTACCAATACCCACGTCGGATAAGAAGTTTGCGCCGCGGAATCAGCTTCAGACGTAATCGAGGTCGCGGGCCGTCTCGAGGAATTTCATATACTGCTCGCGCTGTGATTCACGCCCGAGCGTCTCGACCGTCTCCCGCCACTTCTCCGCGGCGTTATCGAGGGCCTCCTGCGGCGACTCCTCGCCGGTGAGGGCCCGCTGGATGTGGATCGACAGGTCGTTGGTGTACTGGGTCGCCCCCGGCCACTGCGGCTGTGGGAACCCGTTCTCCATGTTCGTCTGTCCGGCTCGGATGTGCTGCAGGGCCTGTTCCTGGGCGCTGATCCCGCCGACGTAGTCGGTGTCGGGCGAGAAGATCGGCGGGTTCTCCGGGAACCCCTCGCCGGTCCCCCGAAGCGGGTTGGACTGGGTGTAGAACTGCGCGGCCTCCTCGTCGTAGTGGGCCTCGTTCGACGGGTCCAGTCCGGTGAACGGATCGGCGACTGCCTGGGTCAGCACGGGGTCGCGGGCCAACCGGAGGATCGCGTAGAAGGCGGCGTCCTTCCGCTCCTGTGGGAGGCTCGCGGGGATGGAGTACAGCCGGTTGTACAGCATCATCGCGTTCCGCCGGATGCTGCCGTCGTCCTGCTCCCATCCGGGGATCGCCGCCGACCGCTGGTCGCCGACGACCGGGAAGTCCCCGCGGGCGGTGAACTCCGTGAGGTCGATCCACCACACCGACATCACGACGTTGCCCTGCTGCCACTGGTTGACGGTCTCGGCGATGCCGAACTGCGCCGACCCCTCGGGGGCGTAGTCGATCGTCTCGACCATGTTCTCCAGGGCTTCGACGGCCGGATCGGAGTTGATCTGCGGCTCCATCTCCTCGTCGAAGTAGATGACGCCCTTCGAGGCCGCACGGTCCATCCACCACCCGAAATTGAACGGCCGGGCGCCGTACACCTGCGTGCCGTACACGCCGTCCTCGGTGTTCTCGGTGAAGTACTCCGCAACCTGGTTGAACTCGGGCCAGGTCTGCGGCACCCGGAGCTCCTGGCCGTACTCCTCCTGATACTGTTCCTGGTGGGTCTCGTCTTGGAAGTACGACGGCCGGTAGAACAGGTTGTGGATGTCGCCGTCAATGGGTAGCGCGACGGTGTCGCCGTCGAACTCCATATAGAACCGCCTGTAGGGCTCGATGATGCTGTCGAGGTACTCCTCGACGCCCTCGTACTGTGCCAGGTAGTCGTCAAGGGGCTCGAAGATGTCCCGGGCCTGGAAGTCACCCAGGTACAGCGGGATATTCAACACGATGTCGTAGGGGACCTCGCCGCCGCCGATGAGGTCCGAATTCAGCGACGAGTAGTAGTTGCCCGCCGGCAAGGTTTGCCCGTCGTTGAACGTCAGGTTGGTCTCCTCCTCGATCAGCGGGCCGAACATCGCGTACAGCGGCCCCGCCGAGTTGTCGGTCGTCCACCTGAGTTCGATCTCCTCGAACGTCTCGGGATCCTCGATGGGGAACGGGCGCGTCTCCATATCGCCGCCGCCGCCGTCGCCGCCGCCACCGCCGTCGCCGTCGCCGCCGCCACCGCCGTCGCCGCCGCCACCGCCACCGCCGTCGCCGGTGTTACACCCGGCGAGCCCGGCCATCCCGGCGCCCAACCCGCCGCCGAAGTATTTCATCAACTGGCGGCGGTTCATCCCGAACGGTAACTCCGCCTCAGGGGTTTTGCCATCAAAGTCTGGCATAGACTGGTAGTGCGGAGGATGATATAAAAACATTTTGGGAATTCCGATGGTTATTCACGACGATTTCGACACGGGAATCGGGTCACACCGACTCCCCGCGCGGACGACCCGCGGGTCGGTGTGACCGCCTCGACGAGGATAGGGCCAACCCGCCCTCTGGCCGGGTCGTGGGGTCGACGGCAGGTGTCCCCTCGGATCTCCCGGCGCGGCGATCCCCGGCGAAGATTTATATTCTCCGTCCGGGATGTGCCGCTATGACGCCGGAGATAACGAAAGTCGAGAGTACCGAGTTCTCGTTTCCGATCGAGGACGTCGGCTACAGCCCGAACGGCTTCTGCCTCGTCTACGAACCCGGGACGACGACGCGCCGGAAACTGTTCGCGATCCGGATCCACACGGACACGGGGATCACCGGCGAGTACGTGGGCGGCAACTCCCCCGGAGCCGCCCAGATCAACATGTTCGCGAACTACCTGGTCGGAAAGAACCCCCTCCACCGGGAGAAACACTGGTCGGAGATCAAACGTGCACTCCGGAAGTACGACCGGATGGGGATGGGGCCGATCGACATCGCGCTGTGGGACTTCGCCGGCAAGTACCACGACGCGCCGATCCACGAACTGCTTGGCACCTACCGGAAGCGCCTGCCCGCGTACGCCTCGACCTACGAGGCCGACCTGAACGGGGGGCTGGACTCGCCGGAGGCGTTCGCGGACTTCGCCGAGGAGTGTTACGAACGCGGCTACGGCGGGTTCAAACTCCACGTGTGGGAGAGCGACGAGTGGGGCGACATCGACCGGGAGGTCGAGACCGTCCACGCGGTCGGCGACCGCGTCGGCGACGAGATGGACCTGATGCTCGACCCGGCGTGTCAGTACGAGACGTGGGCCGACGCCCTCCGCGTCGGCAAGGCGTGTGACGAACACGACTTCTTCTGGTACGAGGACCCCTACCGCGACGCCGGGACCTCACAACACGGCCACCGCCGGCTGAAGGACAATATGGACACCCCGATCCTCCAGACCGAACACGTTCGCGGGCTGGAACTGCACACCGACTTCATCGCGAACGAGGCGACGGATTTCGTCCGGGCCGACCCCGAGTACGACGCCGGGATCACGGGCGCGATGAAGGTCGCCCGCGTCGCCGAGGGGTTCGGGCTCGACGTCGAGTATCACGCCCCCGGGCCCGCCCAGCGACACCTGATGGCGGCGACGCGGAACTCCAACTACTACGAGCTCGCCTTGGTCCACCCGAACGCCCGCAACCCGATCCCGCCGGTGTACGAGGGCGATTACACCGATCAGATCGACGCCATCGACGACGAGGGGACCGTCCCCGTGCCCGACGACCCGGGACTCGGCGTCGACTACGACTGGGCGTTCATTGAGGACAACGCGACCGGGAGCGTCCACGTCTACGAGTAGCGACCGCCCGATCGTCGGGGCGGCCGCTCACACTGTTGGCTATGACTACGTGAAGATTTTCGACACCCCGGGGTGTCGAAATCCGTCACGCGACGATAGCCGACAGTATCAGAACACCTGCCAGCCGCCGTCGACGAACAGGAGTTCGCCGGTGACGTAGCCGGCCTCCTCGCTTGCGAGATAGAGGTACGCCGGCGCCACGTCCTCGGGCGTTCCGGCCCGCCCCTGCGGGACCCGCTTGACCAACTCGTCGTTTGCCGCCTTCTCCATCGCCTCCTCGGACCAGCCCTCGTTCAGTTCGGTTGCGATCTGGCCCGGCGCGACGGCGTTGACCCGGATGCCGTGCTCGGCGAGTTCCAGGGCGGCCCCGCGGGTGATCATCCTGACCGCGCCCTTCGTGGAGTCGTACTGGACCTGCTCGAACTGGGCGTAGTGGGAGCTGATCGACGCGGTGTTGACGATCGCGCCGGGGTCGTCGCGCTCGATCATGTCGTTTGCGGCGACCTGGGTCCCGAAGTAGATCCCCTTGGCGTTGACGCTGTGGATCCGCTCGAACTCCTCGGGCTCCAGATCGAGGATCGACCCGCCGATGAACATCCCGGCGTTGTTCACCATCACGTCGACGCCGCCGTAGTCGTGGGCCGCCTCGACCAAGGCGGTGATGTCGTTGCGGTCGCTCACGTCGGTCTCGACGAACTCGGCGGTGCCCCCGGCGTCCGCGATGGCCTCGTGTGTCGGCGTCCCCCCGCCCTTCGGCTCCTCCCGGAGGTCGGCGACGAGTACCGTCGCGCCCGCGTCCCCGAACTGCTGTGCCACCTCGCGGCCGATCCCGGAGGCGCCGCCGGTCACGATGACAGTGTCGTCGGTAAACTGTGGGTTCAGTGTGCCCATAGCTCGGCATATCTCGGCCCCGATTTATAATTTGTTCCGAGTACAGGGGCGTCGCCGGCGTCTCGCGCGGCTCCGCCCCAAAATTTTATCAAGGGTAACGGACAGTTGAGGGGTATGAGTTGGAGGTCCGGGAGTTGGCAGTTCGATCCGGAGTCGATGTTCGACCTCTCCGGTCGGCGGGCCATCGTCACCGGCGCCGGCTCCGGGCTCGGGCGGGCGATCGCACTCGGCTTCGACGCCCGCGGCGCGACGGTCGTCGTTGCGGACATCGACGGCGAGGCGGCGGCGGCGGTCGCCGATGCGTGTACGAACGGCGTCGCGATGGAGGTCGACGTCACCGACGACGAGTCACTGCGGTCCCTCCGCGGGACGGTCCGCGACGAACACGGCGGGTATCAGATCCTGTGTAACGTCCCGGGAATCAACACCCGCAGGCCCGTCTTCGAGCTTTCCTTCGAGGAGTGGCGGGAGATCATCCGCCTGAACTTAGACGGGATGTTCCGGGCGGCGAAGGTCCTGGGCGAGCCGCTCGTCGACGCCGGCGACGGGTCGGTCATCAACATGGCCTCCGTCCGGGGAATCGACGGCGGCGCCGACCAGTCCGCCTACTCCGCGAGCAAGGGCGGCGTGATCCAGTTGACGAAGGTGCTGGCGGCCGAATGGGCGCCGGAGGTCCGCGTCAACGCCCTCGCACCGGGGTACATGAAGACCCCGCTGGTCCGGGAGGCGATGAGCGACCGGGAGTGGTACGAGCGGATGCGCGAGGGGCACCTCCTCGGTCGGTTCGGGGAACCGGAGGAGGTCGTCGGCGCGGCGGTGTTTCTCGCCTCCGACGCCGCGTCGTTCGTCACCGGCTCCGTCCTCACCGTCGACGGCGGCTGGACCGCCCACTAACCCCCCGACTCGCGGACCCGCTCCCGGAGCGTCGCCCACGTCGACTGCGCTTCGGGCTCGTACCGCGTCAGCGCGAACCGGTCGGTGACCAGCTGCCGGCCGGCCTCGAAGTCGGGGATCTCCCCGCCCGAACGGAGCTGGTAGAGCACGTTACCGAGCGCCGTCGCCTCCGTCGGCCCGGCTTCGACGGGGCGGCCGACCGCCGACGCGAACATCGAGCAGAACAGGTCGTTTCTGACGCCGCCGCCCCCCAGGTGGATCCGTTCGACCGACTCGTCGGCGAGGTCGATCAGCCGCTCGACGACGAGCGCCGCCCCCACCGCCAGGCTGACGAGCAGACACCGGGTCATCTCGAACTCGTCTTCGGGCGGCTGCTGGCCGGTTCGTTCGCAGTACTCGCGGACCCGTGTCTCGACGTCGCCGTCGAACTGTGCTTCCACGAACGCGTCGTCGCGGATGTCGATCACCGGGCCGTCGAGGGGGAGGTCGGCGGCGCCTTCGAGGAGCGGTTCGTACTCGTGGGTCGCGTCGGTCTCCCGCCACTCGTCGCGGCAGTGCTCAAGCAGGCTGAACCCGGGGAGGTTCCGGAGGAACCGGACGGTGCCCTCGACGCCGACCTCGTTGGAGCCGCCCGCCTCGAACACCGCGTCGGTGACGAGCGGCTCCGGAAGCTCCACCCCGGGAATGAACCACGACCCCGTACAGAGGAAGGCGTTGTTGTCGGCGGTGAGCGGCAGCGCGCCCACCGCGGAGGCGGTGTCGTGGCTCGCCGGCAGCACGATCTCCGGCTCGCCGTCGACGGCGTCGACCGATCCCACGGCGGTCCCCGGCGGCACCGGCTCCTGGAGCAGTCCCCGCGGGAACCCGATCGCGTCGATCAGGTCGTCGGCCCAGTCCCGCGAGCGGATGTCGAGCAGCCGGAGCGTCATCGCGTACGACGCCTCCGTCGCGGCGTCGCCGCCGAGTTGGTGGCTGAGCACCCCCGGCAGCGGAACGAGCGTATCGGCCTCCTCGAAGGCCTCCGGCGACTCCTGTAGTTGGTAGTACAGCGGTCCCGGCGGCCCGTTGTACCCGGTCAGGTGAAACGACTCGCGCGCCGAACACCGGTCGGTGACCGCGTCGGTCGCGGTCCACAGCGAGGGGTCGCGGTAGAAGTAGGGGTTCCTGACCAACCCGCCGTCGGCGAGCAGGCCGAAATCCAGCGCGGTCGCGTCGATCCCGACGGAGGCGACGGAATCGTACTCGGCGGCGGCCCTGCGGATCTCCTCGCGCAGCCGGTCGGTCAGGGTGTCGACGTCCCAGACGTGCCGGCCGTCCTGCCACTCGGTGGCGTTGTCCATCCGGGCGATCCGCTCGAAGCGCAACTCGCCGTCGTCGATGCCCCCGGCGTACACCTTGACCCCGCTACTGCCGACGTCGATCGCGAGCCGCTGCTCCATACGGCCGTATACGACGAATTATGTAAAAAAGGTTCAGTACGGACGAGCGGACGCTTCAGACATCCTCGAACGCCTCGGCGATCGACCGAAGCCGGGGCTCCGGGTCGTCGGCGAGCGAGATCGCCGACGCCGCGCCCGCCGCGTCGGCACCCTGCTCGAACGCCTTCCGGACGTCGTCTACGGTGGAGATCCCGCCGCCGACCAGGACGGCCGTCCGCGGGTTGACCTCGTCGATCGCCCGGACGAACTCCCGGACGCGCTCCGGGTGGGTCTGGGTGATCGCGCGGTCCGTCGAGATGTCCGCCGGCTTCTCGAACACCAGCGAATCGGGGTCGAACGCTGCGACAGCGCGCCCCATCTCGACGCTGTCGACGCAGACGATCGAGTCCATCCCGACCTCCCGACACCGGTGGATCTTCCGTTCGATCGCCGAGAGGGTATCGCGCGCCTCGGCGTGGTTGATGACCGCGCCCAGCGCCCCCGCCGCCTGGATGGTCTCCGGGAGGATCTTCCCGATCCCCCGCCCCGGCTCCACCCCGTCGACAGCCGGCGTCGTCACGGCGAGGTCGGTCTCCGTGGCGATCCGCCGGAGGTCCGGCAACTGGGGCGTGAACACGAACGTCGCGTCGGTGTCGTTCTGTACGCGTTCGACGATCCGGGCGAACTCCAGACCGTCGTCGCCGCCGGTGCCCGGATAGATCTTGCAGTTCACCTGGAAGTGCGGATACGGGACGGCGTGGTCGTGGGTCATACGTCCTCCAACGCTGCGGCGGCCTCGTCCACGCTGGCCCCGTCGTGGACGATTCGCCGGAACGCATCGACCACGGCGGCGGGGTCCTCACGTTGCCACACGTTCCGGCCGAACATCACGCCGCGACCGCCCGCGTCGCGGGCGCCGGCGACCATCTCCAGGACCTCCCGGTCGCTCCCGACGGCGGGGCCGCCGGCGATGTACACCGGCACCGGCGCGTGCTCGACGATCGGGACGAACTCCGAATCCCCCGGGTACGGCGTCTTGAGCACGTCTGCCCCCAACTCGAAGGCGATCCGGGCGGCGTCGGCGAGCAGTTCGCCGTCGAACTCGTCGTCGATCTCCTGGCCCCACAGCGTCGGCTCCACAACGAGTGGAAGCCCGACGTCGTTGCACGCGTCCGCCGCGTCGGCGACGAACTCGACGTTGCCCGACAGTACGGCCGGATCCGACCGGCCGTAGACCAGCGCCATCTTCGCGGCGTCGGCGCCGGCCGCCGCGGCGGCCTCCGGCGAGAACACCTGGGTGTGGATCTCGCTGCCGTCGTCCCCGCCGGGGGTCGTGGAGTTGTGCAACAGGTCGAGCGTCGCGATCCGGCTGACGTCGTAGTCGTCGATCAGGGATCCGAACCGCTGGAGGAACGGGACGCCGGCGAGCAATCCATCAACGTTCGCCTCCAACAGGGTTCGGAGCGTCGCCTCGGGATCGGCGAAATCCTCGTAACTCCCCCAGTGGAGGCCGTGGTCGATTGCGACCACGACCGCGTCCTCGTTCATCGCTCGCCTCCCCGACCGCGGCGGCAGGCGGCCCTCGGCCGGTCAATCGAGGACAACGACGTCCACCTCGCGTTCGCGGGGGCCACAGAGCTCGAAGAACATGATCTCCTCCCAGGTGCCCAGATCGAGTTCGCCGTCCTCCAAAAGCGTCAGGACCGGCCGCTTGATCATCGCCGACAGCAGGTGGGCGTGGGCGTTGGGCTGTTCCCCGCGGTTGATGTGGTCGGTGTCGTGATAGTAGCCGTCGTCGGGCGGGGCCAGTTCCATAAACCGGCGCTTCATATCGAACAGGAGCTTCTCCTCGAACTCGTTGGTCGACAGCGCCGCGGAAGTGTGCGGCGTCGACACCCACGCGAGCCCCTCTTCGGCCCCGATGTCCTCGATCGCGGCGGTGACCTCCGGCGAGACGTTCCGGATGTCGAACCGGTCGGCCGTCTCGATCGAGAAGGTCCGCTTGCGGATACGCATACGGGTCGATGCTCGATTCGCTACTTATAATTATTGTAAATTCTCATATGTTTCTCGGAACGCTTTTGATTTTGGACTCTCAGCCTCACCGTATGTCCGAAGGAGAGCGACCGTACCCGCGGACGATGGGGCACATCGGTCTGGCGGTCAGCGACATCGACGAGGCCTTCGAGTGGTACCAGGACGTGTTGGGGCTCACGCCCGTGATGGAGCCCGACACCGTCGAGGCGGGCGTCGGCCACTTCGGGATGCTGGCGCAGGACGCCGTGGGCCAGGATTTCGGCGAGATGAAGATCGCCCACCTGGCGACCGGCAACCACGTCGGCTTGGAGTTGTTCGAGTTCGAGGGGGTCGAACGGAACGACCCGGATCCGACGAGTGCCGGACTCTCGCATTTCTGTGTCCAGGATCCGAACGTCCAGGCCACGGCCGACCGGATCGCCGAACACGGCGGCGAGCAGCTCAGCTCGAAGGTGTGGAACATCTTCCCCGATACGCCGGACTACCGGATGTGTTACTGTGCGGATCCGTGGGGCAACATCGTCGAACTCCACTCCCGCGGGTACGAGCATATGCACTGTAATATGGAGTACTGACCTCCGGCGCTGTCGCGGAGGGCACGGAGCTCCGGCTCCGAGCGGAAAGGATAAACACCCTGCGGTGAGTGGGTCGGGTATGCGGTTAGGACGCTTTCAGGCGGACGACGAGCAGCGCATCGGGGTCTTCGAGGGCGACGTGGTGCGGGACGTCACCGGCGGGGTCGAGGGGTTCGACGACGCCTTGGCCCGCCCGGAGGCCGTCGCCGACGTCGAAGGCCCGACCTTCGACGTCGACGAAGTGGTATACCTGCCGCCGACGACGGACCGGAACACCGTCTTCTGTGCCGGCCTGAACTACGAGGCCCACGCCGCCGAAAGCGACATCGACGTCCCGGAGTGGCCGCTGATATTTATGAAACCCCCGCGGGCGCTCGTCGGCCACGAGGCGCCGATCTCCTATCACACGAGGGTCACCGAGGCGCTCGACTACGAGGCGGAACTCGCGGCCGTGATCGGCACCCCCGGCCGTCATCTCTCGGCCGAGGAGGCGCTCGAACACGTCGTCGGTTATACCATTTTCAACGACACGACGGCGCGGGACCTCCAGTTCGGGTTGCGGGTCGGCGACGACGAGATGCTCGATTGGTTCTCCGGGAAGTCGATGCAGGCGACCACGCCGATGGGGCCGTACGTGGTCGTCGACGAGATCGACGACCCACAGGACCTGGCGATCGCCTCCCGCGTCGACGGCGAGACGATGCAGGACGACACCACCGCGATGATGGTCCGCTCGGTCGCTGAACTCGTCGCGTTCGTGTCCTCGCGGGTCCGGCTGGAACCCGGCGACGTGATCGCGACCGGCACCCCGGAAGGCGTCGGCGCGTTCCAGGACATCACGCTCCAGGCGGGTGAGACGGTCGAAGTCGACATCGAGGGAATCGGGACGCTTCGGAACCGGGTCGAAGCCGCCACCGAGTAGCTGGGCGCCCCACAACCCCGGCGGTGGCCCGGCTCGGTGAACGCGAGCCGAGCATCACCGTCACCCTACCGACCTCCACCCAGCGAGATTACTACTTGCTCGGCGGAGCCGAGGGACGGCTACAAAGTACGTTTCAGATGTTATTTCCGCACTACCATAAAAAATTTCATATGAATCGGATGTCCAGAATAATCAAAAGACAGTACAGACGCACTCCTCTGAAACTCGGAGGGAGAATATCGAACAGTAATAGCAAAAATTGATATGTTTTATTTTAACAAATACGTTACGTTCGCTCGGCCGAACCAGTCTCTCACACGCCGCGGCCCGGTTGCCCGCGGGTCCCGATCCCCTTCGGACGGTCTCACGGTCCGCCTGGACGGAGTGGAAGACTTATTCGGCTCCTCGGACACCGTCCAGGTATGTCCGAGCCCTCCGATCCGGAGTCGTCATCCGCTTACGACATCTCCACGGTGAATCTCGACGACGACCGCTACGAGGTCACGCAGTCGTTCGTCCGGAACAAGTACGTCGTCACCGACAGCCGCGGCGACGTCGTCCTGCGTGCGAAACAGAAGCTGTTCAAACTGAAAGAGGAGTTCCCGTTCGTCACCGGCGACGGGAGCGAGGCGTTCACGGTGAAGGCAGCCGGCATCTTAGACGTCGCGGGCAACTACGCCATCGTCGACGCGGGCACCGGCGAGGAGGTCGTCGTCCTCGACGAGGACCTCTCGCTTTTCTCGGAACACTGGACGGTTCGGGACCCCGACTCGGGGGCGGCGCTGGCGACCATCCGCTCGAAGAGCGAGCTCCTCTCGGCGCTCAGACATTTCGTCTCGGTTGCGAACCTGATCCCGAACAAATACGAGATTCTCGACGCCGACGGCGACCACGTCGGCGACATCGAGGGGCAGTTCTCCCTGCGGGACACCTATACGGTCAGCGTCGACGACGCCAGCGACGTGCCGAGGGAGGCGGTCATCGCCTCGGCGTGCGTTCTCGACGCCCTCGAAAACCAGTAGCTCACTCCCGGTCGTGTTCCTCGGTGGCAGTGATCGCATCCGAGAGGTACGAACTGAACGGGAAGGTGTCGGCGGTCCGGTGGGCGACCACCGTGAGCCGGACGACGTAGGAGCTCAAAAGCAGGAACGGGGCGAAGCCCGCAGCGATGACTGCGGGGACGACCACCCGGAGCGTCGGCGCCGGGAGCGGGAGTCCGGAGCCGGCCGTGTAGACGAGCGTCAGCGTCACGGCCGCGAGCTGCGCCGGGAGCCCGACGTAGAGGAGGTACCGGGAGAGTTCCGAGACCTCCGATTCGATGAACACGGTCTTGAACAGCCGGCTTGCGACCTCGATGTGTTGAAGCGTGCCCGCGAGACGAGCCAGCGGTTCGGCGGCCTCCTCGGTGAACTCGTCGGCGTGTTCCCACTGGAGGTGCCACGCCTGGTAGACGGCCGTTTCGTAGTCGGCGCTCAGCGAGACGAAAAGCGCGTGTTTCACGCCGCTCGACGGCCGGTTGAGCACGCTGATCACGTAGTCGCAGTGTTCCCCGAGTTCGGTTACGAGCCGGTTTAACTCCTCTCTGGCGAACCGCGTCCGGCCCTCCAACCCCCGCTCGCCCAGGATGTCGATCTGGGTGCTCGCGTGTTGGAAGAGCATCAACAGGAAGGCGTCCGGTTGGACGGGGATGACGCTCTCGCCGATGCTCCGTCCCAGCTCCTCGCGGTAGTCGATCGTGTCGTCGATCTTCCGGCGGATCTCGCCCGGCGTCTCGAGCCGGCGCGACAACACGAACTGGCTGAGCGACGTGACGATCGCGATCAGCGTGAAGTTGGCGGCGACGAGCGCGAAAAGCAGGAACAACACGGGCGTCTCCTCGCGGAGCGGCACGAGTCCGGAGCCGACGAGCCCGGCGAGGACCCCGACGAGCAGGAGAAACTCCAATACCGCGACGAACACCCGGTTGCCGCTCATCAACAGCCACTCTCGGGGGCTGTACCGGAACAGCTCGATCTCGAAGGTCAGCCGCGCCCAGCGGTTTCCGGGGTTGTCCTCTCGGGTCATCGACGGTGCCCGGTGCCCCCTCTTCGGCCCATACCCGGCCGGTTCACAGCCCCCGGGGAAAACGTTCGGTGGTCGGTCGGACGGCCCCGACCGGGACTCTACGTCGGGGCGGTGCCGTGCCGACCGTCAGTTTGCGTGCCGCCCCGCGGGAGGCCCCGCTTCGGCTACGGCAGCGGGGGAGCGACGCCGCCGGACTACGACCCGCTCCCCTCCGCGAGATTGAGTTCGGCGATGAGCCGGCTGGTCACCACCTGCTCGACGATCGAGAACAGCTGTGCGTCGTCTTTCGTGTAGTCCGCGAACACCCCGAGTGGCACCTCTCCACCGGCCATCTCGCGGTGGCCGCCGGCGCTGCCGACGTCGCCGAACGCCGCGTCCAGCACCTGACCGACGTGGATGCGGGCGTCCGTTGATCGCGCCGACAGTTGGATCCCGTCGTCGACGATCCCGAACACGACTGCGGTCTCGACGCCCTCGAGCGTCGCGAGGTAGTCCGCAGCCTGCGGCAGCGCGTCGCGTTCGCTCGTCCGCCCGATCCCGGAAATCAGTACCGACCCGCGGACGGTACGGTTCCGGATCGCGCTGGCGATCGTATCGACGGTCGCGCCGGTCACCGACGGGGTCGAAAGCGTCCGGAGCAGGCTCGTGTCCGCGTGGTCGTGGAGCCACCCCGCGGCGTCGTACTCCGCGCGGGTCGCGCCACGGAGGAACCCCAGCGTCTCGCGCCGGATCGCAAACAGCAGCGCCGTCCCGAGCGCGGAGTTTACGTCGGTCTCCAGCTCCCGCACGTACTCCGTCAGGATCGTCGCCGTCGCGCCGACGCCCTCCCGGTGGTCGACGAACGCCGCCTCGACCCCCTCGATCGGGTGGTGATCGATCACGATATCGATCGGCGTCCCCGCCGGGACTCGGTTGTTTGCGCCCGGCACCGAGTGATCAACGAAGGCGAGCAGCGACCCTGCCGACCGGTTCCGGACGGCCTCGGCCTCGAACAGCCGTAGATCGATGTCCAGCATATTGACGAACGCCCGGTTCTGCTGGTGGGAGATGTCGCCGCTGTAGAGGATCCGTCGCTCGTCGATCCCGGCCGCCGTCGCGATCCGCCCCAGCGCGAACGCGCTCGCCAGACAGTCCGGATCCGGGTTGTTGTGGCAGACGATGGTGAGTTCCTCAGCCGCGCCGAGGCGATCTTCGAGCTCTCGTGGCCGGGACATACTCGGCGTACGGGGAGACGACACAAAACGTGGCGGTCCGCGACGCTCCCGTCCGGATCACCGGCACGGCCCCCGGCCAGGTCGCGTTCGCGACGGTCTCAGGCGCGGACCCATCGGCTCCGAAACGCCGAGCCCCTGTGCGCCGACACCTACGGCAACCGGACGTCGACGCCGCTCTCCGCGCTCGCGGCCTTCACCGTGTTCCACAGCAGCATCGCGCGCGTCATCGGGCCCACGCCGCCGGGCACCGGCGTGATCGCTTTCGCCTTCGGCTTTGCGCTCTCGAAGTCGACGTCGCCGACGAGTTCCGATCCCTCGTCGGTCTCGACGCGGTTGATCCCCACGTCTATCACGACCGTGTCCGCCGAGAGCATATCGCCGGTGATCATCTCCGGGACGCCCGCGGCGGCGATCACGATGTCGGCGGCACGGAGCTTCGCCTCCAGGTCGTCGGTCCGGGAGTGACACACCGTCGTGGTCGCGTTCCCGCCGTCGGCCTTCTGGATCAGGAGGTTCGCCATCGGCTTGCCGACGATGTTCGACCGTCCGACCACGACGGCGTCGGCGCCCTCGGTTTCGACATCGGCGGCGGCGAGCAGCTTCTGGACGCCGTGGGGCGTACAGGGTTTGAATCTGGCGTTCCCGGCCACGAGCCGGCCCACGTTCTCGGGGTGGAAGCCGTCGACGTCTTTCGCGGGGTCGATCCGCCGGAGGACTTCCCGCTCGTCGACGTGGTCGGGCAGCGGCATCTGGACGAGGATCCCGTGGACCTCGGGGTCGGCGTTGAGCTCGTCGACGGTGTCGAAAAGCTCCGCGGCGGGCGCCTCGGGGTCGAGCTCGATGTCCCGGGTGGCGATCCCGACCTCCTCGCAGTCCTTGTGTTTCATCGAGACGTACGTCTGGCTCGCGGGATCGTTGTTCATCAGTACCGTCGCGAGACACGGGGTGGTCCCCGCCGCGGTGAGGTCGTCGATCCCGGCTACCAGTCCGTCTCGGATCCCCTGGGCGACCTCGTTGCCGTCGATGATCTCCGTCATACCTAGTCGGAACCGATCCCGCACTTCAAAGGTACCGGTTCACACCGCAAGGTGTTCTTATGCCCCAGCAGTCCGACGCCGGCCGAAAGCCGGGCCCCGCTACGCCAGGAGCTCCGCGGCCACGGCGGCGAGGTCCTCCGGTGACGCCTCACGGAGCCGCTCGTCGCCGAGCCGGAGCCGGAGCCGCGGCCGACCGACGTCGATCGGGACCTTCTCGGTCTCGATCACGCCGCGCTCCTCGAGTTCGGTCTTGGTGCGCGAGAACGTGGCCTTGCTCGCGATCCCGGCGTCCTCGCCCCACTTCGAGACGTCGTACAGGAGGACGTCGTTCCGAGCCGCCACCAGCAGGCTGACCACGACCTCGTCGAGATCGGGACCCTCCCGTGCCTCCAGCGACTCGAAGACTGCATCGAAGTCGGACCGTACCTCCTCGCCGAGTTCGGTCTCCAGCGAGGTCCGGACCGCCGACAGCGCCGGGGTGCGAAGTGTGAACGGCTCCGCCGCCTCGAACCGCTCGCGGTACGTCCCGTTCGCCTCGGCGACGAACGCCTCGTCGTCGGTGACGAGGCCGGCGACCCGCTCCTCGATGTCGACGACCGCAACGACCGACCCCTCGGTCACCACGAGAGCGTTCCCGGCGGTGGCCTCCGCGACCCGGAGTTCGATCGCACCGCCCTCCACCAGCTCCGCGGCGGCGGTCGCGACCGGGAACTCCTCGGCCATCCGCTTCAGCACCGAGCGATCCGCGAGGACGCCGACGGACGCGGACCGGTCGGTACCGACCCCGGCCTCGACTAGCGATCGTACCATCGACGCCGTCGGATCGACCACGTACGCCGTGCCCGACCCGGACTGGAGGGCCGACGCGATGACCTGCCCGACGTCGTCGTCGAGCACGTTACTTTCGGGACACATACCAGCTATAATTCTACGTCAACTATTTAATTTTATCCCAGTTCGAGCTGCATATTCCGCGGGTTTTTCCTCTCCCCGACCGAGTTCGGAGGCGTGACACACGACATCAGGATCGTCGGCGACGGTCCCGCCGCGGACGCAGCGGCTGCCGCCTTCGAGGATATCGACGCGACAGTCACCGACGCCGGCCGGCCGGCGATGACGGTGGTAGTGGTTCCCGCGGGCGGCAGCGCCGCGGCACTCGACGGCGATCACGGCCGCCTCGCTGTCGTGGAAATCGGCGGTGTGGGCGGTCGAGCAGTCTCCGATATGGACGCGAGCGTCTCGGTGTTCGGCGCCGAGGGGCCGCGGTTCGCGGATCTCCGACAGCGGGTCGCTGCTTCCACCGACACCGACGGTTCGCCCTCCGGCGACCGCAGCGCGGTCCGGTTCGCCGGTGCGGTTGCGGGACGCCGGGCAGTCGCGCTGTTGAGCGGTGACCGGAGCGTCGCCGGCACCGTGATCGAGGTCGCGGGCGCCGGCGTGACTGCCGAACGGCGGCTGCTCCCGGTTCCGACGCCGGAGGACCGCGACCGGACGGTGCGCCGCGACCACCGCGATGTCGACCTCGACGACGCCTTAGCCCGCGCGGAGCGGGCGCTCGACGAGCGGATCGGGCCGATCGAACAGGTCGGCGAGCGGGAGTCGTTTCCGGTACCGTACTACCTCGCTGGCACGGCCGACACCCGCGGGTTCAGCGAGGTCCGCGCCGCGGAGTTCGCCGCGGGGGTCGACCGCGACTGGGATCGCGCGTTTATGAAGGCGCTCGGCGAGGGGTTAGAACGGTACTGCGCGGGCGTCTACCGACGGTCGGCGTTTACCGTTGCTCCCGAACGCACTCGCGCGAATCCGGTTCCGCCGTCGCGGTTCGTCCGCCCCGAGGGGGGAGACGTTCCGGATCCGGAAACCCCGGTCGCGTGGGTCCCGGGCACCGACCTCGCGACCGACGGGTCGGCCTCCCTCCCGGCGGCGTTCGTCCACTACCCGCCGCCGGCCGAGGAGTACAAGCCCCCGATCACGACCGGACTGGGGCTGGGCAACTCCGGCGTCGAGGCGCTTTTGGCCGGGCTCTACGAGACCATCGAACGCGACGCGACGATGCTGGCGTGGTACTCGTCGTTCGAGCCGCTGGAACTCGAACTCGACGACGACGGCGTCGACGCGCTCCGCCGGCGCGCCCGGGCGGAGGAGCTGTCAGTCACGACGGTCCTTGTCACCCAGGACGTCGACGTTCCGGTCGTCGCCGCCGCTGTTCACCGTGACGGGGCGTGGCCCCGGTTCGCCGCGGGGTCGGCGGCGTCGCTGGATCCCGCGGCCGCGACCCGATCGGCGCTCGCGGAGGCGCTGCAGAACTGGATGGAACTGCGGGCTTTAGGACCCGAAGCAGCGGCCAACGAGGGTGGTGCCATCGGCGACTACGCGGCGGATCCGGGGCCCGCGGCAAACTTCCTCGACGCCGGCGCGTCGGTCCCGGCCGGCAGCGTCGGACCCGCGTCGCTGCCGACCGGGCGGGCCGAGTTGGAGGCGGTGCTCGACCGCGTGACGGCGGCAGGCCTCGACGCCTACGCCGCCCGGACGACGACCCGGGACGTCGCCTCGCTGGGCTTCGAGGCCGTTCGCGTGTTGATGCCGTCGGCACAGCCGCTGTTCCAGGGCGAACCGTTCTTCGGCGACCGGGCCCGGACCGTCCCGGCGGAGCTCGGGTTCGAGCCCGACCTCGATCGCGCGTACCACCCGTTCCCGTGACCGGCAGGGGTTACTATCCCTCGGCGACCGGGAGCACGTAGCTAACAGCCGACACTACCGCCCCGCGCGACGACGTGTCGGACACCCGCGGCCCGTCGCGCGGCCCACTCCGGCGTGATACCGGGGGTGGCCGCGTCCCCGGATAAAAACCTCCGGGGCGGGTCAGACCCCGAACGTGGCCCGCAGCATATCCCTGGTCCCGGGACCGAGCCCGACCGCGAGAACCGCAACCAGAAGGAGGATCGTGTACCGCGGGCTGTCCTCGAAGATCTCCTCCTCGAAGACCCAGAGGACGAACGTCGCGGCCACGAGCTTCACCAGGAGGAACGGCCAGGTGTCGCCGGTGACCGCGAGCACCGATGCCGGCAGGGTTGCGGCGGTGACGTCGACCACGAACTGGTTTACCGGGTGTTTCGGCACGAGGTTCGGGCCGGCGCCGAGCGCGGTCATCCAGTCGAGCCCGACCACGTTCGCGACGCCGTCGACCGCGTGCCCCCAGAGGACAACGAGCCCGATGGTCCCGGTTCCGGCGTTCACCTGCGGCGCGAACCGTTCGATCAGGCCCCAGTTGACGAGCGCGGCGACCGTCGCCCCCACGAGGGTGACGATCAGGACCTGCGGGTAGAACTCCACGCCCTCGGCGCCGGCGAGCCGCAACGAGGCGAGGTAGCCGAGCGTGAGCACGAGGAAGGCGGTTCCGGCCCCGAACACCGGCCGGCCGTAGCTCTCGACCACGCTGGCCCGCTCGGCCGCGACGGCGGCGACCACGGTCCCCAGCGTGAGCGCGAAGACGGTGAAGTAGATGATCGGGCTGATCAGCAGCGTGTTCAGGGGGTAGCTGATCAGCGCCTCCGCCGCCGGCACAGCGTCGTTCGCGTCCTCGACGACGCGGAGGGCGCCGCCGAGGAAGATGAACGGCAGCAGCGCGTAGAAGAAGTCCCGGTCGGTCCCCAGGTCCAGCCGCCGGAGGAGGAACACCAGTCCGGTGAGCGCGACGAGCAGCGTGATCATATATCCGACCTCCGAGACCAGCGTGTAGCCGGGATACGCCACCGGCTCCGCCGCGTTCGCACACGCGGCCGAATCGTAGATGTACTCGACCGTGCTCCCCGGCCGGACCGCACAGACCGCGGAGTTGGCGTCCGCCTGCACCGGGCCCCAGAAGTAGTGCCAGATGAACCCGTCGTAGACGGCCTCGGGAAACGCGAGGACGCCGGCCACGAGCCCCAGGAGGACGGCTCCGACGCCGCCGACCCAGAGGCGCTCTGGGTCGACGCCGACCCGGTCCGTGACTGTCGACATACCCGAACAGCCGGCGCCGGTCGTGTTGAGGATTCCGGTCTTCGGTGCGCCGCGCACACGGCCGCTGGGCCTACTCCTCGCCGCGGATCTCCCGGGCGGCCGCGAGCACGGAGCCGTGAATTCTGCCGTTCGAGGCGACCAAGCCCACCGAGTCGTGTCGCCACCGGTCGCCCTCGATGTCGGTCACGGTTCCGCCGGCGGCCCGCACCATCGCCACGCCCGCGAGCGTGTCCCAGGGGTTCGCCCGAACGTCGGTCACGACGCCGTCCAGCGATCCGTCGGCGACCCCCGCGAGTTCGGCCTGTGCACACCCGATCCGCCGGAGGTCGCCGAAGCGTTCGACGATAGCCCCGCACGCCCGCTCGTAACGGTCCCGGGCGTCGAAGTCCCACCACATCGTCGGCGTGACGGCGCAGGTCTCGGGGTCCGATCGCTCGGAGACGCTCACGCTCTCGCCGTTGCGGTACGTCCGCTCGCCGTCGGTCCAGTAAACGTCGTCCAGGGCCGGCAGGTTCGTCGCGCCCGCCACCGGCTGCCCATCGTGGACCGCGGCGACGGCCGTCCCCCACAACCGGGCGCCGCGGACGTAGTTGTTGGTCCCGTCGATCGGATCGATCACCCACGCGGCGCCGGCGTCGGGCACCCGCTTCAGCGCCCCCGACTCCTCGCCGACGATCGCGTCCTCCGGGTATGTCTCGTCGAGAACGTCGATCACGGCTTTCTGTGCGTCGTGGTCGGCCGCGGTCACCACGTCCGTCTTGCTCGCCTTCCGCGTGACTTCATTCTCGGTCCGGAACCGATCCGCGGCGACCTCGGCTCCCACCTCGGCCGCCCGACGCGCCACCGACGCCCGCTCGTCGTCCGTCATACGACACGTCCCTCGCGCCGGCCATCTAAACACTGGGGGTTGCGGTCGGCGGGGGGTGCCTGACGCCCGTCATCGTAATTAACTCGATTTCGAGTCGGAGTACATTTTAGTAGGAACGGTTCGTTCGTGTTCGTATGCACCCCTCAGACGCGGCACGACAGCTCCGATACGCAGTGGCCTCCCGGTCCGGCGTCTCCGACTACGAACTCGATCACTGGGAAGCGAGGGCCTACGAGGACGTCTTCGCCGACGTCGCGGATCGCGGCGACCTCTCGGACGTGATGTCCGTGATCGAAGCCATCGGCGACCGAACGGTCGAGGAACGGCCGCCGACCGCCGTCGAAGCCCGACAGATCGCCGACCGGATCCTCTCGCCCGGCGGCCGTCCCCTCGCGGACGGCGGCGACGGGAACTGATCGGCGCTCCCTGCCACCAACGCACCGGCCGCGTCCGCTGTTACCGACACAGGTCTCTTTCGTTTCGGCGTCAACGACCCGCGTTGCCGTCAGTTCCGTCCGGCATCCCCTGCTATCGCCCGCGTCACTCCGTCGGCCGCACGTGTTCGCAGTCGCCGGCGTGGACCGCACGCTCGCCGTCGTCGGTTCCGACGACCAGACTCCCCGGGAACCGGACGTCGACCGCGCGGCCCGCAACCGTTCCGCGGGGCGTCTCGACCCTGACCTGCCGGCCGAGCGTGCTCGCGTACTCCCGCCAGGCGTCGAGGACGGCCCGAAGGTCCGCGTCGGCACCGGTCAGGTCATAGAGCGCCTCCAGGATCCCCTGGAGGAACCGCCGACGGTCGACGTCGCCGACCGCCGCCCGGAGGCTTGTTGCCCCCGGCGGGAGGGCGTCGCGGTCGACGTTGGCGTTCACGCCGATCCCCAGCACCAGCCACGAGACGCGGTCGGCCTCGCCCTCCATCTCGGTCAGGATCCCGGCGAGTTTCCGTTCCTCGCCATCACCGTCGTTCACCAACACGTCGTTCGGCCACTTGATGGTCGCTTCGACGCCGACCTCGCGTGCCGCACGGGTCACCGCGACCGCTGCCGCGAGGGTGTATATGGGGACCTCCGCGGGCGGGCGCTCGGGGCGGAGTACCGGACTCGCCCACACCCCGCCGGCGGGTGCGGCCCACTCGCGGTCCAACCGCCCGCGTCCGCCGGTCTGTTCGTCGGCCACGACGACTACGTCGTCGACCCCCTCCTCGGCGAGTTCGCGGGCGCGGTCGTTGGTGCTCCCGATCCGGTCGTGGTATTCGACGTCGTAGGGCGCATCCAGCCCGAACGCCAGCGCCGCGGCCCCGTACTCCGGGACTTCGTCCACCCGGTAGCCGTCGTCGCCGCTCTCGATCCCGAACCCCTCCTCGCGGAGCGCTTCGACCTGCTTCCAGACTGCCGCCCGCGAGACCTCAAGCCGGGTGGCGAGCGTGGGGCCGTCGATCGGCCCGTCCTCGAGGGCGGCCAACAGGGCGCGGCGCGTCGCGTTCATCGCCCGGTCACTCCAGAATCACTAGGGTGTCGTCCATATCGACGCTGTCGCCCTCGCCGACGAGGACTTCGGCGACGGTTCCGCCACGCTCGACCACGACGTCGTTCTCCATCTTCATCGCCTCCAGCACGCAGACCACGTCGCCGGCGGCGACCTCGTCGCCCTCCGTGACCTCGACCGACAGGATCGTCCCCTGCATCTCCGCGACGACCCGCTCGCCGCCGCCCTCGATCTCGACGGCCCCGTCCCCGTCGTCGGTCGCCTCGTCCGGACGGGAACGGGTGGTTCCTCCACCGCCGGCCGACCCCGTCTCGCCCGCGACATCGACCGCCGGGACGGCGGGGGCGCCGCGCTCCTCGAGGTTGACCTCGAACCGCTTGCCGTTGACCTCGACGGTGAACTCGCGTTCGGCGGTTTCGGTGGCGTCGTCGTCGCCCTCGTCGGCGCCGTCCGACTCCCCGCCCCATTTCTCGGCCGCGCGCTCGATCCGGCCGCGGTCGAGTTCCTCGTCGAGATACTTCGTGGTGTGCTCGCCCGCCCGGAACGTCCCGTCGGTCACCATCAGCCGGTGGAACGGGATGATCGTCCGCAGGCCCTCAACCTCGAACTCCGAGAGCGCCCGCTCCGACCGGGCGAGACACTCCTCGCGGTCGCCGGCGTCGACGATCAGCTTCGCGATCATGGAGTCGTAGTCGCCGCCGATCCCGTCGGCCTGCCGGACGGCGTCGTCGACGCGGACGCCCACGCCGCCGGGCGGGTCGTAGGTCTCCAAGGTCCCCGTCGCGGGCGCGAAGTCGTCGGCGGCGTTCTCGGCGTTGATCCGGAACTCGATGGCGTGGCCGTCGATCGATACCGACTCCTGGGCGAAGTCGAGTTCCCCGCCGGCGGCCACCCGGAGCTGCCACTTCACGATGTCGATGCCGGTGACCTCCTCGGTGACCGTGTGTTCGACCTGGATCCGGGTGTTGACCTCCATGAAGTAGAACTCGGTTTCCTCGCCCGTGTCCTCGACGAGGAACTCCACGGTGCCGGCGTTGGTGTAGTCGGCCTCCCGGACGCCGCGTCTGGCCGCGTCGCCGATCTCCTCGCGGAGGTCGGAATCGAGCGCGGGCGAGGGCGCCTCCTCGATCACCTTCTGGTGGCGGCGCTGCAGCGAACAGTCCCGTTCCCCGAGGTGGCGGACGTTCCCGTGCTCGTCGGCGAGGATCTGGACCTCGACGTGCCGGGGCGCTTCGAGATACTTCTCGACGTAGACCGAGGCGTTGTCGAAGTACGCCTCGCCCTCCCGCTTTGCGGTCTCGAACTGCGCTTCGACCTCCTCGGCGGAGCGAACCACCTTCAGCCCGCGCCCGCCGCCGCCGCCCTCGGCTTTGATCGCGACCGGGTAGCCGTACTCCGCGGCGACCTGCTTGACCGCGTCGGCGGACTCGACGGGCTCCGTGGTGCCTGGAACGACCGGCACGTCCGCCTCCTGCATCAGCGAGCGTGCCTTGGTCTTCTCGCCGAGCCGCTCCATCGCGTCGGCGGAGGGGCCGATCCAGACGAGGTCGCTTTCCTCGACCTTCCTGGCGAACTCGGCGTTCTCCGCCAGAAAGCCGTACCCCGGGTGGACCGCGTCGGCGTCGGCCTTCCGTCCGGCCTCGATCACGGCCTCGTGATCCAGATACGAGTCCGCCGCGCGGGCGGGGCCGACGTTGTACGCCTCGTCGGCCATCCGGACGTGTCCGGCGTGTCTGTCGGCGTCGCTGTAGACGGCGACGGTTCGGACGCCGAGGTCGCGACACGCCCGCATCACCCGGACGGCGATCTCCCCCCGGTTGGCCACGAGCACCTTGTTGAACATTTACCGACCCGTTCCTCGACACGCCACCTCTATCTGTCGGTTCTGTACGAACCGCGCTTCGACGATCGTCGATATCCGTCGACCGACGCCGGGATCCGACCGTCCGTGCGATCCCGAGCGGCGTGTGTGGTCCCGACTGAACGTTCGTGAGGATCTCGCCGAACCCAAACCGCCTTATGCGTGTGTCTCCCACGCCCACGGTAATGCCAGTACGTGTCGGTATCCTCGGTGCGACGGGCGCGGTCGGACAGCGGTTCATCCAGCTTCTGGACGACCACCCCACCTTCGAGCTCGCGGCGGTCACCGCCTCCGAATCCAGCGCAGGCAAGACGTACCGCGACGCCGCGAAGTGGCGGGTGAACACGCCGATCCCTGACGACGTGGCATCGATGACCGTCGTCGAGACCGACCCCTCGTCTATCCCCGACGACGTGGATCTGCTCTTCTCATCGCTGCCTTCGGGCGTCGCTGCCGAGGTCGAACCCGCCTTCCTGGAAGCGGGGTACGTCGTCTCCTCGAACTCCTCGAACGACCGGATGGCCGACGATGTCCCCCTGACGATCCCGGAGATCAACCCCGGGCATCTGGATCTCATCGAAGTTCAGCGCGACGCGCGCGGGTGGGACGGCGCCCTCGTGAAGAACCCCAACTGCTCGACGATCACGATGGTCCCGACGCTCGCGGCGCTCGATCAGTTCGGGCTGGAGTCGGTCCGGGTCTCGACGCTACAGGCGGTGTCGGGCGCGGGCTACTCGGGCGTCACCTCGATGGAGATCATCGACAACGCCATCCCCCACATCGGCGGCGAGGAAGCGAAGATGGAGACCGAATCCCGGAAGCTCCTGGGCACCTTCGACGGGACCGAAGTCGACCTCCACGGGATGGAGGTCGCCGCCTCCTGCAACCGGATCCCGACGCTGGACGGCCACTTGGAGAACGTCTTCGCGGAGACCGCCGCGGACGTCTCGCCCGAGGAGGCCGCTGCGGCGATGCGGGAGTACCCCGGCGTCGACCTCCCCTCCTCGCCCGACCAGCTCATCCACGTCTTCGAGGCGTTCGGGCGGCCCCAGCCCCGGATGGATCGGGGCCGCGGCGACGGGATGCAGATCTCCGCCGGCGGCCTCCAGGCGACCGACGCGGGCCTGAAGTACAACTGTCTCGCACACAACACGATCCGCGGCGCCGCGGGCGCGTCGCTGCTCAACGGCGAACTGCTGGTGGAAGAAGGCTGGGTCTGAGGCGCCGGCCGACGACAGCGGACGCCGACCGGTTCCTTCCGACGTTCACCTCGCGGACTGCAGTCGCTCCGTGGTTCCCGTCCCGTCCGCGGAGTCGGCGGGAGGGCCGGCGGCAGCGCGCGCGGCTGGCAGCCACGCGGGCGAGGCCACGTCGCCGTCGGCGCTGCGACGGACCGCGTACTCGAAACGCTTCGCGTCGCCGGCCTGCGTGTACTGAAGTCGAGCCTCCCTGACGACTCCGTCGTCGTCGACGACTAGGTACCCCCGGACCTCGGTGGCCTCTCGGGGGACGACGCCGGTGATCGAGTATCGGATCCGGCGCTCGCCGTCGCCCCGCGAGACCCGCACCGCTCGGAACTCGCCGATCGTCAGGATCCGGGAGAGCACCGCCCACAGCGACGTGGCCGCGCGGCGTCTGGTCTCGCCGATGGAGCCGTCCGCGGCGTCGAACGAGAGTCGGCCGTCCCGCAGCTGGCGGCTGTATCGGACGTCCGAACGCACGAAGACGTCGCTTTCCGTCACGTCGGAGTAGCCATTATGCACGTCGATCCGGAATCGCGCCCGCGTCGCGTTGGCCTCGTACTGGTAGTCGGCGTAGGCGCCGGGCCGGAACCGTTCGAGCGCGACTACGGAGATCGACTCCGTTCGCAGGAACGCGAGCGACTGCGTGCGCGCCGTCTCCGCGTCGACCGCCGACTCCGAGAACCCCTCGGGGAACGTCGCGTCCGTCAGGTTCGCCTCCGGCGTGGCCGTCGAAGCCTCCTCCGCGGTCGGCGTTCCGTCGTCCGGGGCGACTCCCCCGCATCCAGCCAGCACGAGGAGAGCGGCCACGGCCACCGCGGAGAGGGGGATGCGGGACACGTGCGCCACGTCACAGCCGGCCGGAATGAGGCTGTCGGCCGCGGTCCACGGGCGGCGCTGTGAGGTCCGATCGGCTCCCGCTTTGCGTTTCGCGCCGGGGTTCGTCACCGCGCCGTTCCACCTTTTCATCGCTCGCTACGCTCGCTCGAAAAGCTGGACCAAAACGACAGATCCGTCTACCGCTTCGCGCCAGGGTTCGTCACCGCGCCGTTCCACCGTTTCATCGCTCGCTACGCTCGCTCGAAAAGCTGGATCAAAACGACAGATCCGTCTACCGCTTCGCGCCGGGGTTCGTCACCGCGCCGTTGGCGGCGGAGCCGAAGTCGTTGCCGTACTTCGCGAGCACGCCGGAGGAGTACGCGGGCTCGGCGGGTTCCCACTCCTCTCTCCGCGCTTCGAGTTCCGCCTCCGAGAGGTCGACCGAGAGTTCGCGGTCGGGGATGTCGACGGTGACCTCGTCGCCGTCTTCCAAGAGGGCGATCGGCCCCCCGACCGCTGCCTCGGGTGCGACGTGGCCCACCATCGGGCCGCGGGTCGCCCCCGAGAACCGGCCGTCGGTCAACAGCGCGACGTCGTCCTCGTGGCCCTGGCCGACGACCGCGGCGGTGACGCCGAGCATCTCGCGCATCCCCGGGCCGCCCTGCGGGCCCTCGTTGCGGATCACGAGCACGTCGCCGGACTCGATGTGGCCCTCTTGGACGTACCGCATCGCTTCCTCCTCGCCCTCGAAGACCCGGGCGGGGCCGGCGTGGTGGAACGTGTCGTCGCCGGTGACCTTCAGGACCGCGCCGTCGGGTGCGAGGTTGCCCGTGAGGATCTTGATCGCGCCCTCTTCCTGGTAGGGGTCGTCGACGGTGTGGATGAACTCGCCGGTGATCTCGTCGTCCGCGGGGAGATCGAGTTCGGCGAGTTCCGCCTCGATCGTCCGACCGGTGACGGTCGCCGCGTCGCCGTGGACGAGTCCGGCGTCCAGCAGCCGGCGGATCACGACCGGCACGCCGCCCTCCTCGTGGAGGTCGTTCATCGTCTTCGTGCCGCCTGGCTGGAGGTTCGCGATCTTCGGCGTCCGTCGCGAAATCTCGTCGAACTCCCCGATCGAGAGGTCGATGCCCGCCTCCGCGGCGAGCGCGAGCAGGTGCAGCACCGCGTTGGTGGACCCGCCGATCGCGACCTGCAGGGCGATTGCGTTCTCGAAGGACTCCTTCGTGAGGATGTCGGAGGGCCGGAGATCGTTCTCGACGGCCTGGAGGACGGCCTCGCCGGCGCGGCGGGCGACGTCGTAGCGGGCCTCCGATTCGGCGGGCGCGTCGGCGGTGCCGAGCGGCGCAAGCCCCAGCGCCTCCGAGATCGACGCCATCGTGTTGGCGGTGAACATCCCGCCGCAGGAGCCCGCGCCGGGGCAGGCGTGCCGTTCCAGGTCGTCCAGCTCCTCGGCGCTCATCTCGCCTTGCGCGTGGGTGCCGACGCCCTCGAAGACGTTCTGGATGGTGACCTCCCGGCCGTCGTGCTCGCCGGGCATTATCGACCCGCCGTAGAGGAACACCGAGGGCAGGTCCGTCCGGATCGACGCCATCATCATCCCGGGGAGGTTCTTGTCGCAGCCCGCGACGGTCACTAAGGCGTCCATCCGCTCGCCGAACGCGACGAGTTCGACGGAGTCGGCGATGACCTCACGGGAGATGAGCGAGGCCTTCATACCCTCCGTGCCCATCGAGATGGCGTCGGAGATGGTGATGGTTCCGAACTCGATCGGCATCCCCCCGGCGTCGTCGACGCCCTCGACCGCGGCGTCGGCGACATCATCGAGGTGGACGTTACACGGCGTGATGTCGGCGGCGGGGTTGGCGACGCCCACCATCGGCGACCCCAGGTCGTCGTCGTCGAAGCCCATCGCGCGGAACATCGCCCGGTGGGGGGCCTTGTCCGGGCCCTCGGTCACGTCGGTGCTCCGGAGGTCGGGATCCTTCCCGCTCGAGAAGGGCTCCTCGTCGGCGTCTCTCTCGGGTGGTTCCTGTCTGCTCATACACGAACGGTAGTCGCAGCGGCATTAAAAGGCACGTTCGTTGTCCTCACGCGGGAACGGGGCGACCCAACTGCCGGCCCGTTTACCCCTCGTCGTCCTCGGGCCGCGTCGCCAACCCCGTCAGGTGGGGGGCCTCGGGCACGATCAGTTCCTCGCTGCCCAACCGCGCGGCGTTCTCGCTGCCGGGCAGACAGAAGGTGGGCACGCCCTCGACGATCCCGGCGGTCGCCCGCGTGCCGACGACGCGGGTGCCGATCTCGTCCTCGGACCGCCGGCGGAACAGCTCGCCGAACCCAGGCAGCTCCTTGTCGAAGAGGCCGCCGACGGCCTCGATCGTCACGTCGTCCGGCGTGACGCCGGTCCCGCCGGTCGTCACCACCACGTCGACGTCGTTGCGGTCGACGAGGCGGTCGACGGTCGACTGGAGGGAATCGAAGTCGTCGCCGGCGACGTCCCTGACCGCGACTTCGTGGCCGTCGGACTCGAACGCCGCCGCAATAGCGTCGCCCGCGGGGTCGTCCTCAAGTGTCCGCGAAGAGGAGACCGTGAGGATCGCCGCCGCGAGCGACTCGACGTCGTGAGCGTGGTGGTGATCGTGGTCGTCGTGGCTGTGCGAGTGATCGTGACTCTCACCGTCGTGAGCGTCGGTAGAACCGTGGTCGTGGTCGGTCATACGATGAGATTTGCCCCCGGCGGATAAAGCTCCCACGACGGAGGGGTCGAGTCGCGTGCGGACTCCGCGTCGTCGCTGCCGGTTCGACGCTAGTTGTCGCCGCTTTTCGACTGCCACGCGTAGTCGCGTCGCTTCGCGGACTTCCCGAAGCCACACGACGAACAGACCTTCTTTTTGACGTGGTAGGACTTCTCGCCGCACCGGCGACATTTGACGTGCGTCGTCTTGTTCTTCTTGCCTTGACTCGGAGTTCCAGCGCCCGTCATACGTGTATGGTCACGACGTTATCGCCGCGTATAATCGTTGTGTCTTCGACTGGTGTGACGTCCAGCCCGCCGTCGAGATCCTCGTTGACGTCGGCCGGCGGTTCCAGGACGGCGTTCATGTGCTGATCGTACCCCGCGAGCGCGCCGTAGTATGCGGTGCCGTCCTTCAGCGTCACCGTGACGACGTCTTCGAGTGCGGCCTCGAGCACGTCGAGGGGGCGTTCGCTCATACCCGCAACGCCTCCCGTTTCGGTCTTAAACCTGCCGGACCGCCCCGAATCGGCGGGGCGGCGCCGAAACCGGTCGGTCACAACAGCGACCGGGTCGAACCCGGATAGTTTTTAATACCGGGCCGTGAAGATACGACACCAACACTCCCGCGGGCAAGTGTCCCGACGCTCGGGACACGCGGGACCGACGACCGACGCGCTGTAAGACGCCGGGGCCGATCGGTCCCGAGTACGCCACCGCCGGGTGGCTGCCGACGGACGGGAGGTTTCAGTGAGCACCCCTCGCCATACCAAGGGCGGGTTCCCCCGAGTAGCGACGATCGCGGCCCTCACAGGTCCGATCCCGACTCGGGCGCACGCCCGCGCTTGTCCGTGGCTTTCGATGCTCGGACACGACTATGGAAATCGAAATTGCGACAATCGGCGGATACGAAGAGGTCGGTCGACAGATGACGGCGGTTCGCGCGGGCGATGACGTCGTCATCTTCGATATGGGCCTGAACCTGAGTCAGGTCCTGATCCACGACAACGTGGAGACCGAGAAGATGCACAGCCTCGATCTGATCGACATGGGCGCGATCCCGGACGACCGGGTGATGTCCGACCTCGAGGGCGACGTGCAGGCCATCGTGCCCACGCACGGCCACCTCGACCACATCGGCGCGATCTCGAAGCTCGCCCACCGCTACGACGCGCCCGTCGTGGCGGCGCCGTTCACCATCGAACTGGTGAAACAGCAGGTCGAAAGCGAGAGCAAGTTCAGCGGGAGCTTCGACAACGACCTCGTGAAGATGGAGTCCGGCGAGACGATGTCTATCGGCGACACCGGCAACGTCGAACTCGAGTTCGTCCACGTCACCCACTCGATCATCGACGCGATCAACCCGGTGCTGCACACCCCCGAGGGCGCGATCGTCTACGGCCTCGACAAGCGCATCGACCACAACCCGGTGCTCGAGGACCCGATCGACATGGAACGGTTCCGCGAGATCGGTCGCGAGGGCAACGGCGTCCTGTGTTACATCGAGGACTGTACCAACGCCGGCCGGAAGGGCCGAACCCCCTCGGAGTCCCACGCCCGTTCGCACCTCAAGGACACCATCGACTCGATGGAGGACTACGACGGCGGGATCGTCGCCACGACGTTCTCCTCGCACGTCTCCCGGGTCTCCTCGCTCGTGGAGTTCGCGAAGGACATCGGGCGCCAACCCGTCCTGCTCGGCCGTTCGATGGAGAAGTACTCCGGGACCGCCGAACGCCTCGGCTTCGTCGACTTCCCCGACGACGTGGGGATGTACGGCCACCGGAAGTCGGTCGACCGGACGTTCAAGCGGATCATGAAGGAGGGCAAGGAGAAGTACCTCCCCGTCGTCACGGGCCACCAGGGCGAGCCGCGCGCGATGCTCACCCGGATGGGCCGCGGCGAGACGCCGTACGAACTGGAGAACGGCGACAAGGTCATCTTCTCGGCGCGGGTCATCCCCGAGCCGACCAACGAGGGCCAGCGCTACCAGTCCGAACGGCTCCTGAAGATGCAGGGCGCGCGGATCTACGACGACATCCACGTCTCGGGGCACCTCCGCGAGGAGGGCCACTTCGAGATGATCGACGCGCTGCAGCCCCAGCACATCATCCCGGCCCACCAGGATCTCGAGGGCTTCGCACCGTACGTCGACCTCGCGGAGTCGCAGGGCTACGCCGTGGGGCGCGACCTCCACATCACGCGGAACGGGAACATCATCCAGCTGGTGGAGTGAGATGAGCTCGGACGCGGCGGAAAAGCGGGTGCTCGAAGCGGTCGAGAAGCGCCGCGAACTCGTCAACGAGGCGCTCGACGATGACGTCCCGATGAAGTCCCCCGAGCGGCTCTACGACGCCACCCGCTACCTGCTGGAGGCCGGCGGCAAGCGGCTCCGACCGACGGTGTCGCTTTTGACCGCGGAAGCGCTCGCCGACGTCGAGCCGCTCTCGACGGACTACCACGCGTTCCCCGCGCTCGACGGCGCCGAGATCGACGTGATGTCGGCCGCCACCAGCATCGAGGTCGTCCAGTCGTTCACGCTGATCCACGACGACATTATGGACGACGACGACCTCCGCCGCGGCGTCCCCGCCGTCCACAAGGAGTACGACACCGAGACCGCGATCCTCGCGGGCGATACCCTCTACGCGAAGGCCTTCGAGCTGCTGTCGGAGACGGGCGCCGACCCCGCAAACGGGATCGAAGCCGTCCGCCGACTCGCCACCACGTGCATCCAGATCTGTGAGGGCCAGGCCCTCGACATCGAGTTCGAGCGCCGCACCCGGGTCCTTCCGGAGGAGTACCTGGAGATGGTGGAGCTGAAGACCGCGGTCCTGTACGGCGCGGCGGCGGCGGTCGCGGCGACGCTCATGGACGCCGACGACGAGACCGTCGAGGCGGTCTACCGCTACGGGATCGACTCCGGCCGGGCGTTCCAGATCCAGGACGACGTCCTCGATCTGACCGTCCCCTCCGAAACCCTCGGGAAACAGCGGGGATCGGACCTCGTCGAGAACAAGGAGACGCTGATCACGCTGCACGCCCGCCAGCAGGGCGTCGACGTCGACGGGCTCGTCGATGCGGTCGACGTCGACTCGGTCACGGAGGCGGAGATCGACGACGCCGTCGCCACGCTCGAAGCCGCGGGGTCGATCGACTACGCCGAATCGAAGGCGCGCGAACTCACCGCGAACGCGAAGGACCACCTCGACGTCCTCCCCGACAACGAGGCGCGGTCGCTCCTCCGGGAGATCGCCGACTACCTGATCACCCGCGGGTACTGAGCGGGCCGCCCCGTCGAACCGTCCGCCCGATCGTCGGCAACGGCCCCGAGCGGAAGCAATAGTTATGATTCCGCGACCGTACTGTTCTCCTATGGCAGGCGGCCCCGAGGGGACCGACGCCGGCGCGCGGCTGGAAGTGTGGTGTGCCGGCGAGGACTGGTGCCCGGTCACGTCGACGTCCTCCCTGATCGGCAAGAAGTGGCACCCAGTCATCATCCACCGGCTGCTCGAACACGGCCCCAGCGGCTTCAACGAACTCGAACGACACGTCGACGGCATCTCCAGCAAGGTCCTCTCCGAAAGCCTCGACGACCTGGAGGAAAACGGGCTCGTCGACCGGGAACTGGTCAGCGAGAAGCCGGTCCGGGTCAAATACTCCCTCACCGACCGGGGCGCGTCGCTACGGCCCGTGATCGAGGCGATGCGGGACTGGGGACGGGAACACCTCACCGATCCCACCGAGGGCGACGCGTGACCGCCGACACGGTTCGGCTCTCCTATCTCCCCGCCGAGGATCGGATCGCCGACGGCGTAGACGCCGAGCCGTTCCGGTCGTACCTGCGGCGCGCACACCGTGGCCGGGTCGAACCGGGCGCGGAGTGGTCGGCGTTCGTCGGCCGGGGCTGCGGCGTCACCGGCGACGTAACCCTGCGCGTCGAGGCGGTCACGGGTGGTTCGTCGATCGGCGCCGACACGGCGTTCGTCTTCGAGCCCCGCGCGGACGCTGACACGTCACTGTCGCCGTAGCGACCGTCGGGACCGTCGAACCGCGCCCGTTTCGGGTCGCACCCCCAGTTACGTCGTGGTTAGCGCGGGCTTTTGACCGTGGGTGTCGTATGCCGGAGTATGACACGATCCACGTCGCGCCGGGCGTTCCTCGCCGCCGCCGGCGTCGCCGCCGTCTCGGGCTGTCTCGGCGGCGGGCAGGCCGGCGGCGCCACCGACGCCGCCGACACCGACGAGCCGACCTCGGAGCCGCAACCGACGCGGACCGCGGAACCGGGGACCGACGCCCGGCCGCCGACGGTCGACACCGCGCTCACCCTGCCGATGGCCCCCGCCGAGATCGAGGCGGAGGCGGTCTCCGGCGGGCCGCCGAAGGACGGCATCCCGTCGATCGACGACCCCTCGTTCGTGTCGGCCGAGTCGGTTGCCGACCGGTTCGAACCGGGCGATCCGGTGTTCGGGCTCGAACGCGGCGGCGAGGTGAAGGCGTACCCCCAGAAGATCCTCGTCCTCCACGAGATCTGCAACGACGTCGTCGACGGCACGCCCGTGAGCGTGACCTACTGCCCGCTGACCGGGACCGCGATGGGGTTCGAGCGGGGGGAGACCACCTTCGGGGTGTCCGGGCGCCTGGTGAACAACAACCTGATTATGTACGACCGCGGGACCGAAACCTGGTGGCCGCAGGTGCTCGCCACCTCCGTCCCGGGGCCGTGGAACGAGGCGCCGGGGACGGAGTCGCTATCGGAGTTCCGGCTGGTCTGGACGACCTGGGGGAAGTGGACGGCCAAACACCCCGACACGCAGGTGCTGTCGTTCGACACCGGGTTCGCGAAGAGCTACACCCGCGACCCGTACGGGGCGTACAACCCCCGAAAAGGATACTACGCCGCCGACGCGTCGCCGATGTTCCCCGCGCTCAATAGGGACGATCGGCTCGAACCGAAGCGCGTCGTGATCGGCGCCCGGACCGCCGATGGCGCGGCCGCCTTCGACAAGCGGACCCTGCGGGCCGAAAAGGTGATCCAGGGCGAACTCGCCGGGGCGCCGATCGTGGCGGTCTACGACCCCGAACTCGATACGGGCTACGTCTTCAGAAACCCCGAGGGCCGGAGCTTCGAGCATCGGAACGGGGCGGTCGCCGACGGCAGCGGCGGGACGTACGCCCCGTCGGCGCTTCCCACCGAGCGGCTCTACGCGTTCGACGCGATGTGGTTCGCCTGGAGCGGCTTCTACCCCGACACCACCCTCTATGCCTGAATCCGGGCACTCCGCGTCGACGCCGACGCCAATACGGCAGGGGCTCCTCGACCGGACGGCCGCGGCCGTCGGGGTCGCGGTCCGGCGGCGTGACTCCCTCTCGATCGTCGTCGCGGCGGCGCTCGCGTACCTCCTGATCTACCTCGCGACCGTCGGCGACCTCGCGCTCGGCGGCGCGGGCGGCGGGGTCTCGGTCCGGGTTGCCGAGGACCTCTCGCGGGCGTTCGCCAGCGTCGGGTTCTTCCGGTTCGACGCGATCGCGGTCGTGGGCCTCGGCCCCGTGACCTACCTGTTCTCGCCGTTGAACGCCGCCGTAGCCCTCGTCCTCTCGACGCTCGTCGGCGCGAACGTTGGGCTCACCTACCTCGGCCTGATCCAACCGAAGGCCTGCGGGCTGGAGAGCTCAACCGGCGTCCTCGCCGGGGTGCCGGCGCTGCTTTCCGGCGCAGCGTGTTGCGGCCCGACGATCCTGCTCGTGGTCGGGGTCCAAGCCAGCGCGACCATCATCACCGGCTTCCAGTTTCTGGTGCCGCTGGCCGCCGTCCTCCTCGTCGGTAGCCTGCTCGTCGTCGGCCGGCAGGTCGATCCGGACCTCCTCTGAGCGGGCGCGGCAGACGACCGCCGCAGGCGGTGTGCGGCGACCTCCCAGGCCCGCGGGCCCTCCGTGCGTTTCTTCACCGGCGAGCGCGAGCGGTGCCTATGGGATTCGGTAGCTACGACGAATCCGAACAGCAGGAACAGCCCACCGAAAGCGACGACGACACCGAGGCCGTCGACGTCCACGAACACGACCACGACGGCGACGTCAACGTCGAGTCCGACGTCGACACCGACGCCTTGGTCGACCGGCTCGGCGAGATGCGCGAGGAGTAGAGATACTGCCGGCGATAACCACGTGAAGATTTGCGACACCTCGGGGTGTCGAACTACTTTACGCAACTCCGACAGTATAGGATGTTATTGGATAACCAGTAGAAAATCATCTGTGAATATTTACTCTTTCGCCGCTTCTTCCACGGTCTCGATTTCCTCGTTGGTCAGCCCGTACAGCTCGTAGACGATCTCGTCAATCAGCTTGTCTGTCCGTTTGGTCTTCGCATCCAACTTCTCCGCACGCTCTTTGATTTCAACGTACCGCTCCAGCCCGTCGGCGGGATCATCGGGATCAGAGAGTAACGCCTTGATTGCGTACGTTCCGATTACAAGAACATCCACCAAACCGTTACCCGCATTTCGTCGTACCGAGGTGGGTTCGTTACTTAGTCGTCGTCAGCGGTGTACGCACCGCCACGACGCTTGACACGTGCGACGACAAGCCGCTGGTCGTTCTGCCGGAAGCTCACGGACAGCCGAAACTCGCCGATACGGATTTTCTTGTAGGGACTGTTCTGGGAGTGGCTCGCCGTAGTCCGGTGGGTCACGCCACGGTGAAGAGACGATCTCATCGAGCTTGTCGAGTATCCGGTCTTGCTCAGCAGCGGAGAGTCCATTGAGGTCGTCTTCAGCCGTTGAGGAGAGTTCCCACGTCCACCCGTCCTCACTCATCGCTCGGCCCGAACCGCTCGCGGGCTTCCTCAGCGCTGGTTGTCCGTCCCTCTCGAATGTCCTCTTCGGCTTCGAGGAGCGCAACCAGTTCGTCGCGGTCGAACGTCGGGAATTCGACCGCATCTCGGAGCGTATACCGGATAAATTCGCTTCGGCTGTTGAACCCGCGTCCCTGCCACGTCTCGTCGATCTCGGCGAGGAACGACTCGGTGACTTTGAAGTTCACAGTGGCGATGTCATCCGTATCGTCGTCGTTTGTGGCCGCTCCGGACATACAGACGTAATACAGGAGTCTTACCAATAGTCGTTTCGCCGGAACTACAATCGGCTGATATGATTACTCAATACATAGACTGTACTGAGCGATTCTTGTTGAGTGTGGGGAGTCTTCGATAATAGCTCGACAGTATTACGACTCCGCGGGGAACCCCTCGACGATCTCGACGCCCGAGGAGGCGCCGATCCGTTCGGCCCCCGCATCGAGCATCGCCGTCGCCTCCGCGTAGGTCCCGATGCCGCCGCTTGCTTTCACCGGGAGGTACTCCGCCATCAGTTCCACGTCCTCGACGGTGGCGCCGCCGTCGGCGAACCCGGTCGAGGTCTTCACGAAGTCCGCGCCCGCGTCCGCCGCCGCCTCGCAGGCCCGCCGCTTCCCGTCGTCGGTCAGGAGGGCAGTCTCGATTATGACCTTCACCGGGACCGGGACCGCGGCGACAACCTCCGCGATGTCCTTGCGGACGGCCTCGTCGTCGCCGGCCTTCAGCCGTCCGACGTTGCACACAACGTCCACCTCGTCGGCGCCGGACTGCCAGGCGTCGACCGCCTCGCCGTACTTCGCGGCCGTGGCCTGGGTGCCGTGGGGGAACCCCACGACCGTCACGAGGGTGACATCCGGCGCCGACGCCGCGGCCTCGGCGACGTAACACGGCGGGATACAGGCGTTCATCCCGTGTGTCTCCGCCGCTTCGAGGACGCGCTCGACGTCCGCGGGCGTCGTGGTCGGCCCCAGGGCCGTGTGATCGATGCGCGAGGCGAACTCGGCTCTGTCCATACGCGCCGTTTGACGGTGGAGCGGAAAAACGGTTGGCGCTCGATGTCGCCGGACGGGCACGGACCGCTCCGCCGGCGACCGCGACGACCCGGCTTCGGTACCGTTTTGCCCGCGGCTCCTGTCCCGCCGGTATGGCGATCCTCCCGGAGGGGTTCACGCTGCCGCCGCTGCCGTATCTCGCCGGCCTCGCCGTCGCCGCCGGCGTCGTGGCCTACGCCGTCGCACAGCGGCGGCCCGCGGTGACTACCGAGCGGGTGCTGGCGTTCGCCCCGTGGATGGTGTTCGGGTCGGCGGTCCACGTCCTCTACGTGTCGGGGGCGCTTCCCGACGCCGTCCGGCCGCTGGGCGGGACCCCCGCGGTCTACGTCGCGGTCGGGACGGCCGGCGTCGGGACGTGGCTCCTGATCGACGCAACTCTCGACGGTGCGGCCGTCGCCCGCGCGCTCGCGGCGTCCGGTGGCCTCCTCGCGCTCGGCGCCGTCGTCGCTGTCGTCGGCGCAGCCACGTCGCTGTCGCCGGCCGCTCCGACCGCAGCGGTCGTCGTGGCGACCGGACTCGCAGCCGTGGCCTGGGTCGGGTTGAAACGCGCGGTCCCGGCGATCCGGGCGACCGGCGCGCTCGGGGCGTTCGTGGTGTTCGCCCACCTCCTCGACGGTGTCTCGACCGCGGTCGGCGTCGACGTGCTCGGGTTCGGCGAGCGGACGCCGCTCTCGCGGCTCATCATCGAGTTCGCGGCCGGGCTCCCGACCGACCCGGTGATCGGTTCGGGGTGGCTGTTCGTGGCCGTCAAACTCGGCGTCGCCGCGCTCGTGGTGTGGCTGTTCGCCGACCTCGCGGAGGCGGAGCCGACCCGCTCGCGGCTGCTCTTGGGGTTCGTCGCGGCCGTGGGGCTCGGGCCGGCGGTCCACAATCTGCTTCTGTTTACGATCGCGACGCCCGGGTGAGGTCCGGAACCGATGGTGTTTTGCGGATCGGTCTCGGCCTACGAAACCGTGCTGCCCACGCTCGCGTCCGCGCCGCCGGCCGCCGCGTCGGCGAGCGTCCCGGTCGCCGATGCCGGGCCGTTCGTGGTCGTCTGTGCGGTCTGTGGCGCGCTCGCGGCCGTCGTCATGGACTACCCGATGTCGAAGCAGACGGAGGGGTTCACGCCGGCGTACATCGCCGCGTCGGTGCTGACCCGCGCCAGTCCGTCGTCGGTCGCATTCCGGGACGCGTTCCTCGTCCACCACGTCGCCGGCGCCGCCGCCGGCGTGCTGTACGCGCTGCTTTACCTGCCGGCCGCCCTCCTTCCCGGCGTCGCGTCGGTCGGCGGGGTCGAGGCGGTTCCCCACGCCATCGCGACGCTCGGCGTCGCCGCCTTCATTTACGCCTTCTTCGCCCATCTGGTGCTCCCGCAGCGCGGGCGGGGAATCTACGAGGAGCGCGCGACTGCGGTCCGCGGGCAGTGGCTCCGCTCGGTCGTCGTCTTCGGCGTCACCGTGGCAGTGGTCGTCCCGGCGGCGACGAGCGTGTTGTGAGCCGACGACCGCGCGGTTTTTTCACCACCTCGAACGAGGCAGTTGTATGGCGAAACAGCCGCACCTGTTGATCGACTCCGGCGACGTCGAAGACACCGCGCTCATCCCCGGCGACCCCGGTCGCGTCGACCGGATCGCCTCGCAGTGCCGCAACGCGGAGACAGTCGCCCGGAACCGCGAGTACAAGCTCGTCAACGCGACGTACGACGGCGTCCCGCTCACGATCTGCTCGACGGGGATCGGGTGTCCCTCCGCGGCGATCGCGGTCGAGGAACTCGCCGCGGTCGGCGTCGACACCCTGATCCGGGTCGGGACCACCGGGGCGCTCCAGGCGGGGATCGAGATCGGCGATATGGTGGTCGCCACCGGGGCGGCGAAGGAGGAGGGCACCTCGAAGCGCTACGAGGACGCGGTCATCCCCGCGGTCCCCGACTACGATGTCCTCTCCTCGCTTGTCGACGCCGCGGAGGAAAACGACGAGGACGTCCACGTCGGGCCGATGGTCTCCGACGACGCGTTCTACAACGAGACCGACGCCTACGTCGACGCGTGGGAGGCCGCGGGGCTGCTCGCCGTCGAGATGGAAGCCGCGGCGGTGTTCTCGCTCGCCCGTCGGAAGGGCCTCGCCGCGGGCGCGATCTGTACGGTCGACGGCAACCTCGTCGAGGGCACCCAGAAGGGCGCCGACTCCGACGCGGAGCTCCCCGAGAAGGCGAAGAACAACGTCGAACGCGCCATCTCGATCACGCTGGACGCGGTCGCGGACCTCGCGTAACCGATGCCGCGGCGCTCGCTCGATCCGGTTGTCGAACGCCTGCGGGCGGTCCGCAATCGGCTCCGCCGGATCGAGCGGCGCGAACTCCCGGAGTTCCGGCGGTGGATCCGGAACACGACCAACCTGCTGCATCTCTCCGTCGTGGTGGTCGTCCCCCTCCTGCTCGCGGTCGTGACCTCGCTCTCGAACCGGATCCAGGTCCTGTCGTTCCTGCTGTTTCCGCCGCTTGCGGCCGGGACGTACACGCTGTTTTCCAACCCCGAAGGCAAGGTACACCAACCCGGTCCGGTTCGTCGCGAGCCTCACGGCCGGTGCGGTCTGTGGGCTGGCCTCGTACACCGCCGTCACGGCCGCCTACGGCGGGATCCCGGTCGGGGTGATCCGTCCCGAGAGCGCGGCGCTCGCGGTCTTTCTCACCGGGATCGTGACCGGGCCGGGGGGATCGAATCCACCCTCGGCGTTCTCGACGGCGCTTCTGGTGCTCGTGACCGGGGAGGTCGACCCCGTGACCTACGTCGTCAGCGTCGCGCTCGCGTCGTCGTTTGTCGCCGCCACGTTCCGGGTCTGGCGCGAGCGGTTCTACGAGCGGCGGGCGGAGTACCTCTACGAGACGGTCCGCGGCGACGACCACGTGCTGGTCCCGATGCGCGGGGAGCGGTGCTCCGGACCCCGTTCTTCGGCGCTCGACTCGCCGCCGCCCACGAGGCGGGGAAGGTCGTCCTGCTCGGGATCGTCCCCGACGGGGAACCGGGGGGCCCGGCGACGACCGAGGGATCCGCGCCGTCGGAAACCGCCGAGGTCGTCGCGCGTATGGAACGGTGTGCGGCGACCCTCCGAACGCGGATCGGCGTCCCGTGTGAGGTCGGGGTGGTCTCCGGGCCGCCGGCCGGGGCGACGCTACAGGCCGCCCGGAACGCCGACTCGTACGACCTGCTCGTCGTGGGGTCGAGCGGCGAGCGCTCGCCGGCGTCGCGGCTGGTGTCGCCGCCGACGTTCGGCCGATTCGAGGAGTTCGACCGTGACGTCGCCGTGTTCAATCGCGGCACCCCGTGACGGCCGTCACCGCCCGGCGTCGCCGCCCGGATCGGTCGGCGGGTCGTCGTCGCCGCCCCCGCCGGGACCGTCGCTTCCGCCCGCGGACGTGCCGTCTCCGACGCCGCCGCCGTCCGCCGTGCCGGCCGGCTCCTCGGTGCTGACCGCGTCGGTTGCCGCGTCGAGGCCGTCGGTGTCGAGCAACTGCTGTTCGATCGCCTCCGCGCCCGTCCGGCCGAGTGCGGACTCCGCGAGGAAGTGCGCGCCCAGCACCGCCGGGCTGATCACCGTGTCCGCGCCCGCCCGCCGCAGCTTGTTCACGTTCTCCCGCTGGGTCGCGGCCGCGACGATGGTGAGCTCCGGGTTGAGCTGGCGCGCGGTCAGGATCGCGAGTGCGTCCTCCGCGTCGTCGCTCGTGGCCGTGATGACGGCACGGGCGGCTTCGATCCGGCCGCGGTGCTGTGCGCCCTCGTCGCTCGGGTCGTCCGTGAGGACGGTGTAGCCCCGCTCGGTGAGCCGACGCGCGCGTTCCTCGTCGGGCACGACGACGAGCACGTCGGTCTGGTCTGCGAGCTCTTCGAGAATCGGTTCCGTCAGGTCCCCGAACCCGAGCACGAGGACGTGATCTTCCAGGATGTCGAGTTGTTCTTCGGTCATATGTCCGAGTGCTTTCGACAGCCGCGCTTCGATCAGCGGGGTGAAGACGACCCCGAGCACCACCGCAAACGAGGAGACCGTCACAAGCAGCACCGACAACGCAAACAGCTTTCCGACCGGCGAGGTCGGGGTCACGTCGCCGTAGCCGACGGTGCTGCCGGTAACGAGCGAGAAGTAGAAGGCGTCAAGCAGGGTCGAAACGCCCTCGAAGTCGTCCCGGAGCGCGAACGCCCCCGCGGTTCCGTAGGCCTGTGCGCCCGCCAGCGCCGACAGTGAGGCGATCTGCGCCGTCGTCAGCGACGCCTTTCGGTCGAAGATCCGGACGTTCAGGCCGACGACGACCGCGGCGACCACCGAGAGGCCGATGAGCGGCAGCGACAGCTGTGAGGTCTGGAGCACCCCCTGTGTGGCGGTAACCGGAAACAGCACCATCGCGGCGTACCACGCGACACGGAGCCGGCGCTGGAGTCCGAACGCGTTGACCAGCAGGACGAACCCGGTCAGCGTCCCGGTGAACGCGGTCGCCTGCCGGACGACGCCGGGCACCACAACCCCCAGCACCTGAAAGTCCGCGCCGCCCCCGGTCCCGATGTTGGCGATCCCGGTCACGACCGAGAGGACGCCGACGAGGAGCGTCACCACCACGGACGCGCGTGCCCCGACCCAGTCCCGCGAGATCGCCATACACGGGTTTCCCACCGCACTAGAGTAAAAAGTCCCGTGCTGCGGGGGGCTTATTGCCACGCCGCCAGGTCGACCACGGCGGAGCGGTCCGTCGACAGCCACGTCTCCATCCGGGCGATGCCGGTCAACCCCCGCGGGTGGATCGTCGCGCGGTCGGGACCGTCGGTGCGACGAACCACGACGAGGTCGAGCGTCGGTAGCGGCTCGCCCCGCGAGGGCCGTCCGGTGGGCGGACGCGCGGCGGTGTCTGCGCCGTGGTCCGGTGGGGACTCGCTCATAACTTGTTGTGTCCATCCCGCGAAGACGGCATAATCGCTGCTAATTGTGCTCCATACCGCTATACACGCTACATATCCGACCGTTGTGCCGGACGGAACTGACCCTTTGGCGTGATTCTATACTTGCAGGAAGTTTGAATCGACTGTATAGATCGAATCGGCACAGATGGCAATTGAAGGGCTATGTGCGAATTTGAGGCGAGAATTCGAAAGTATTAATTGAATATTCCCTCAACTGTAGGGTGATGGCACAATCCACGGACAGGCTCCGCCGCTACCTCGACGACGAACTCGGGGAGTGTCGGGACGAGGACGTCGAGAACCGCCTCGACGAGCTGGGGACGCTCGAAGCGGCGCTCGGAACCGAACGGGTTGACGCCGAACTCGACGTCGTCTCGGCGCTCGCAAACCGGACGCGATACACGCTGGCCCGGGTACTCGTCGCCGCCGGCGAGGAGCTCTGCGTCTGCGAACTCGACGCCGTCGTCGACGTGAGCGAGAGCGGCCTCAGCCACGCGCTCTCGACGCTCGCCGACGCGGGCCTCGTCGAGGGCCGGAAGGACGGCCGCTGGAAGATGTACCGCGCGACCAACCGCGCGGTGGCGCTCGTGACCGTCCTCGAGGGGAGCGTGACGGTCGGTGAGTAGCGCCGTTCACGACCACGGCCCCGACTGCGGGTGTGAGACCTGCGGCGACCCCCGGTCGATGGATTTCCTCGACAAGTATCTCACCGTCTGGATCGTCGGCGCGATGGCGGTGGGGGTGGGCCTCGGCTTCCTCGCGCCCGCCGTGACGGGGCCGATCCGTGACTTCCACCTCGTCGAGATCGGCCTGATCCTGATGATGTACCCGCCGCTGGCGAAAGCCGATTACTCACAACTCCGGGCGGTCTTCTCGAACTGGCGGGTGCTCGGGTTGAGCCTCGTCCAGAACTGGCTCATCGGGCCGACGCTGATGTTCGGGCTGGCTGTGGTCTTCTTCAGCGGGCTGGTTCCCGGCTTGCCCGCCCGGCCGGAGTACTTCCTCGGCCTCGTCTTCATCGGGATGGCGCGGTGCATCGCGATGGTGCTCGTGTGGAACGAACTCGCGGAGGGCTCCACGGAGTACGTCACCGGGTTGGTGGCGTTCAACAGCCTGTTTCAGATCGTCACCTACGGCGTGTACGTCTGGTTCTTCGCGCTGTTTTTGCCCCCGCTTCTGGGGATGGAGTCGCTCGTTGCGGGGATCACTACCTTCGATATCACGCCGACGCAGGTGTTCGAGGCGATCGTGATCTTCCTCGGCATCCCCTTCGCCGCCGGGTTCCTGAGCCGATACGTCGGCACACGCGTGAAAAGCGAGACCTGGTACGACGAGGCGTTCGTCCCGCGGATCGACCCCCTCACCCTCGTCGCGCTGCTGTTTACCGTGATCGTGATGTTTGCCACCCAGGGCGGCCGCATCCTCGCTTCCCCGGGCGACGTACTCCTGATCGCCGTCCCACTCACGATCTACTTCGTGGTGATGTTCCTGGTGAGCTTCGGGATGGGACGGGGCATCGGCGCGGACTACTCCACGACGACCGCGATCGGGTTCACTGCGGCGTCGAACAACTTCGAACTCGCGATCGCGGTCGCGGTCGCGGTGTTCGGGGTCGGCTCCGGGGTCGCCTTTACCACCGTGGTCGGGCCGCTGATCGAGGTGCCCGTGCTGCTCGCCTTGGTGAACGTGGCGCTGTACTTCCAGCGGCGGTACGACTGGGCCGGCCGCGGCGACGGCTCCACACCGGCTCCCGATCCGACGACCGACGACTGATCCACACGGATGACACACGATACTGACTCACCAACCCCGACCCGTATCGCGTTTATCTGCGTCCGGAACGCCGGGCGTTCCCAGATGTCCACAGCGTTCGCCGAGCGCGAGGTTCGCCGACGGGGGCTCGACGACGTAACGATCCTGACCGGCGGCACCGACCCCGCCGACGCCGTCCACGACGTCGTGGTCGAGGCGATGCAGGAGGTCGGGATCGACCTCGCCGACCGCACCCCGCGGGCGATCACCGAACGGGAGCTTCGCTCCTGTGACGTCGTGGCCACGATGGGCTGTTCGACCCTCGACGTGGGGACCGTCGGCGACGACGTCGACGTCCGGGACTGGGCGCTCGAGGACCCCGGCGAGCGGGACCTCGAGGCGGTGCGTCCGATCCGCGACGACATCGAGGAGCGGGTGGTCGCGCTGTTCGACGAGTTGACGGCGTAACCCGCGTCCGTCGCTATTCTGCGCCCTCGCCCGCCCGCTGGGGTCTGTGGTCCGCCAGCAGCCGGTCGACGGCGCCCCACTCGACGGGGGGCTCGAACGCGTCGAGGGCGGCCTCGACGGCGGCGATTTCGTCCCCGAACTCGGCCTGCCACGCCGGGTCGGCCCGCGTCGCCAGCAGCGATTCGGCCTCGGCGATTTGCTCCTCGGCCGCCCGGAGGTCCGAATCGAGGCCGGCACGGAACGGGTCGTCCGTGCGGTCGGCGATCGCCCGGAGATCCCGAAGTTCCGAACGGAGGTCCGCAGCCAGAAGCGACACGACCCGGGCTCGCATCGTCGCGTCCGCCCACCGAACCGCGGGGGCGTCGGCGTCATCGAGCCCGACCGCTGCCGTTTCGAGCTCCGCCGCCGACTCCGTCACCACCTCCACGTCGTCGGCGAACTCGTCGTATCGGCGGTCGGGTCGGGTGGCCCACGACTCGAACTGCTCGGCGTCGAACGAGAGGTCGTCGGCCGCCTCGATTGCCTCCCGTGCGGTCACCACGATCTCCCTGATCTCCACGGCCAGTTCGTAGGCGGCAACGGACCGCTGCTGTACGTCCTCGGGGACCGACAGGTTCGGGCGGAGGTCGGGGACCCGTGATTCGACTTCCGACAGCCGCTCGCCCAGCGCGTCCAGCCGCGCCCGGACCGTCGGCACGTCCGCCACCGGGTCGGCGGCCGCGACGGCGTCGGCGTAGGCGTCCCCGGCGAGTTCGATCCGCGTCTCGGCCGTGGCGAGGAGCTTCGAGACGTCGGAGACGGTCGCCTCGACCGCGTCGCGACTGACCGCCCCGTCGTCGGTCACCGGTTCGAGCGCGTCCCGGACGGTGGCCGGGTCGGCTCCGTCGACGGCCTCGACCACGTCGGCGACGGTGACGCCCCCGGTCCGTTCGGTGTTCATACCCCGTGGTCCGCGCCTCCCCACTGTAGCTCTTGGTAAGTGGCGTCCCTCGGAGACGAGTGTCATCCCGAGCGGTATATAGCACTATGTGGGTCCCCGGTACCCACCGAACAACTCGGGACCGCTATGCGGGACGCCGGAGCAGACGATAGGGGTAATATAAACCGATTTAATCGATTCCGGGGTATCCGCAGGTGATGTCTGAGGCTAACGCGGACGGAACGCGCGTAACACGGCGGAAGTTCCTCGTCACGTCGGGAGCGATCGGCGCCGCCGGACTGGCGGGCTGTTCGTCGGGGGACGGCGGGGACAGTTCGGGTGGCGACGACTCCGGTGGGAGCAGTTCGAGTCTCCTCACAGCGGAGGGGTCCTCGACGGTCTACCCCATCTCGAACAAGGGGAGTTCCTACTGGAACGCGAACGCGCCGCCGAGCGACGGCGAGTACTGGGGCTCGAACGACGAGAGCACCGTCCCGGGCTGGGACGAACTCGACACCGACCAGAACCTCGCGGACTACTTCGCGGGGCTGTACGGGTTCGAGCCCACGAACCAGCGCTCGGATCCCCCGTACCCGACGACCGTGAGCCTGAGCCACTCCGGGACCGGGTGTAAGGCGGTTCGTGACGGGCTCGTCGACATCGGCAACTCCTCGGGGCCGATCACTGCGGAACTCGGAATCAGCGAGGAGGAGGCGTCGGAGCAGTACGTCGACCACGTCGTCGGCCGCGACGGCCAGCCGGTCGTCGTGAGCAGCGACATCTACGACGCCGGCGTCACACAGCTCACCGGCGAGCAGATCCGGGCGATCTACCAGGACGAGATCACAAACTGGTCGGAGGTCGGCGGTCCCGACCAGGAGATCTTCGTCATCGGCCGCGCCGAGGGGTCCGGGACGGACACCGCCTTCCGGCTGAACATGCTGGGCGACGCCGAGGCGTCGATGTCGGGCGTCGACTCGCGGTTCGGCCAGAACCAGCAGGTCGCCGAGGCCGTCTCGAACAACGACGGCGCGATCGCGTATATGGCGCTGGCGTTCACGAGTGACACCGTCCAGCCGATCGCGATCGACTTCGACGGCACGGTTTACGAACCCGACAAGGACGCCGAGAACACCATCTTCGACAGCGCCTACCCGCTCAACCGCGACCTCCACATGTACACGCTGATCACGGAGGACACCCCGAGCGGGACCGATATGCGTGAAGGCGCATTCCTGAACATGTTCCTGACCACGTTCGGCCAGCAGGTGTTCGTTGAGCAGAACAACTACATTCCGCTGCCAACGAAGGACATCGAGGCCGAATCGGGGAAGCTGCCGGACCAGGCGTAACTCCACTCCCGGGCTCGTATTCACTTTGTTGATACATACACCAAACACGGAGACACGCACACGATGATCGGCACACGGATGCTCGCCGCGCGCAACGCGCTCACGCGACGGTGGCGGCGACTGTCGGGCTTCGTCAGCGATCAGGAGTCCGCTGCGGTGGCGACGGTCGGCGTGATGACGGTCGCGCTGGTGTCGGCGCTCGTCGGCTTCCTGCTCGTCTCGCCGCTCACGGTCGTCCCCTTCGCCGTGTTCATCGTCGCGGCCGGGTACGGGTGGCTGAGCTACCAAGGGCTGACCGCGCGGATGCTGACCCTCTCGATGACGGTCTCGACGATCCTCATTCTGCTTTTGATCACGCTGTTCATCTTCGTGGAGGCGATCCCGGTGTTCGTCTACGAGAGCGCCACCGTCTTCGGCGTGACCGTCCCGGGGCTCCGGATGTTCATCCAGCCGAACTGGGACGCGGTGTCGCCGCCCATCCGGTACTCGATGGTGCCGATGATCCACGGCACGGTGATGGTGACGACCATCGCGACCGCAGTCGCGGCGCCGCTCGGGGTGTCGGCGGCGCTGTTCCTCTCGGAGATCGCGCCCTCGACGGTCCGTGAGATCGTCAAACCGGGCGTGGAGATCCTCGCCGGGATTCCGTCGATCGTCTACGGCTTCATCGGGTTCACGATCCTTGGCCCGTGGGCGGCCGACCAGTTCCGGACGACGGGCCAGGGCTCGTACCTGTTCGTCGGGATCATCGTCGGGCTGATGGCGCTGCCGACGGTCGTTTCGGTCGCCGAGGACGCGCTGAGTAGCGTTCCGGAGTCGATGAAAAGCGGGTCGCTGGCGATGGGGACCACAGACTGGCAGACGATGACGTCGATCACGATCCCGGCGGCGTTCTCGGGGGTCTCCGCCGCGGTTCTGCTGGGTGTCGGCCGCGCGATCGGCGAGACGATGGCAGCGACGGTGATGCTCCGCGGGGTTCCGCAGCTGACCAAGCCGCTGTACAACGCCTTCTACGGCCAAGCGACTCTCACCTCGCTCATCGCGAACAACTACGGCGAGGCCGACGGGCTCCAGATGGACGCGCTGTTCGCGGCGGGCGTGATCCTCTTCATCACCGTCCTCGTCATCTCGATCGGATCGCAGTACATCGAGTGGCGGATGCGCCGCAAGCTCGGGGGTGAGAACTGATGGCGGGTGCAGCCGAGACCCGGCTCGTCAGCCGCGATACCTCCCGGGCGAACGCGGTCGCGGCGGTCGCTGTCGGGCTCGCGGCGCTGCTCTTTGTGCTCGCGCTTACGGCCCTCTTCGAGGTCGTCACGATCAGCGACCCGATCGGCGGCGTCCCGGTCGTGGCGCTGCTCGGCGGCGTGTTGCTCCTCCTCGGCGGTGCCGTGGTCGTTTTCGGCGTCGGCTCGTATCTGGGCATCGTCGAAACGCAGCCAAGCGAGAGCGCCGGCCTCGTCGCGGCGGCGGCATTCTCGGTCGTCTGGGTCGTGATCGGCGGGTCCGTTGCGGCCCAGGTGCTCGGACTCGGCGGTATCGGCTCGGCCGTCGCGGCCCTCCTCGTCGGCGGCGCGGCCTTCGCCATCACGGCCGTTCCGCGCGAGGACATCGGCTCGACAGTCCCCGCTGGCGCAGTCAGCCTCCTGACCGGCGCGGCCTACCTCACCGGCGCCATCGGCCCCGCCTGGGTCTGGAACCTGAACTTCGAGCAGCAGGCGTCGCTGACCGCGGAGTTCGTGATCCCCGTCGGAACGCTGTTCTGTGCGCTCCTCACCGGGTGGGCGGCGGCGAAGGCCTACGGCGGCTTCGGCGCCCGCGGCCGGCGGATGGGGGCGTACCTGCTGATCTACCTGAACGCCGGCTCGATCGTCGGCGTGCTGTTCCTGCTGTTGGCGTTTACCACGTTCAAAGGGCTGCCGGGGCTGTTCACCGGCGCCGAGGTCGGTCCCGGGGTCGGCCCGGCGGTCTTCGGCGTGTCGCTTCCCGTTTCGCTCCCGTTCGTGATGAACGGCGTGGCGCTACTCAACGACTTCCAGGGCGTCCTGCCCGCGATCGCGGGGACGATCTGGCTGGTGATCGGCGCGGTGCTGTTCGCGGTCCCGCTGGGCGTCGGCGCGGCGATCTTCCTCACCGAGTACGCCGAACGCGGCCGGTTCACGCAGGTCGTCGAGGTGGCGACGAACGGACTGTGGAGCACGCCGAGCATCGTGTTCGGGCTGTTCGGGTTCGCCTTCCTGGTGCCGCGGTTCGGCGGCAACAAGTCGCTGATCTCCGGGATGCTGACGCTCGGGTTTATGTTACTCCCGCTGGTGTTGATCACGAGCCGCGAGGCGATGTTGGCTGTCCCCGACGAGTACCGCGACGCGAGTGCGGCGCTGGGGGTCTCGAAGTGGCAGACCATCCGGAGCGTGGTGGTCCCGGCCGCGCTGCCCGGCGTCGTGACCGGCGTCATCCTCGGCGTCGGCCGGATCGCCGGCGAGACGGCCCCGATCCTGCTGACGATGACCGGCGGTACGTTCGTCCCCGGCGGACAGACCGCGGACGTCATCGGCGGCTTCGAGTTCGTTTCGAGCCCGCCGTTCGTCGCCAACCCCGAACTCCTCCAGGCGACGACCGCGCTGCCGTTCCAACTGTACGCCCTGATCACTGCGGGCGTCGGGCTGGGCGACACCGTCAGTTCGCCGGAGCAGTTCCAGTGGGCGACCGCGTTCGTGCTGCTCCTGGTCGTGCTGTCGTTCTACGCGATCGGGATCGGAGCACGGTACTATTTCCGGAGGCGACTCAACTATGAGTGAGACCACACAAATGTCGAGTGAGACAGAAGACACCGTGGAGACAACAACCGAAACCGCAGACGCCGTGGAGACGACGACCGGCGAGACCGACGAACTGGTTCGCGAGGAGTGGCGCGAGTACTCCTTCGCGGGCCCGACGAAGCTCGGCGTCGAGGATCTCGACGTCTACTACGGGGACGACCACGCGCTCGACGGCGTCTCGATGGAGATCCCCGAGAAGAGCGTGACCGCACTGATCGGGCCGTCGGGCTGCGGCAAATCGACGTTCCTCCGGTGTCTCAACCGGATGAACGACCGGGTGAGCAGCGCCCGGATCGACGGGTCGGTGACGCTCGACGGCGAGGAGATCTACCAGGACGGCGTCAACCTCGTGGAGCTCCGCAAGCGGGTCGGGATGGTGTTCCAGTCGCCGAACCCGTTCCCGAAGTCGATCCGCGAGAACGTCGCCTACGGCCCGGAGAAGCACGGCGACATCAACACCGGACTCTTAGCCCGGCTGCTCGGTCGCAGCGACGAGGAGGCCCGCGAGGAACTGGTCGAGCGGTGTCTCCGCGACGCGGCGCTGTGGGACGAGGTCCACGACCGGCTCGACGACAACGCCCTCGGGCTTTCGGGCGGCCAACAACAGCGGCTCTGCATTGCCCGGTGTCTCTCCGTCGACCCGGAGGTCATCCTGATGGACGAGCCGGCGTCGGCGCTGGATCCGATCGCGACCGCGAAGATCGAGGATCTCATCGACGACCTCAGCCAGGAGTACACGGTCGTCATCGTCACCCACAATATGCAGCAGGCCGCACGGATCTCCGACCAGACGGCCGTGTTCCTCACCGGCGGCGAACTCGTGGAGTACGGCGACACCGACCAGGTGTTCGAGAACCCACGGAGCGAGCGGGTCGAGGATTACATCACCGGGAAGTTCGGGTAGCGGATGACGCGGCGTGACTTCCAGGCGTCCCTCAACGCGCTGCGTTCCGACGTCGCGGAGATGGGCGAGCTGGTGGTAGACCGGCTTGACCAGGCGCTCGCGGCGCTCGATTCCGGCGACGCCGACGCCGCCGCGGCGGTGGCCGGCGGTGATGACGACGTCAATCAGCTGTATCTCGAACTCGAATCCGCGTGCATCGATCTCTTCGCGCTCCAGCAGCCGGTCGCGAGCGACCTCCGGTTCGTTGCGGCGTCGTTCAAGATCCTCACCGATCTCGAACGCGTCGGCGACCTAGCCGCGAACCTGGCGGGCTACGTCCGCGATGCCGACGACCGGTACCTCCCGGATATGGATCTGACACACATCGGACGGCGCGCATCCGACCTCGTCGCCGACGCAATCGACGCGTACGTCGAGAGCGACGCCGCGGCGTGCCGGGAGATCGCCACCCGCGACGACGAGATCGACACGCTGTGTCACACCGCGGGCCAGCGGGTGGTCCGGGAACTCATCCGGGAGCGGTCGGCCGACGGCGACGACGGCGGCGCCTGGGACGTCGAGGCGGTCCTCAACGATGTCTCCCGCGTTCTCCTCACGGTCCGGGATCTCGAACGGATCGCCGACCACGGCGTCAACATCGCCGCCAGAACCCTCTATGCGGTCGACAGCGACCCGGAGCTGATCTACTGATGCAGCCGCTTGGCCCCCGCCCGTCACAGTTAGGTATGACTGCGACGGACTCGACGACACCGAACCGAGTGGGGACGCGCGTATGACCGACTCCGATCCCGACCCAACGGACTCCGAGTACTACCTCAACCGCGAGCTCTCGGAGCTTGCCCTCCAAGAGCGGGTGCTCCACGAGGGGATGGACGACCGCAATCCACCCCTGGAGCGGCTGCGGTTTCTCGCGTACTTCACCAAGAACACCGACGAGTTCTTCATGAAACGCGTGGGCGGGCTGAAACAGCAGATCGACGCGGGGATCACCGACCGGACGCCGGACGGTCGGACCCCCAAAGAGCAGTGGCGCGAGGTGCTCGACGCCGTGCGACCGCTGTTCCGGAAGCAATCGGAGTACTGGGAGACGACGCTGAGGCCGACGCTCGCGGAAGCGGGAATCCGGATCCAGAACCCCGAGGACCTGCCGGAGGACGTCCGCTTGCGACTCCGGGAGCAGTTCGAGGAGTCGGTGTTACCGACGCTCACGCCGCTGGCGTTCGACCCCGCACACCCGTTTCCGTTCATCTCGAACCTCTCGCTGTCGCTGGCGGTACTCTCGGAGGACGGCAGCGGCGAGCCCACGTTCACTCGAATCAAGATCCCGCCGAACCAGCCGCGGCTGGTCGGGGTACCCGGCCGGACCGAGGAGTACGTCCTGCTGGAGGACCTGATCGAGGCCAACCTCGATATGCTCCTCCCGGACATCGACATCGTCGACGTCTCGAAGTTCAGGGTGACCCGGAACGCCGAGGTCCGCCGGAACCAGGAGGTCGCCGAGGACCTCATCGAGATGGTGGAGGAGGTGCTCGAACAGCGCCGGTTCGCCACGGTCGTCCGGCTCGAAGTCGATGCGGATATGCCGGAGCGGTCGGTGTCGATCCTGAAGGAACACCTCGACGTGGACGACCGCGAGGTCTTCTACCGGGAGGGGCCGATCGACTTCGAGGACTTCTTCGCGCTGGTCGACCTCGACCGGCCGGAGCTGAAGCTTCGGCCGTGGACCCCGCGCCCACACCCGCGGCTGAAACCCTCCGCGGGCGACGCCAACGGGACGGACATCTTCGACGAGATCCGCGAGGGGGACATCCTGGCGCACCATCCGTATCACTCCTTCGAGGGGACCGTCCAGCGGTTCCTCGACGCGGCCGCGAACGATCCCGACGTGCTCGCGGTGAAGGCGGCGATCTACCGGACCGCCAGCGACTCGAAGGTGATCGGGAGCCTCATCGACGCCGCCGACGCCGGCAAGCAGGTGGCGGTGATGGTCGAACTCAAAGCCCGGTTCGACGAGCGGAACAACCTGGAGTGGGTCCGCCAACTCGAAGAGGAGGGGATCCACGTCGCCTACGGCACCGTCGGATTGAAGACCCACACCAAGACCGCCCTGGTCGTCCGCCAGGAGGAAAACGGCGTGGAACTGTACTCCCACGTCGGGACCGGCAACTACCACTCCGAGACCGCGAAGGGGTACGCAGACCTGGGGCTTTTGACCGCCGACCGCGACATCGGCCAGGATCTCACCAAGGTGTTCAACTTCTTCACCGGGCCGACGCTCGACGACCGGTTCCGGAAGCTGCTGATCGCCCCGGTCACGATGCGCGAGCGGTTCACCCGGATGGTGCGACGCGAGGCCGAGCACGCCCGCAACGGCCGGCGGGCCCGGATCGTGGTGAAGGTCAACGGGCTCGAGGACCCGAAGATGGTCGAGGAGCTGTACCGGGCGTCGATGGCGGGCGTCGAGATCGATCTGATCGTCCGGGACATCTGCCGGCTCCGCCCCGGGATCGAGGGACTGAGCGAGACGGTCCGGGTCCACTCGATCGTGGGCCGGTTCCTCGAACACGCTCGGATCTTCTACTTCGAGAACGCCGGCGACCCCGAGTGGCTCCTCGGCTCGGCCGACTGGATGACGCGCAACCTCGACAACCGGGTCGAGGCAGTCACGCCCGTCGAAACCGTGGAGCTCAGAGAACAGCTCCGGTTCGTGCTCGAAGCGTCGCTGTCGGACAACCGGCGGCGGTGGGAGATGCAGTCCGACGGGAGCTACGAGCAGGTCACGCCGGGCGAGGAGCCGGTCCGGGACGTCCAGGAGATCCTGATGCGGGCGGCCGACGCCGCGCTCGACCGGGGGTACGGCCCGGGGATGGTCGTCGACGCCGATCAGATCGACGAGGAGCTCCTGATCGAACCAACAGAGGCACGGGCGGGGCCAGCCACGGACGCGGCAGGTTCCTCTGATACCAGTCCTGACGCCGATTCGGGCGACGCCACTGACCCGACCGACGCCGATCCGGCTCCCGATGAGGGTGTCGAGGGACCGAGCGGGACGGACGGGGCAGACGACACAGACGCGACGGACGCGTAGGTCGACCCGACATCCCGTACGGAACCCTGCCACCGACTACTGTACCGCCGCGATCTTGTCGTCGCTCCGGTCCTGATGTGTCGCCGTCGGGTCTGTCGTGACGAACCGCCCGCGGCGGTAGTCGTAGGCCGTAAGCTGGCCGCCGTACACGCATCCCGTATCGAGGCCGACAGCGTACTCGCGGTCGACGGGACGCTCGTGGACGGTGTGGCCGAAGAAAACGCGGTACGGTCCGCTGTAATCCTCGTACCAGAACGGGCCGTCGTACCCCGATCCCAGCGGCGAGCGCATCGTCAGGAGCTCCTCGACAGTGTGATCCGACAGCGTACGGGTGGGATCGATCCCGCCGTGAACGACGACGGCGTCGTCGAAGGACACGACCACCGGTAACGACGCGAGATACGCCGTGTCGCCGTCACGGAGCCACCCCGGTTCCTTCTCTCCCCGGAGGATCTTCGCCTCGTTGTTCCCGCGGACGCTCACCAGCCGGTCGTCGTCACGAACCAGATCGATCACGCCAGGGCTGTCGGGGCCCTTACGGACGAGGTCCCCGACGAGGATAACGAGGTCGGCGGCGCCGAGTTCGAGCGTCGAGAGCAGCGACTCCAGGGCGGTCCGGCTCCCGTGTACGTCGCCGACGATGTAGATGTCGTCGTACGCCGTGCTGTCGATCCGGGTATGAGCCTGCTCTACTGCCGCGCTGAATTCGGGTTTCGGAACCATCTTGCGTGTCGTACGGACGCCGCCAGCCGTCCGCGCTCTCATCAGGTCTATGCCTCCTGCCGGATTAATGGCTTGCTAATACCGGACGGTACGGATATATATCCCTCGGGAGACGACCCACGGCCCGAGTGGCGCTGCCTCCGGCGGGGACGGAACGACTGCTGCGGTCCCCACCGATCAACGTCCGGCGGAAACGACCACGGGCCGTCCCACAGGGACAACGGTAAGCGGCGCCCCGAGACGGCACGCCGATGGCTGCACTCCCCGTCGAGATCCTCTACGGGATCTCCCTGGGCGTCCTCACCGGGTTGGTGCCCGCGCTGATCGCGTTCAAATACTTCACCGGGATCTCCATCCCCGGGCGTCGACTCCCGCGACGCCCGTAACCGACAGTATCAACTCCGCCGGTGTGCGACCGTTGAACATGAAGACGGTCACCTGGCGGCTGTTCGCTGATCTCGCCGAGGTCGCGGAGGGACGGGAACACACCGTCTCCGTCGAGGCCGACGGCACCGTCGGCGACGCGATCGACGCGCTGCTCGCGGAATCGACGGGGCTCAGAGGGCGCGTATTCGACGGCGACGCCCTCGCTGACGACGTCAATCTGATGCGGAACGGCTCGCCGACCGCCCCGACGGAGCCGATCGAGGACGGCGACGAACTCGCGATGTTCCCGCCCGTGACCGGCGGCCGATAACGGCCGGCCGTCAGCGGCCGCGGGACGATCCGCCGGCTACGACAGCCACTCGTCGGGCTTCGTGTCGTAGTCCACGTCCGTCGCCTGGATCCGCTCCTCCAAGTCGGAATCGAGGTCGAACTCCGAGAAGGAGTCGCCGTCGTACCGGATCCGGACGCCGCGCTCGGTCGGCTCGGGTTCGCGGTTGCGGCGCCGCGCCACCTCGACGTCGTGGTCGTCGTACTCCTTCCGGATCGTCATCAGGTTCACCGGGCGGCCCCACAGCTCGTGAACCCGCTCTAAGACGTCGCGAGCCTCGTCGATGTCGAGCATCACCCCGTTGTAGCGGTGGCCGAGGAGGAGTTCGCCCCGGTTCTCGAAGTTGCCGTCGAACACCGCGATCGTGGGCTTCCCGAAGTTGGTGAACTGCAACAGCAGCTTCTTTTTCACGTCGTCGGGGTCGACCGACGCCACGCGGAAGTCGCCGGTCGACCGGGTGTACTCGTAGGTGAAGTAGTCGTTGTCCGTCACGAACTCCCGGGAGAGGAACGCGTCGACGAACGTCACGTCGTTGTGACTCTCCCGGACCTCGCGCATCCGATCCCAGCCGGCCGCGCGGTCGACGTCGGCGATCGCGGCCTCGACGTCCGCGTACTTGTCGTCGTCGAACATATACCTGGAGAGCCCTTCGAGTTCCGACCGCTGGATCGCCCGGAGGAACCCACGGTTCTGGGGTTTCACCAGGGAGAAATGCCGCTCGGCCAGCCCCTCGTAGGTCAGCACCTTCCAGGGATAGCGGTCGACGTCGACGGCCGCCGGGTCCGACAGCACCCGGTCGAGCGTCTCCCAGTCGACCCGCGGGTCGCCCTCGGGCAGCGCGGCGAGTTCCTCCAGGGTGTCGCTCCGGACCGTATCGATCTCGGGTGCGGGTTCGAGCAGCGACTGGACCCGCTCGAAGTCGACGGCGTCGTGGAAGTTCCGCCAGGTGATCCCCTCGACGCGGAGGAGCTTGTCCGCCACCTCCCGGCGGTTCTCGGTGTTTTCGACGTACTCCCACAGCTCCTTCCCGAGCTTGTAGGGGTTCATCCCGGGCGACCCGAGCACCCGCGCCTGGTGGTCGGCGTAGGTGAGGAACTCGTCGGTGCCCGCGAAGCGCTCCTCGCCCATCATCAGCGACTCCCAGTAGGCCGCCCACCCCTCGTTCATCGTCTTGGTCATCTTCTGTGGGGCGAAGTAGTACGCCTCCCGTCGGAGCAAGTCGAGGACGTCCTGCTGCCAGGATTCCATCTCGACGGCCTCGCCGGCCTCCTCGTCGTAGACCATCCCGTGCTCCTGGAGGAACCCCAAGACGTCGGTCCGCGGGCGGTCGAGATCGGCTGCGGCCGCCTCCGCCTCCGCGAGTTCGTCGAGCCACTCGTCGTCGAAGACCTCGCTTTGCACGTCCGCCGAGAGGTCCATCCCGTCGAGTCGGTCCCGGAGGTCCTCCGGCTCGGCCCGTTCGGTGTCGGGATCGTCGGAGAGCGGCCGGTGCTGGTCGATCGTGTCCTCCAGACACGTGACGGCGTCGACGAACCGTTCGACGTCCTCGCGGTCGATGTCGGCGTCGTCGATGTACCGCTGGATGGTCTCGGCGTGGCGTTCCAACATCGCGGCGGCGTCCAACTCGCCGTCGCCCGCAAAGCGGCTGAACCACTCGTTGTTCCGGAAGAAGTCGGCGTGGGCCTCGACGTGGGTGATGACCGCCTTCTGGTCGGCCAGCGTGTTCGACTCCTGGAGGAACGCGTGGCTCGGGTCGTCGTTGTTGACGATCTCGAAGGCCTTCCCCATTCCGAACTGGTCTTGCTTCTGCTGGCGGTCGTAGGCCATTCCCCACCGCCAGTGGGGGTAGCGGCGCTGGAACCCGCCGTAGGCGATGAGCTGGTTCATCTCGTCGTGATCGACCACCCAGTAGTTCACCGGGTACGGGTCGAGTCCGAGCTTCCGGGCGAGCGCGGCGGCCTCAGTCACCGGCTCCTCCAGCCGGTCGGCCTCGGTTCGTGCCGCGCGCCTGAAACGTCGTAGTCTGTTGGTCATAGTCTGTGGTATGCGATGGTTAGGATCCTCCCGCGGGCGTCGCCGTCGACCGCGACCGGAGGATCTCGTAGATGGCGTCGGTCACGTCCTCGGGCGCGCCGACCGACGCGACGACGACGTCGTCGGTGTCGTTGAAGGCACGCTCGACCTCCTCGGCGTGCGTGGCGTTGATCGCGGTGCCGCCGGGTTGGGTCTCGACGTAGGCGTGACGGTTGGCGTCGATCCCTCTCATTAGGGGGATCACGTTCTCCGTGGTGTCGTTCGAGGAGTTCTCGGAGTCGCCCGCGGCGAAGACATAGCGGTTCCACTCCGACCAGGGATACGCCTCCTCGAGGATCTCCTGGGCGAGTTCGTAGGCGCTGGAGATCCGGGTGCCGCCGCCCGAGCGGATGCCGAAGAACTCCTCGCGGTCGACCTCCCAGGCGTCGGCGTCGTGGGCGATGTAGACGAACTCCGCGTTGTCGTACTTCCCCTGGAGATACCAATCCAGTGGCGTGAACGTCCGCTCGACGAGTTCGCGTTTCGTCTCCCGCATCGACCCCGACACGTCGCGGATGTTGACCACGACCACGTTCTTCCGCTTTTTCTCCTCGATCTCGGGGTGGCGGTACCGCTCGTCGTCCCGTCGGAACGGGATCTGCTCGATCCCCTCCCGCCTGATCCGCTGGGCCGCGTTGTCGCGGTCGACGCTCTCCTCCATCTCCGCGAACGAGTCCCACCGGCCGCGCTCGTCGTCGGGGATCTCGTCCCACTCGGACTCGATCCACGACAGCGACACGAGGATCCGCTTCTCGCGACACCACCGGTAGACCGACTGCGGTGTCTCGCCGTCGACCCGCATCGCCTCGCGGACGAACCTCTCGTCGAAGTCGGTGGCGAGCTTCCGCTTGAGCCCCTGTTTGAACAGCCGCTCGAAGTCCAACGTGGAGTTGGGCCCGGTGCGGGTGACGTCGGTGAAGTCGCCCTCGATCTCCTCGACGACCTCCTTGCCCTTCGGTTCGAGATCTAACCCCAGCGCCTCGTCGAGTTCCTCGGCGAACTCCTCGGGGTCCATCTCGTAGTGGCCGTGCTCGCCGCCCTCCTCGCCGGGCTCGCCCTCCTCGTCGCCGTCGTCACCGTCGTCGCCGTCGCCGGGTTCGGGCTCGCCGATGGGCTGGCCCACGTCGGGGGTGTCGCCCTGGCCCTGCCCGACCCCGCCGCGGTCGAGGCGGTCGTAGGTGAACTCCGGCAGGTCGACCACCTTGATCGGGATCTCGACCCGATCGGAGTCGGAGCCGCTGAGGTCGCCGTACCGGATGAAGTCCTGGAGGTCCTGGCGGCGCTCCTCGCCGATCTCCCGGAACCGTTCGAGGTCCTCTCTCAGTCCCATCGGTGGCGCACCTCCCGCATCACCGTTCGGCTGGTGAGCTCCGCCGAGGCGGGGGTGTACCCCCGATCGACGAGCTCGTCGATGGTCTGTTCCTTCAGCCGCTCGGTTTCGGTGTTCTCCGGCGGGTCGTCCCACTGTGCGGGGTCGAAGTCCTCGTAGAGCCGCCGGACGTCGTCCCAGTCGTGGGTGTCCAGCACCGACCGGATCACCGGGATCGCCGAGAGGTCGACGTCGTCGACGGTGAACCCCTCGTCGCGGTTGCGCCACGCGTAGCGGTTCAGCGCGGTGATGACCTTCTCCCGCCGGAACGTCTTGACCGCCTCGGTGGGCTGGTTCTCCAGGTAGTCCGTCTCGTCGAACCGCCCGAGCTGTTCGGTCTCGAACAGCTTCATCAACAGCGGATCGGGGTCGACCGGCCCCCGTTCGGTCTCGACCTGCTCGTCGAAGTCCCACGCGTAGACGTGTTCGACGTACTCGGCGACGGTCTCGCGTTCGACCGACCGCTCTGCGAGCAGCGCCGCCAACACGTCGGCCTCCTGTCTGTCGAGGACGTGTTCCTTTGCGAGCGTCACCCGGTCCTCGTACTCCGCCCGTTCCGAGCGGGAGAACACCGGCGCGTCGGTCAGCCCCTCGGCCATCGCGTCGAGCACGTCGCCGGGGAGCACCACGCCGCCGACGTCGAGGTCGGGGTGCCACCGGTCGGTCTCGGCGTGCAACAGGTCCGCGATGATGTCGCGAGTGTACGTCACCGGGATGCCGTGGAGCCCCTCGTCGACGGCGTCGAACCCGACGTCGTCGATGGTGGTCCGGGTGTCGCCCTCCTGGATGTAGCCGTAATCGAACAGAAGCGCCTTGTCGAGGAGGTCGTAGCCGGCGGGCACGTCCTCGCCGTCGAGCCTGGTGAGGACGCTGTACATCGCGGCGGCCTCGACGGTGTGCGGCGCGAGCTCCCGGGTCCGGACCGTCCCGTCGCTGCCGCGGACGTCGACGACGAGCGGGGCGCGGACCCGTTCGCCGAGTTCCTCCTCGCTTTCGACGTCCCAGACCGCGGTCTCGTCGGTGAGCTCCCGGCGGATCAGCTGCGCTTCCAGGGAGACGTTGGTGAGATACCGGAACTCGTGTTTGTCGAGCCGGCGCTTCAGCGCCTTCAGCGGGTCGCGGCCGTTGCGGTCGGCGTACTGATCGAGTTCGGCGTCGAGGTCGGGGTTCGAGATGATGAGCAACTGGGTGTCGACGTCCATCCCGATCCCCTTGTCGAGCTTCACCCGCCCCTCGTCGGGGACGTTCAGCAGCTTCTGGAGCAGGTCGGCGTGCTGGGCGGCGTCCTCGACGATAGTAAGCAGGCCGTTGCCCTGCGAGAGCACGCCGTCGTAGCTGAACGCCTGGGGGTTCTTGCGGCCGCGGGAGTCGAGTTCCCGCAGCATCCCCGGCATCCACGAGCCGACGAGCCGCTCCTTCGGAGTACCGTCGTCCTCGGAGTGGAGGATCCCGATCCCCCGGCCGACGTCGACGACGTAGTTCTTCACTCTGAGGTGGGAGGGATCGGTGACCGCAGAGAACAGGTCGTGGGTGCCGTTCCGGCGGTACAGTTCCTCGAGGTGGTCGTACGCCTCCCGGGAGAAGGGGTCGAGCTCCTCGGTCACAGACACCGGCACGTGGTCGTCGGAGCCGTCGTTGAGCGCGTCGAGCAGGTCCTCGCGCACGTCCGGTGGGAACACCGACAGCGGATGCGACTGGACGGGGCTTTCGTACCAGTCCGACTCGCGGTCGGTCCCGGTGGTCTCCCCGCCGTAGGACAGCCCCCGGGTGTCGTTGGCGGCGGCGACGTTCCACTCGACGGTGTAGCGCCGCCCCGCGTCGGTCTTCGAGTACGCCCGCAGGCCGTTGACGAGACACCGCTTGAGTTCGGACTTGCCGGTGGCCGTGGGGCCGTCGAACCACAGGATCTTCTCGGATTTGCCGCGCTCGGCCGCGATCGTCCGGAGGTCGTCGACGAACCGGTTCAGGACCTCGGTGTTGCCGAGGACGGCGTGTTCCCCGTCGTTCTCGGGGTCGTCGAAGAACCGGTACCGTTCCCTGGTTTCGCCCTCCTCCAGTACCGTTCGGGTCCCTTTCGACTCGATGGCATCGAGGAGGTACTTCGAGGCGTGGGCCGCGATCGACGGCCGCTCGAACGCCGCGTCGACGTACTCCGCGAGGCTCATCGGCTCCTCGTAGGTGCCGCGGAGGTGCTCGTCGGCGGCATCGACGTACTCGCGGGCGGGGTGTGCCGGGGTGGAAGTCATCGGCACATCACCCTTCGAGCTCGCTTTTTGCGACCTCGGCGCCCGCAAACTCGAGCACCTCCCGTGCGCCCTCCGGGGAGTAGCCCTGGTCGACTAAGGCGTCGATCCACGCGCTTCGCTCGTCGTCGTCGAGTTCGTTCGCGCTCACGAGCGCCGAGAAGTTGATGTTGTGCTTTTTGTCCTCCCAGAGCTTCCGTTCGAGCGCCCGCCGCAGCCGGTCGTTGTCCTGCGGGTCGAAGGAGGTGCCGTCGCGGGCGCGCCGGGAGACCCAGTTCGAGACTTCCTGCCGGAAGTCGTCCTTCCGGTCCTCGGGGATCTCCAACTTCTCCTCGACCGACCGGAGGAACGTCTCGTCGGGCTCCTGTTCGCGGCCGGTGAGTTCGTCCTCGACGGTGTCGTCGTCGATGTACGCCATCACGTGGTCCATGTACTTCTCGCCCTGCCGCTGGATCTCCTCTAAGTCGTACGCCAGCGCGTGCCGCACGTCCTCGATGGCGCGCTGCTTGTACTCCTCGCGGACGAGTTCGAGGTAGCGGTAGTACCGGTCGAGGTTGTCCTCGGGGATCGCGCCGTGGTTCTCCAGGTTGGCCTCGAAATGCGAGAACACCGACAGCGGCGAGAGGTACGACCGGTCGCGGTGCGTGGAGTCCATGATCGCCTCGGCGATCTCGTCGCCGATGAACCGCGCGGAGACGCCGTCCATCCCCTCGCCGATGTCGGCGGACTCCTCGCCGTTCTCCCGGAGTTTCCGGGTGTCGATGTCGTCGCTCTCGTCGATTTCCCCGTTATACGCCTTCGCCTTCTGGACCAGCGAGACCGAGCCGTCGGGCTCGGTGATCCGGGTGAGCACGCCGAACAGCCCCGCCATCTCCAAGGCGTGGGGTTCGATGTGCATATCGGGGACGTCGGCGTTCCGCAGCATCTTCCGGTAGATCTCGGCTTCCTCGTCGTACTCTAACACATAGGGGAAGTCGATCCGCTTGGTGCGGTCGTTGAACGCCTCCATCTTCTCGTCGCCCTTCTTCTCCCGGTATTCGGGCATGTTCGTCCGCCCGACGATCACCTGGTCGATGTCGATCCGGGGGTTGTTCTTGGGCTTGATCGTCTGCTCCTGGGAGGCGTGCAGGAAGTCATAGAGGAACTCCCGCTGGAGCTTCAACAGCTCCTCGCCGGAGAACAGCCCGCGGTTGGCGTTGCAGAACGCGCCGGCGTAGTCGAACGCGCGGGGATCGGACTCCCCGTAGATCGCCAGCTTCGAGTAGTTGACGTCGCCGGTGAGTTCGGTCTCGTCTTGGTTCTTCTTGTCCTTCGGCTCGAAGGTCTCGACGCACTGCCGCTTGTTCTCGGAGGCGACGAGCCGTACCACCTCGACGTGGTTCTCCAGGACGGCCTGGAGGTCGTCGTCGTAGTGGGCAAGCAGGGAGTCGAGGTAGAACTCCGAGGCGGGGTCCAGCGTCTGGTCGTTCCGGATGGTGTACGGGGCGTCCAACTGCTCGTTGAGCCGTTCGATGACCCCGTCGCGCTGCTCTTGTGGTAGCAACACCAGCGGATCCTGGTTCATCGGCGAGACCACGACGTCGTCCTCGGGGTCCTGCCCCCGGATGACGTCGCCGAGGCCCGTCCACCGGAAGGTGTACATGCGCCCGGCGTCGGTTGCGGTGTAGTCCTCGAAATACCGGCGCACCATCCAATCGAAGTGGGACTTCCCGGAGCCCACCGGACCCAAGAGGAGTTTGATCCGTTTTTCGGGGCCGAGCCCCCGGGCGCCAGACTTCACCTTGTTCACGAACTCGTGGATCGACTCGTGGACCTCCCGTCCGTAGAAGGTGTTTTCGCCGTCGTGGAGCGGGTCCTCCGACGCCATCCGGTACTCGACCACGCCGGCGTCCTCGTCGTAGTCCGTTCCGTAGTGGTCGAACATGTCCGCGACGCGCTGGTGGGCGTTCCGGGCGATTCTGGGGTCCTCGTGCACCGCGTCCAGATACCACTCGAAGGACTTCGCCTCCCGGAGGTCTTCGGGCACCGACTCCTTGTACTGCCGACTGAGTGATTCGAGGGTTGCTCTGTCACCGTTCATTGTTGTGGGTCTCGGGGAGCGACCCCCCACCGACGGTGGGGTACCCGTCCACCGCAGCGTGACGGACGGGGTGCGGCGCACGGGACGACGGCGACGACACGGCGCGGCCCAACAGAACATCGAAGCCCGGCGAACGATGCGCGCGGACGGTCGCTCGATCCGATTGACCGAGACTGGAAGTGTGTGGGTGATGAGCACACATAAGCCTTCTTGCGGTACCGGGGGAGGCGACCCCACCCGATCGCCGGCGCGTCGGTGTCGGCAACAACCGATTTGTCCTCCCGGGCCGTACGGGGGATGTATGGACTTCACGCTGCCAGCGACCGCCGGCGTCCTGATCGCGTTGGTCGCCGTCGGGACGGCTGCTCTGATCGCATCGAGCGTTATGCCGACGACCGTCGTACTGATGATGGTGACCCCGTCGATGCTCGTGTTCGGGGCGATCTGTGCCGCGATCGGCGTCAAACACGGCGAGTACCGGGCCGGAACGCCGTAGCGGCCTCCCGACCTGCCGGGCTACTGCTTCTGGACCGTGTCCTCCAGGGCCTCGCCGCTCACGCTCGCGGCGACCCTGACGCCGACGAGGCTCACCACGATCCCCGCCACGATGAACGCCGCGAGCCGCTGTTGGGGCGTCACCGCGTAGCTCAGGACCTGCGGGTCGGCGAGCAGCGACTCCCGCTGGAGGAACCACCCGGCGAAGCCGCGGACCACGAGCCCCAGCGCGACCACGCCGAACGGGAGGTTCAGATACGGGGTGCTCACCCCGTCGCTCCCGATGAGCTCGTCGAGCAGCCGGCCGGCGCTCGCTGTCAGGGCGGCCAACGCCAGCCACGGCACCGCGCTGTAGACGAACTGCATCGCGCCGACGACCGCCGACTCCGGGCCCGCCCGCGGGCTGACCGCGAGCGCGCCCAGAAACGCCCCGACCAGCGCCAACCCGAAGCTGACGGCGTAGGTCACAACCGACACGCGGCCGGAGTACAGCGCCGACCGGACGCGTTCGGGGACCTCCGAGAGGAACTCGTCGACCGCCAGCCCCTTGTACAGCAGGGCGGCGCCGAGAAGTCCGGCCAGCCCCGCCAGCGCGACCGCGGTCGAAAACTGGGTCAGGAGGATCGGCAACAGGAGCAGCGTCGCGCCGAGCGGGACGAGTACCGTACTCCTGAGTTCCTCGTCGGCCAGGAACTGCTTCAGGAGGTAGTAGGTCGACTCGATGTCGTGTGCCTGGCGGACGACCACACGGTCGACGGAGTCGACCCGGACCCGGCTCTCGATCACCGGGACCACCCGTTCGTCGTCCGCGGAGTCGATGACGACGACCGCGGAATCCGGGTCGTACTCCGCGATGAGGTCGTCGACCTGCGCCGACAGCGCCCGGTCTGCACCCACCAGGGAGCCGCTTCCGCCGGAAACCACAGCCACCACCGAGTCCTCGCGGTCGTCGTGGAGATCCCGGGCTACCCGGAGCGCCTCCAGCAAACAGTTGACCTGCGAGTCCTCGGGATCGTCGAGGCCGACGTCGGTGACCAGCGACTGGACGGCCTCCCACCCCACGATCGGGCTCTCGAGCCCCGCGGTTCGACCGATGTCGTCGGATCGGTCGACACAGAGGACCAGGGTCGTCACGGGTGATGTCACGGGGCACGTCGATAAAGAACCCTCGGTGGACGGACGTCAACCTGTGCCGCCGCCGGCGGCAGCGAGCGACGCGTCGACGAAACCCCCGTCTCCCGGCTACGATACTCCGGCGACTACAGCAGCCCCGTCTTCTGGAGCTTCATTAGGTCCTCGGTGTCGAGGGTCTCGCCTTCCTTGAACTTCTGGTAGATCTCCTCGGCTTCCTCTTTGGCGGCCTCGCGCTCGTCCTCGCGTTCGTCCTTCCGCTCTTCCTCTTCCTGCTTGTCGAGTTCGCGGAGCCGCTTTTGAACGCGGACGAAGTCCTCGTGGTGGCGGTCGGCGGCCTCCTGGGCCTCCACGAACAGTTCGTGCATCTCGTCGGCCTCGTCGCGGATGTCGTCGGCCTCCCGGTAGGCCTCGATCATCCGGTTGTGGTGCTCCTGGGCCTTGTCGGCGAGTTCGGTCACCTTCTGGTGGTGCTTCGAGGCCTCCGAGCGGACCTCCTCGGCCTCCTCGATCAGCGCCTCGAGTTCGCCGCTGTCCTCGACTTTCTCCTTTTTCTCCCGGAGTTCGTCGCGCTTGTCCTCGATCTTCTCGATGAGCTCCCGTTCGTCCTCGGTGGAGAGGACCTCGGTCTGCTGGCGGAACTCGAGCTGCTCGATCTCCTCTTCGAGCTCCTCGATGTTCTTGCCGTCGTCGAGCTCGAGGTCCTCCTTCATCTGCTCGACCTTGTCGAAGAGCTCGTTGGCCTCCGCGTTGAGCTCGTTGCGCTTCTCCTTGTGCTCTTGGACCTGCTCGTTGAGCTCGTCGCGCTTCTCGCGGTGCTCCTGGGCCTCGTCGACCTTCTCGCGGGTCTTCGCGTTGAGGTCGTCGCGGGCCGACGCCCGCTCGGAGGCCATCTGGTTGAGATCGTTCCGTCGATCCCGGAGCTGGCCGGCGACCTTGATGAGCTGGCCTTTGGAGTCGTTTTCGAGCTTGTCCTCGGTGAGCTCGATGTTGTTCGATTCGTCTAGCGGTTCTACGTCGTGATTCTGAAGAACGTCCTGTTTCGTTACCATACGTGATCAAACCTCGATACCATCACCGCTCCGGACCGTGGCGGCCGCTTGTCCAGTACTACCAACCGTGGATAAGAGTTCCCGATCATTCTGCGTGCTGTGCCGCCGGAACGCCGGAGGCGTTCTGGTGACTAAACGTTCGACACTACGGTATATAAAATTGCCGGAACGCTGACCGGCTGTACACCCCTCACACGCCGGACAGAGGGGGTGTGAGTCGTTCCCAGGGATCGTAGACGTGCTTATAAATGTGGATGCGACTGTCACCCACACCGGCTGCGACGACGCACGCCGTTCGCCCGGAACCGTGTGGGATTTACCGCGCCGACGCCCACGCCGACCTATGCGGGAGGTCGTCCACGCACGCGGTCACGAGCACGTCTCGGCCGCGCACACGAGTACCTTCGAGGTGACGAGCGACGACTGGCTCACCCCGGCCGGCGACTGCATTCTCGCTGTCGACGCCGACCGGGTCCCGGCCGACTTCGACGACGCGTTCGTGGACGCCTGCCGGGACCCCGCGGCGGCGATTCGGGCGACGTTCACTGCGACCACCGACGACGGGACCACCGTTACTGACACGGTGACGGGCCGCGGCCACCCGGAGCTCTCCTTCGATAACGAGCGGAGCCACGTGGGCCGGACCAGCGAGTACGTGGACGATCGAACGGTGCTCGTCGGCGCCGACGCCGCCGCCGCCGACCTGGACGGGGCGCTGGTCGATGCCCTGGCGGCCGGCGCCGACCTCCGATTCGAGTTGACCGTCGAGACCGCCGACGCCGTCCCGTAGCCAGCTGCCTCCCGCTGTGCTACGGCTCGGAGGCGTGCGCGTCGGCGGCTGCCGCGTCGCCCTCGGCGTCCTGCCCCCGATCGACCGCCAGCGCCGCGACCCGCTCGCGGAGGTCGTCGATCCGACCGTTCGACCGCCCGACGTACCCCTTGAGGTCCTGGGTCGTCGTGGCTCCCTGGTCCGTGGGTTCGATCAGTCCCTCCTCTTCGAGCACTCGCAGCGAGTACCGGACCTTGTGGTCCGGGATCGAGAGCTCCTCGGCGAGCTGGACGATCCCGATCGGCTCGCCACGGATCACCAGCCGAAGGACCCGCAGGTGCCGCTCCAGCATCTCGACCTCGTTGTCGATTCGTTCGATCACGTGTGCCCGGTTTCGGAGGAGGATATTCATACTGTCGAACGGCTGCGGACCGCGCACAGCGCCGCGGAGCGTCCGGGGACCCGCCGGCCCGGACCACCGGTATCCAAGGTGACGACCGGCGGCGAACGGTACACTCAAACTTCCGACGCCGAAAGTAACGCCGATGCTTGCCCCCGGCGATCCCGCGCCCGACTTCGAGCTGTCCGACCACTGCGGCGACCCCGTGTCGCTGTCGTCGTACCGCGGCGACTACGTCGTCGTCTACTTCTACCCGCGGGCGGACACGCCCGGCTGTACGACCGAGGCGTGCGGCTTCCGCGACGCCTACGGGGCGTTCGAGGAGCGCGGCGTCGCCGTCCTCGGGATCAGCGACGACCCGGTCGAGGACCTCGCCCCGTTCGCCGCGGAGTACGACCTCCCGTTCCGGCTGCTGTCCGACGAGGACGGCAGCGTCGCGTCGGCGTACGACTCCTACGGCGAAAAGAACATGTTCGGCAACACGTTCGACGGCGTCTTCCGCAACACCTACGTCGTCGGCCCCGACGGGACGGTCGTCCTCGCGTACGAGGGCGTCTCCCCCGACGGGCACGCCGAGGCGATCCTGGATGATCTCGACGATCTCGGGGTGGACGCGGCGTAACTGCGGCGCGAGACCCCGCCGTCGGTCGGGAGGTCCTGCGACCGTTCGAGGCCGCCTCGACGGCCCGCACCCGTGCGGCCGTACTGTCGGCCCGCGAGCCGCCGGACTACTGGAACGTCCGGCTCACGCCGGCTTCGGGCGCGCGGTCGGGTTCGCCGGTGTCGAACCGCTCTTCGATCCGCTCGTACTGCTCTCTGGCCTCGTCGGTAACGCTGGGGCTGACCTCCTCGAGCGCCTGCTCGAAGTGGGCCATCGTCACGCGGACGTTCCCGACCGATTCGGCGACCTCCTCGCGGGAGACGCTGTTGATGAACTCCCGGCTTGCGGCCATCGACGCCTCGCGGCAGACCGCCTCGATGTCGGCGCCGACGTAGCCCTCGGTTCTGGCTGCGAGGTCGTCGAGGTCGACGCCGTCGGCCAGCGGCTTGTGCTGGGTGTGGACCCCGAAGATCGCCCGGCGGCTCTCCTCGTCGGGGACCGGCACGTGGACGTGACGGTCCAGCCGGCCCGGCCGGAGCAGCGCCGAGTCGATCAGGTCCGGGCGGTTGGTGGTCGCGATCACGACCACGTCCTCTAAGGTTTCGAGCCCGTCGAGTTCGGTCAGGAGTTGGGAGACGACGCGCTCGGAGACGCCCGAATCGCCCGTGTTGCTCCCGCGCTCGGTGGCGATGGAGTCGATCTCGTCGAAGAACACCACCGTCGGGGCGTTCTCGCGGGCCTTCTTGAAGATCTCGCGGACGCCCTTCTCGGACTCGCCGACGTACTTGTCCAGCAGCTCCGGCCCCTTCACGGAGATGAAGTTCGACTCCGCCTCGTTGGCGACGGCCTTCGCGAGCAGGGTCTTGCCGGTCCCCGGCGGGCCGTACATCAGGACGCCCTTCGCGGACTGCATGTCCAGCGTCTCGAAGACCTCGGGGTACTCCAGCGGCCACTGGATGGTCTCCCGGAGCCGCTCTTTGGTGTCTTCGAGGCCGCCGACGTCACCCCACGTGACGTCGGGGACCTCCACGAAGACCTCCCGGAGCGCCGAGGGTTCGATGCCCTTGATCGCCTCCTTGAAGTCCGACTCGGTGACCGACAGCGACTCCAACACCTCGGCGTCGATCTCGTCGGCTTCGAGGTCGAGTTCCGGACGGATCCGCCGGAGCGCGTTCATGGCGGCCTCCTTCGCGAGGCTCGCGATGTCGGCGCCGACGAACCCGTGGGTGTTCTCGGCGTAGGCGTCGAGGTCGACGCCGTCGGTCAAGGGCATGTTTCGGGTGTGGACCTGGAGGATCTCCTTGCGGCCGTCCCGGTCCGGGACGCCGATCTCGATCTCGCGGTCGAACCGGCCGCCGCGGCGGAGTGCGGGGTCTATGGCGTCGACGCGGTTGGTCGCGCCGATCACGACCACCTCGCCGCGCTCGTCGAGCCCGTCCATCAGCGAGAGCAGTTGCGCGACCACCCGGCGTTCCACGTCGCCGCCGGCCTCGCCGCGCTTCGGCGCGATGGAGTCGATCTCGTCGACGAAGACGATCGCCGGGGCGGCCTCCTCGGCCTCCTCGAAGATCTCCCGCAACTGTTCCTCGCTTTCGCCGTAGTACTTCGACATGATCTCCGGCCCGGAGATCGTGTGGAACGAGGCGTCGATCTCGTTTGCGACCGCCTTCGCGATCAGGGTCTTGCCGGTCCCCGGCGGGCCGTGGAGGAGGACCCCCTTCGGCGGCTCGATGCCGAGCCGCTGGAACAGCTCGGGGTGTCGCATCGGGAGTTCGATCATCTCCCGGACCCGTTCGAGCTCCCGATCCAGGCCGCCGATGTCCTCGTAGGTGACCGAGGGGGTGTCCTCGGCGGCGTCGGCGTCGGAGGCGATCTCCTCGGCGGGCGTCTGGCTGATCGTCACCTCGGTGGAGTCAGTGACGACGACGGTGCCGTCGGGCTCCGTTGCGGCGATCTTCATCGGGATCGGCTGGTTCGACGAACTTATGAAGCCGAACCCGAAGGGCACCCGGATGTTCTGGCCCTGGGTGACGGGCTGGCCGGCGAGCTTGTCGCGGAGGTGGCCGCCGATGTTCCCGCTGATCCGGAGGTTCTGCGGGAGCGCGACCGACACCGACTTTGCGGGCTTGATGTCCGCGGCCTCGACGTCGACCGTGTCGTCGATCCCGACGCCCGCCTGCTGGCGGAGCCGGCCGTCGATCCGGATCACGCCCGAGCCGGTGTCCTCGGGGTAGCCGGGCCACACCCGCGCGATGGCGGTGCCGCTTTTCCCGTCGATCCGGATGTAGTCGCCGCCCTCCAGCCCGAGTTCCTCGATCGCCTCGCGGTCGAGCGCGGCGAGCCCGCGGCCGGCGTCCTTCTGCTTGAGGGGCTTGACTGTGAGCTTCATACGCCCACCTCGATCGTTACCACGCCGTTCCGAGTCTCGACGGTCGCGTCGTCGGCGGGGAGCTCGAACTCCACCTCGGTGACCTCGTCGCCGTGGCCGGCCACGACGATCGCGGTCCGCCCGACGACGTCGACGTCGACGTCGCCCGCCGCCGCGCCGATGTCCGCCGCGAGAACCCAGCTGTCGTCGTACTCGTACCGGCGGACGATCCGTCCGTTGTTCCCGGCTTCTTGTGAGGTGTTCATTGGTACTCCTAACTCCACGTTAGTTGTACTACTATAAAAATATTTCGACAGCTAATCGCAGGACAGCGTTGGATCGGAGAACTGAACGGTCGAATTGCGATTCGAGGCCCGATCGACCGACGGCGCCGGCGTCGGGGGTTTAAGCGATCGCTCCGCCAATGTTCCGTTATGCAGCGCGTCACACACCACGGCCGGACCACGGCCTACCGGACGTTCGATTGCGGAGGCGAGGGTCCCACCGTGCTCGCGGTCCACGGCAGCGGCGGGTCCCGCCGCGTCTGGACGCCGCAGTCGCGGGTGGCGACCGACTACCCGTTCGTCGCGCTCGACCTGAGCGGCCACGGCGAGAGCGACGACGTCTCCGCGCGCCCGGGCTACGAGACGCTGTCGGCGTACGTCGACGACCTCGTCGCGGTCGCCGACGCCGTCGACGCCGACGTCCTGCTCGGGAACTCCCTGGGCGGTGCGGTCGTCCTCACGGCCCTGGTGGAGCGCGAACTCGACGCTTCGGGGGCCGTGCTGGCCGGGACCGGCCCCCGACTCCCGGTTCCGGAGGACCTCCTGGAACTGGCCGCGGCGGACTTCCCGCGGGCCGTCGAGTACCTCCACGAGCCCGATCACCTGTTCCACGACGCCGACGAGGGGACGATCGAGGTCTCGGAGGCGGCGCTCCGGGAGACCGGATCGGCGATCCTCAATCGTGACCTCCGGACCGCCCACACGGTCGACCTCAGGGGGCAGCTCTCGGAGATCGACGCGCCGACGCTCGGGGTCGTCGGCGAATACGACCGCCTCACGCCGCCGTACTTCCACGGGAGACTCCGCGATGAGCTCCCCGACTGCGAGGTGGTCGTGATCGACGACGCCGCCCACCTGACGATGCTCGAAGCCCCCGCGGCGTTCAACGACGAACTCGCCGCGTTCCTCTCGGTTGTGTGAGGCGTCGACCGGCATCGATTTGTGCCCGCCGGCAAAGGAGGAGGCGTGCAACCGGTCGAGACGTCAGACCCCGAAGGGGTCGACTACGGGTGGGTGATGCAGACCACGTTCGTGCTCACCATCGTCGTGGGTGCGCCCATTGTCGCCCTGCTGTCCCTCCGGACGCCCCTCCCGACGTGGGGTGCCCGCGTCGAGTTCGCGATCCGCGTCGGTGCGGTGGTCTGGTTCCTGATCGCGGTCGTCGTGTTCCTCTACGCCCGCCGGACCGACGCCGGCGACGGCGGCGAGGATCCGGATGCCGTCGCTGATGGGAGCGACGACGGCTCCGACGCGCCCGCCGAGGAGTGAGTCGGCGGCGACGGAGAGGCTCCGACATCGAACGGCCGGCGACATTTGAACGTGCGGTGGTGGATCAACCATCCACTGTTGGGTGGGACTGGAACGCGGGGGCTTCCGAGGTGTTCACGCCACCGTTCATTTTCTCTCGCGTTGCACGTCCATAATCGTCGGAAGGACTTTCACCCGACTCGCCGACCCTCCGGTATGATCGACGAGACGATCGCGGAGATCCGGGAGATGCAGACGCACAGTTCCTCGGTCGTCGCGGTCAAAGCGACGCGGGCGCTCTCGGAGCTTCTCGAACGCGACCACGCGACCGTCGAGGAGTTCGAGCGCGACCTCGAACGCAACGCCAGCGCGCTGAAGCGGGCGAACCCCTCCCACGCGTCGCTGTTCAACGCGATGCAGACCGTCCTCGTCAACGTCGTCGATCGGAAGGACGACGTCGACGAGTCGAAGGCGCTCCTAGAGCAGGTCATCGATCGCGTCGTCGAGGACGTCCGGCAGGGCAAATCCCGGGCGGCCGAGCGGGCCACCCCGACCTTCGGGGACGGCGAGACGTTCCTGACTCACGACTTCTCCTCGACGGTGCTCGAGGCGGTCGAGGGGGCCGTCGACGACGGCGCCGACCTCACCGCCTACGTGACCGAGGCCCGGCCCCGGTATCTGGGGCGGAAGTGCGCACGCCAACTCGCCGGGATCGACGGGGTCGAGCCCCACCTGCTGGTCGACGGCGCGGCGGGGTCGTTCCTCGCGGAGTGTGATCGCGTCGTGATCGGGATGGACTGCATCGTCGAGGACACGCTCTACAACCGCGTGGGCACGTATCCGATCGCCGCCACCGCCGCCCACCTCGACGTGCCGGTGACGGTCGTCGGGTCGGCCGCGAAGATCGTCGACGACGGGTTCGTCTTCGAGAACGAACTCCGACCGCCCGGGGAGGTCTCGCTGGAACCCATCGAGGACGTCGTCATCGAGAACCCCGCCTACGACGCGACGCCGATGGATCTCGTCGATCAAGTGATCACGGACAACGGCGTCGAGAACATCTGACTGCCCGGATTCACCGCCACTCATCCGCCGGTGCGGTTGTCCCGTTCGACCACACTGGGGTCGCGTTGAGGATCGGCCGGCGGTAAACGTCGAATCCGTGGCTTCCCACCGTCGCCTTCGTCACGTTGATATCAGGAGTCCAACGACGACAGCTAACAGTACAACGACCACGAGTAGTGGCATCGTGTACTCTCGAAGCAGTCCAAACGGCGCACGAACGGTCGCACGCAGCTTATGATACAGGCGACGAGTAGTAGACGACTGGTTCGAGGGATGAGGTCGGTCGGGTTCGTTGCTGTCAGCCGTGTCATCGGCAGCAAGCGACCCGTCCGGGTTGAGGCCGGGAGAGGACGCCTCAAACGTTGGTTCGCGTGGGTCAGAGATGTCCTCGTCAGGGTCGGCGTCTCTCCTCGATGCTGGAGACGCGGTCGTTACGCGTTCAATCTTCTTTGCGGGATCCTCTCGGTTGAACGTCGTCCCCCGTTGAGTGTTAGAGTCAGAGTCAGGCTCGTTCTCACGTGTCGCGGTCGTAGGACTCTTTGGATCACCTGGGCAGCTATGTGATTCAGGGAGGCGATGCGCAGTACAGTGCACTGCACCACAGTACGAACATTCAAACCCTTGATCGGCAGCGTCGCCGCAGACTGCACATTCATCGCTGCCCATACTGCTATCACATTGGGCTGATTACAAAAAAGACACCCTAGTCCCGTTTCAGACGTTTTTATTCTTGAGCGTAAGTCCGCTGGACTACCCGTTTCTGTCTGAGTGATCAACGTCGGGCGCAGGGAGATTACACGAAACGACGGACCGGGACACTGCCATTATACGTTTATCCACTCGCCGGTCTCGTCGGAGCGCTCGATCGCGTCGAGGATCCGCTGGACGGCGTAGGCGTCCTCGAAGTCCGGCCGGAACTCCGCCCCGCCCGCGACGGCCGAGAGGAACGCCTCGTTCTCGTGAACCACGGTGTGTTCCCACCCCAGGACGTGGTCGGGCGGCCACCACGACCCGCTTCAGGGGTCGGCGCCCGACGCCACCGTCGTCACTCGCCAACCATCGACCGACGGAAGAAGTCCGCGAACCGTCCGCGGAGCGACGACCCGTCGCCTAAGCGGAGGTAGTAGGCGTCGCCCCCGTCCTCGTAGTAGCCGGTGATCCGGCGTTCGACCTCGAACCCGAGGTGTTCGTAGAACGACAGCGCAGACTCGTTCGTCGCCCGGGCGTGACACGAGACCGAGTCGTGCTCCTGGAGCGCGGCGGCGACGAGGCGCTTTCCGTGCCCCTCGCCGCGGTACTCCGGCGCAACGCCGAGAAAGAGGATGTAGCCGTCCCGGCGGACCGACGCGAACCCGACGAGGTCGTCCTCGACGAAGAGGAGGTGGTCCCGCGCCCGGCGGTAGGCGTCGACGAAGAACGCCCGGCGCTGCTTGAGCACCCCCTCCTCGGCTCGGATCCGCTCCTTCAGGTCCCACGCTTCGGAGGCGTACTCCGCGGACCCCGGGGCGTCCACCCGTGTCTCGACGTTGACGCTCACGAACCTGTGTACGATCAGGAATAATATAATTCCACCGTCGTCGAGGGAGGGGGAGGCGGCCGCCACGAACAAATAATTACTAAGAACTGAGTAAGTTTTCGGAAAGGTTAAGATCTCCCGGGGCCAACGGTTCGAATATGAGCGTAGAAACCATCGTTCTCGTCGCTGCCGGCGAAATCGACGACGTAGCGGACCGACTCGCAGCCACGACCGCAGACATCGCTGGGCCGTCTGACGCGGAGGTCGTGCTCGCGCACGTCCTCGACGAGACGGAGTACGAGACCGCGTGCAACCGGTTGAATTTCGCCCGCGGCAGCGAGGTGACGCCGAGCGACATCGTCGAGCGGAACGCCGCAGTCCGTGACCTCGGCGACGCACTCTCGGACAACGGCATCGACGTCACGGCGTACGGCCGACTCACCAACGGCGCCTCACGGGGCCAACGGCTGGCAGAACTCGCCGAGGAGGTTGACGCGGATCTGGTCGTCCTCGGCGGCCGGGGCCGCTCGCCCGCGGGCAAGGCGCTCTTCGGGTCGACCGCCCAGGAGGTTATGCTCGAATCCTCCTGCCCGGTAACGTTCGTCCGGGCCGCATAAACCGGCGTCGACCGACCCGCGTCGCTCCCGGCGTGATTCTTCGCTGTCATTACCGACGGCCACCACCCGCCTGTAGTAGCGTTTGCAACTGGTTGCACATCCGATCGCACGCCGTCCGTGCGATCGAGTGAGCGAAGACTTGCAAACGCTGCTATATGTCCCCTCAGACGACCGCAACGAGGAGCACCACGACCAGGATCGAGCCCGTCAGAAGCACCTGCACCGCCGTCGACGCCAGCACGCCGACCGTGGCGTACAGTGCGACCCGGAGCCCCGCCTCGGCGTCGGCGTGTTGTGCGAACTCGACGACGAAGACGGTCGCAGCCAGCCCCACGACGAACCCGATCGGGCCGGCGACCAGGAGCAAGACCAGCCCGACGAGGACTGCGACGGCGGTCGTCGCGAGCGACGCCCCCCCGGCACGGGCGGCGATCGCGCCCCCGGCGTAGTCGACGAGCGTCGCCAGCAGCCCGACGACCACGAGCGCCGCGACGAGAAGGATCGACGGCTCGGCGTACCCGGTCGCCCACCAGTAGACGAGGACACCGCCGACGGAGAGCAACCCGCCGGGCACCAGCGGGAGGACCGACCCAATCACCCCGCCGGCGACCAGCGCGAGGCTGACCCAGACGAACAGTTCCATAGTTGAGCGAAGGCGGCCGTGCGGATGAAGCCGCCGGACGACGGAGAGAGCGAACAGCCGGCATTCCGGCCCCCGCATCGACGTGCCGGACACCCGCGAGACGATGCGAGGCGGTGGCTACGTCACGGGCGCAGTGGTCGCGGACTCTGGTATAAACCTTCGTGCGCCCCCCGCGGGTCCGCACGCCGGTGCGATCACCCCTCGAACCGGTCGCGCTCCCGACTCACCACGTCGAGCCCGTCGCCGTAGTGGTCCGTGAGTGCGGCGTACGCCGACCCGAGCGCCCGCAGACAGGTCCGCTCGGAGGCGTAGCCGAGTTCCGCGGCGACCTCGCCGACGGGACGCCCCTGGAGCACCTTCCGGATCAGGAGGCGTTCCGCACGCGGCTCCAAGGCGTCCCCGACCGACGGGCCGTCGCCGTCGTCTTCGGCCGGAGCTCCCGTCAGCGCCGCGAGCGCGAGCCGCCGGAACGGCGCCGGAGCGGTGGCGTACTGGCCGGGGCCGGCGGCGACACCGACGACGATCCGCCACTCCCGGTCGCTGAGGTCGGGCGCGTCGCCAGGAGGGCACGCTGACAGCACCCCCCGGACTACGTCGGGGTCGGCGTCGCGGAGCTGGTCGGACAGTTGGTCGGGTATCCGCTCGCGGACCCACCGGGCGTGCCGCCGGGCGAGCGCCTCCCCCGCCGGCGACAGCGGGTCAACCATCAGCGCGGAGTACTCGCCGCTCGCGTCGTTTCTGGTGGTCGAGACGTGGACCGTCCGGTAGCCGTTCGCCGCCCAGAAATCGAGCAGCTCCGGCGTCGCGCCGTACCCGACCCCGAGGTAGTCGACCTCGCCGTCGAACTCCGCCCGGATCCGGGCGAGCAGCGCCGACCCCAACCCCCGTGACCGGGCAGCGTGGTGGGTCGCGATCCGAACGACGCGGTAGCCAACCGGAACGCCGGCGGCCTCGTCGCGGAGCTGGCTCGTGAACACGTCGGGGAGCATGTTCCCACGAACCCGCTCGCCCTCGTACATGGCCGCCCGCGTCTCCGCGTCGAGCCCGCCCTCGCGGGCGAGCAGCGCGACGCTCACCACGTGACCGTCGTGTTCGAGCGTCCGGACCCGGAGGTTGGGCGCGTCGAGCAGTCGCGCCAGGTCGTCCGGCTCGGTGCGGTAGTGGGCCAGCACCAGCAACCCGAACACCTCCCGGAGGCGGTGCTCGTCCGCCGCGAGGTCGGCTGCAGTGGGTGCACAGTAGGCTACTGACGACGGCGACGCGTCGGCGACGAGCGGGTCGACCGCGGGCCGGGCGTCCAAAAGCAGCGCGCGGAACGCCCACGACTCCACCGGGTCGTCCGGGGCGTACCGGATCGGCTCCGACAGCGACACCTCGGTCAGGTCGTGGTGGGCGTCGGCCAGCCGCTCGGCGAACCGGACCGAAAACCCCCGCCCGGCTCCCTCGTAGCCGTGGACCGTCGTGAAGAAGCCGACCGCGTCGGCGTCGAGGAACGCCGAGAGCCGCCGAACCGGCAGCGCCGCAGCCTCGTCGACGAGCACCGCGTCCGGATCCCCCGGGAGGTCTGCGGCCGCCCCCGGCTCCCGAAACCGGATCCGGCCGCCGGCGTCGGTCGTGATCGTCCCCTCCTCGCACCGGTCGAGCCCTCCGAGCCCCGACAGCAGTTCGTCGGCACGGTCGAACACCTCGGCTGCGCTCCGGCGTTCCGGCGCAGTGACCAGGACATCGCACCCCGCGGCCGCGAGCGACCCCGCGGCCAACCCTGCGGCGCTGGATTTTCCCCGTCCTCGGTCTGCCTCGACGACGACCGCGGCCGGACCGGACCTACCGACCGACAACGCCTCCAGCGCGTGGAGCGTCCGCGACTGGTCACCCGTCAGACACGCCTCGTACGCGGCGGCGGGGAACCGCCGCACGGTCGCGGCCGGCGTCGTCGGCGACGAGCGGGTCGGCGGGGAGTCGTCGGCCGCACCACGGCGTTCGATTTCGCCCGCGTCGACGTCGACGACGGCGATGCCGGGATGGCTCCGGATCGTCTCGATCACGCGCGTCCGGAACCGGTCGCCGACCGCGTCGACGCCGAAGGGCGGCACCGCGAGCGACTCGGCGAACGAGCCCGCCGGCCACGAGTCGAGCGGGGGCGTCAACACCACGAACAGCCCGCCGCCGTCGACGACGCCCACCAGCCGGCCGAGCACGTTCGGCGAGAACCCCTCGTGGGCGTCGCAGACGACGACCGTTCGGGTCGACCCGAGCAACCGGTCGGATTGCTCAGGCGGCACCCGCTCGAACCGGAACCCCTCCCGAGCCGTGACGACCGTGACCTCCTCGTTCGGGACGTCGGCGCCCTCGACGGCGTCGAACGCGGCGTCGATGCCGGCGTCGCGGCCGCCGGCGAGCACCAGCATCCGTCGGTGGTCGGCCCGCTCGGCCGCCGCCCGGAGTTCCGCGGCCACTGCGGCGACGTTCATATCGGTCAGTCGGCCGCCCGGAGTAAGGGGGTTGTGTTCGGCCCGGGGCCGTGGGCCGCCGGCCTGAACTGGGAAGCCCTCGGGTCCCGCTCCCGGTGTTTGCGGCGGCCGCCCCCGTGTGTCGATGTCCCACGGTAGACCGCCATTGAAAGCGCTTTTATGCAATCCCGAGCAACTCTTCTCTACAGCCTGCCCGGGGTTGATGATGCTCCCCGCCGTCAGGGACGCGGTGCGGTTCCGGCGGGGCGGTCGAGCCCGCGAGCAGGAGAGGAGATCCACCAATGTCAGTCTACGTAGAATTCGACGTTCCGGCCGACCTCGCTGAGGACGCCCTCGAGGCGCTCGAGGTCGCCAGAGACACAGGTACAGTAAAGAAGGGAACCAACGAGACGACCAAGGCCGTCGAGCGCGGCACCGCCGAACTCCTCCTGATCGCGGAGGACGTCTCCCCCGAGGAGATCGTGATGCACCTGCCAGAACTCGCAGACGAGAAGGGCATCCCGTACGTCTTCATCGAGACCCAAGACGAGGTCGGCCGCGCCGCGGGCCTCGAAGTCGGCTCGGCGGCCGCCGCCATCGTCGACGCCGGCGACGCCGAGGCCGACGTCGAGGACATCGCCGGCAAGGTCGAGGAACTCCGGTAAGCCACGATGAGCGCAGAAGAGACCGCCAGCGACTCCACGTCCGCCGAGGTCATCGAGGTCGTTGGCAAGACGGGGATGCACGGCGAAGCGATGCAGGTCAAATGTCGCATCCGCGAGGGCTCGGATCAGGGCCGGATCATCACCCGGAACGTCCTGGGGCCGGTCCGGCAGGGCGACGTCCTCCAGTTGCGGGAGACCCAGCGCGACGCCGACTCCATCGGAGGCAGATAGTATGGTCGAAACACGAACCTGCGATTTCACCGGCGAGGAGATCGAACCCGGCACGGGGACGATGCTCGTGAAGAACGACGGAACGATCCTCCACTTCAAGGACTCGAAGGCCGAGAAGAACTACCGGCTGGGGCGTGAGCCCCGCGATCTGGAGTGGACACAGTCCGGCGGCGCCGACGAGGATAGCGAATGAGTTCCGATAGACGTTCCGGCTCGCTTCGCTCGCGGGCTGCGACTATCGACGCCACGCTCACCGGGTGGTTCGCGTGAGCCACCACGACGAACGAACCTTCGTGATGGTCAAACCCGACGGCGTCCAGCGCGGCCTTATCGGCGAGATCGTCTCCCGGTTCGAGGAGCGCGGCCTGAAACTCGTCGGCGGGAAGTTCATCCGGATCGATCAGGATCTCGCCCACGACCACTACGGCGAACACGCCGAGAAGCCGTTCTTCGAGGACCTCGTCGAGTTCATCACCTCCGGACCCGTCTTCGCGATGGTCTGGGAGGGCGCCGATGCGACCCGGCAGGTCCGATCGATGGTCGGCGAGACCGACCCCGCGGAATCGGATCCCGGCACGATCCGCGGGGACTTCGGGCTGGATCTCGGCCGCAACGTCGTTCACGCCTCCGACCACGAGGACGAGGGCGCAAACGAACGCGAGATCGACCTCTTCTTCGACGACGACGAGCTGCTCGACTACGAGCGGATCGACGCGGCCTGGCTCTACGAGGAGTAAGTTCCCGCGGATCCCGCCCGACGGGAGTCACCGAACTCCTCTTTGCCCCCCGCCCGCTACCGTCGGGTATGTTCGAGTGGATGGCGCGGGTCTGGGGCGCGGCGGCGGTCGTGTTCGGCCTCGCCGGCGCGGCCGTTCCGCGGCGCGTGATCGACGTCGCCGAACGGCTCGTGCTCGTCGGCTACGAGAACCCCGAGGAGTTGGAACCCAGCGAGTGGTACGTCGCCGCCGTGCGGGCGAAGTTCGGGCTGGTCGCGGTCACGGGTGCGGTGGTATTGGCGCTGGAGTACGCTGATTTCGGAGATGGTGACGCGAACGGACCGGAGAACCCGGAGGCGACCGACGCCTAACGGCAGCGTTACGCTTCAGGCACCCGCACGTCGAGTTCGCCGGCGTCGAGTTCGGTCTCGACCTCGCGGGCGGCCCGGACTAAGTTCTCGGTCTTCCGGTAGGCAACCTCGCGGGGCAACAGCTTCACGCCGCAGTCCGGGGAGACGGTGAGCTTCTCCGGCGGGACGACCTTCAGCCCCTGGCGGATGTTGCGCTTGATCTCCTCGACGGTCTCGACCTCCGCGTCGTGGACGTCGACGACGCCGAGTCCGAGGTCCGGCTCGAACGCCGGATCCCGGAAGACCTCGATCTGCTCGTAGCCGTCGTTGCACAACTCCACGTCGAACTCGTCGATCGGGAAGTCGTTGATCTCGGGGTAGATCCGGGAGTAATCGCCGTAGCAGACGTGGAGCCCGATCCGGACCTCGTCGGCGATCCCGTCGACGATGCGTTCCAGCGATTCCCCGACGATCGCGTGATCGTCCGGCGTCGTCGCGAGGGCGGGCTCGTCGATCTGGATGTACCGGGCGCCCGCATCCACCAGCTTGCCGATCTCCTGGTTCACCAGATCCGCGAGGTCGTACGCCAGCGACTCCTCGTCGTCGTACGCCTCGTTGAACGACCACCGGGCCAGGGTGTACGGCCCCGTAATCGGTACTTTCACCGGCTTGGTGGCGACGCCCTGTGTGAACTCGAACTCCTCGACCAGCCACGGCTCGTCGTAGGCGACCTCCGAGACCACGGAGGGCTTGTCGAAGTAGTTGTGGCCCCACACCTTCACGGGCCCGTTGAACTCGTAGCCCGGAATCCGGTGGGCGAAGTACTCCACCATCTCCTCGCGGCGCATCTCGCCGTCGACGACCGTGTCCAGCCCCGCCCGCTCGTGTTCCTCGGTGATCAGTCGGGCGGCGTCGTCGTGGGCTTCCTGGAGGTCGTCGTCGTCGAACCTGGCGTCGTCGTCCGCCGCGAGCTCCGTCGCGCGGTTGAGCCACGTGGGCTTGGGGTAGCTCCCGACCACGGTGGTCAGAAGGAAGTGATCGGCGTCGTGGTCGTCGGGCCGGAACTGCGCGCGGTTGTCGGCCTCGCGAGCCATTATGCGTGCACCTCCCGTTCGAGGTCGGCCGCGGCTCCCACCCCGTCGAGTTTCGCCCGGTGTTTGTTCACGGGCAGGTAGAACGGCTCGGTGTTGGTGCTCAGGTAGACCCGCTCGAAGTCGGTCGCCGGGACCTGCTCGGTGAACCACGCCGCGCGCTCCCGGAGGGTCTCGGGCGATTCGACCAGGGTGTTCTGGCCGTCGGCCACGCCGAGCGCGACGTCGTCGGTGATCCCGTATTCGACGGCGTTGTAGACCGTCCCCTCCCTGTCGGCGGCGACGACGTCCAGCCCCACGGCGTCGATGTCGGCGTCCAGCAGGTGGGCGTAGGTCTTCTCGTCGAGCGCGCCGAAGTAGGTGTAGACGACCACGTCGGCGTCGGTCGCGCCCGCGACGGTGTCGATCGCCTCGGGGACGACCCCCGCGAGGTCGTCGTCGGGCGGGGCCGCCACGAGGGAGGGATCCAGCAGGAACAGCGTCTCGTGGGCCGGGAACGATTCGACCTCGCCGGCGAGAAACGACGCCACCGCGTCGAGGAACTCCCGCTCGTCGCCGTAGAACTCGTCGGTCGCGAGGTCCGCAAGCGAGTATGGCCCCGGGAGGACCGCCTGCAGCGGGGCCTCGTCGTCAAGCAGGTCGGCGGCGGCCGCGAGGTCGGCCGGCACGTCGCCGGAGGACGTCAGCTCCCCGGTGACGCGGGGATCGCGGTAGAAGTTGTTGTTGTCGTAGTACCGCACGATCCCGCCGGTCTCGACGTTGTCGTGGACCGCAAGCGGGTGTGCGAGCATGTCGTCCCACCGGAGGCTCCCCTCGACGACGCGGTCGAGGCCGGCGTCGAGCTGTTCGTCGACGACCGTCGACCGGGCGTCGTCGTAGACGTCTACGACCGCCTCGGACTCGTCGCCGGAGATCAGGTCGCCCTTCTGGTGGCCTTTCAGATCCGCCAACTCGGACTTCGCGGGATCCGGCAGCGGGAACAAGCTGGGTGTCGTCGCGACGAATTCCGTCATCGTGAACCAGTAGGAAATGCCGTCGCTTAATATTTACTAAACCGTAGTATGCTTGTAAGTTATTTTACGGGGCGTTCGACGGGCGCAACGCAACGACTGAGAGGGTCTCGAACGGGTACGACTCCTCGACGACCGCCCCGTCGTCGATGTCGAATCCCCGGTCGGTCGCGTAGTCGAGTACCGCGTCGTACCCCGCAAGCGAACTCACGAGCAGGAGCACGATCCCGTCGGGCCGAAGCACGCGTGGGACCGACTCCAAGAACGGCTCGATCAGTTCGCGGCCGGACTCCCCGCCGGACAGCGCCCGCTCCATCCAGTCGTCCCACTCGTTTTCGGGATCCGTCGGCAAGTACGGCGGATTGAACGCCACAGTGTCGAAGGCGTCGTGGGTGAAGGCGGCGACCAGGTCGGCCCGGACGACCGCAAACGCCGGTCCCCCGTCGGCTCCCGTCCGGTCCTGTGCCGCCCGACAGGCGTGCGGACTGCGGTCGCTGGCGACCACCTCGGTCACGCCGTCGGTCGCGGCGGCCCGTTCGGCGACCCACCCCGAACCGGTCCCCACCTCCAGCAGCCGGCCGTGGCCGCGCTTCTCGATCGCCGACGCGAGCAGTCCGGAGTCCTCCGCCGGTTCGTAGACCTTCCGCGACATCCCCCGCCGGGCGGCGAGGTCGTCCCGCGATCCGTCGGTCACGACTCCCGTGCCTCGGTGGCGTCGCCGTCCGCACCGGCGAGCACGAACCCCTCGGCCTCCTCGCGACCCATCAGTTCGCGCTGCGGGAACGGGATCTTGATCCCCTCGGCCTCGAAGGCGCTCTTGACCGCGCCGAGCACCGCGGTCCGCGACCGCCACCGACGGCGTGCGCTGGGGTTGTCGATCCAGTATCTGACGCCCAGGATCACTGCGGAGTCGTCGAACCGCTTGAGGACGACCTGCGGGGTCGGCACTGTCATCGGCTCGTCCAGCGCCTTCACCGCGTCCCGTGCCACCTCGGCGGCCCGTTCGGCGTCGGTGTCGTAGTCGACGCCGACCTCCACCTCGATCCGGAGCCGCCCCTTCCGGCTGCGGTTGATCAGGCTCCGTGAGGAGACCACGTCGTTGGGGATCATCACGTACTCGCCGTCGAACGTCTGGATCCGGGTGTTGACGATCGTGATGTCTGTCACGATCCCCTCGTTGTCCCCGACCTCGATCCAGTCGCCGATCTCGAAGGGCCGGGAGAACATCAGCACGAACCCCGCGAGCAGGGCGCCGAGGGTCTGTCTGGCCGCCATCCCGACCACGATCCCCAGGAAGCCTGCCCCGACCAGGATCCCGCCGATGTTGACCTGCCACAGCGTGAGGATCAGTAGGAAGGAGATCACGTACAGCGAGACCTGCCCGACGCGGAACGCGATCTCGCGTTCGTGCTCCCCCAGCGACCCCCGCGCCCGGGCGACCTCCTCGACCAACTGTCTGATCAGCCCGGTCATCGTGTACGCGCCGATCAGAAACAGGATCGAGATCCCGAACCGCACCAGCGTCTCGGGCCCGAGGTTGGCTGTAAACACGCCCAGAAGCTGGCTCGAGAGCCCCCACACAGCCACGATCACCAGACCGCCGACTGCGGCGACGAACATCGTCCCGAGCGTTACGAGGAGGTGCCAGCCGGTCTGGGGGAGTCGGTCGGGGTCGATTGCGTGGAGCCGGTCGGTGCGGCTCAGGATCGCCGTGACCGCGACCGCGATGCCGAAGGTGACGACCGCCCGACCGGTGGTCGAGGGGATCACCTGCGACAGCGACGACAGCGCGGTCTCGACCCGGGCGAGGACGCCCTGGAGCACCACTGTGGAGAACACCCGTGTCACCTCACCGGCCGTGGTCGGCCGCGATGGTGGTCAACGCCGCGAACTCCGACGGCGCCAGCGACCCGGGCCGGGCGCGTAGCAAGTCCTCGTCCTCGGCGGCGACCGCGTCGACGACGGCCTCGGGGTCCGAGAGCCCCGAGATGTGCGCCGTGTTCCGGATCCCGTTCCTGACGGTCTTCCGGCGCTGGGTGAAAAGCGCCTTCACGAAGTCGAAGAAGAACCCCTCGTCTCCGACCTCGTAGTCGGGGTCGCGGGGCCTCACGCGGACGACCGCGCTCTCGACCTCCGGCTGGGGGTCGAACGCCGACGGCGGGATCACCTCTACGATCTCGACGTCGGCGTAGTGGCCGGCGGTGACCGACAGCCGACCGTAGTCGTCGGTGTCGGGGTCGGCCGCCATTCGCTCGGCGAACTCCCGCTGGAACGTCAGGACGAGCGGTCGCGACCGGGGGAGCAGTCGGAACGCGATCGGCGAGGAGACCCCGTACGGCAGGTTCGAGACGCACGCCGAGAACTCCGGGAGGTCGACCTCGACCGCGTCGCCCTCGACCACGTGGAGGCGGCCCGCCTCGACCTCGTCGCTGAACTCCTCGCGGAGGAACGCCGCGAGCGAGGGGTCGCGTTCGATCGCGGTCACCCGCTCTCCGGTCCGGAGGAGGCGGTCTGTGAGTCCGCCGGTGCCGCCGCCGATCTCCAGGATGTGGGCGGTGTCGGTCCCGGGCGGCAGATACCCCGGAATCCGGTCTATGATGCGGTCGTCGACCAGGAAATGCTGGTCGCGGTCGGGGTCCCCCCGGACCCCTGCCCGCCGACGGAGGGCGTCGGGATCGCGGGACCCGGCCGCCGAGTCGGGCGTCGAATCGGTCATCGACGGCGGTTGTAGCCGCGCCCGTGTAAACATCTCGACTCGTCGACGCGGGCGGTACGCACGGATCACGGGCCGATACCGCCTTTCTCACCCCTGTCTCTGCCGCCGGCGCCGCTCACCCGTTCCGGCCCACGAAGGTCTTGTACTTCAGGTCGTCGTCGCGGAGTTCCTCCAGGATCCGCTCGACGAGGACCTCCTTCGGGTTGTGAAGCCCCGAGACGCGCTCCTCGACCTCCTCGAAGCTCTCGAAGGGGCCGCGCTTCCGCTGGTCTAAGACGTTGTTCCGGAGCTTCTTCCCGATGCCGGGCAGCAGGTTCAGCTGGTGGAGTCGGAGCGTGATCGGCTGGGCGTCGTTGTAGAAGTCCACGAACCGCTTCTCGTCGGCGTCGACGATCGCCTCGACCGCGTACTCGAGTTCCCCTACGGCGGTGTTCGAGAGGTCGTCGTAGGTCACCTGTTTGAACCCGTCGACGGCAACGCGCTTCCCGGTCGGGCCGATCACGACGCGGTCGCCGATCGAGACGTCGGCGTCGTCGGCCAGCGTGAGCTCGAACAGCCGGAAGTCCCGCTCGCCCAAGGCGTACGCCAGCGGCGACTTCCGGTGTCGGGGCCGATCGTCGTCGGCGCGGCCGTGCGGGAGGTGATCCAGGACGACCGCCCGACGCAGGTCTTCGGAGTCGTCGCCGTCGACGTCTCCGCTCTCGGTCGTAGTCATACCACGACCTACGACCAGGCTCTATTTAAACAGTTGGCCGCGGTGGCCGACCGGTCCCCCGCGAGGAGTCACACGTACTTCGCGACGACGTTCAGGACCTCGTCGAGTTCGTCGCCGTCTAAGGCGTACCGCTCCTGGGCGTAGACCGCGCGGAGTTCGTCCCTGCTCTGCGGCAGGAGGTCGGCGATCTTGATCGCGGTCGGCGCGTCGACCTTCTCCAGTTCGAGGAGTTTCTCGACCAGTTCCCGGGACTCCTCGGGGTCGAGGTGGGCAAAGCGGTTGACGTGCTCGATCGCGCGGGCCAGCTCGTACCGGAGTTCGCGGTCCTCGTCGGCTGCGCGCTCGGCCTCGACGTCCTCCAGGAACGCTTTGACCTCCGAGACGGTCAGATACTCCTCGCTTTCCTTCTGCTTGAAGATGGTCATCGGGGGCGGGGGTTACTCCTGGGCGCGGAGGTGAGCGGGGTTGGCGATGATCGTCTTCTCCTTGCCGCCGTCGACGATCTGCACCGTGAACGCCCGGCCCTGTTTGCCGGTGACCTCGCCGGTCTGCCCGTTGAACCGGGGGTGGAACCGACCCTCCCGCACGCTCGGGTCGATCGCCAGGTGGACCTTCTGTCCCTCGTCGAACTCCGCGATCGACCGCTGCGGCGGCGAGGTGCCACGGTCGCGTGGATCGTTCGAGAGCTTCTTCCGCGTTCCCTTGAGTGGACCGTTGGAGCTAGGCATAGTCGTTATCCGGCTTACACCTGACGCGGTTATAAAACGCACGCTCCGGGATCGCCGCCGTGGTCGGACTCGACAAAATTGAAACCCCGGGGTCGTGTATCGCACCGTATGGCAGGCACGCACGCTTCCGGCGGGCAGGTTCCCGACGAGGCCGACGCCGTGATCGGCGACGGCGGCTCGCAACACGAGGACTCCAGTTCGCGGCTCGAACGCTTCGGGCTCGGCGTCTCCGCCAGCATCCTCCTCGGTGCCGTCGTCGGCGTCGCGGCGACGTGGTCGCTCAGCGCCGGCGCAACCCCCCTGCTCGTCGCCCTGGGGCTCGGGTTCCTGCTCTCGCCGGTCGTCGGACTGGTCATCCTGTGGTGGCGCGGGTAACCACCGGCTCCCCTTCCGAAAGGGCGACCTCAACCGGCCGTCGCCGCCGTCAGATCCGGCCGACGTTCTCGACCGCGACGCTCTCGACGCCCTCGACGTCGGTGAACGCCTCTTCGACCGCCTCGGTCCCGCCGGCGTCGTCGGGGACGATCACCGTCGGCAGGAGCGCAACCAGGCCGAACGCGACGTCGTCGCGCTCGAACCCGTTGATCTTCGCACCCTCGGGCAGCGACTGTTCGAGCCGCTCTTGGAGTTCGTCGAGGTCGATCTCGGTCCCGCTCGGCATCACCTTGATCTTGGCGGCTACCTTCCCCATCGTTACGGTCCCGTGAACCCGCAATCGGGGCACTCATACAGGTTGCTCTGCTTCCGGCAGTTCGCACAACGGGAGATCTCGTGACCGCAGTCCGGGCAGTCGAAGGTCGCCGCGCTGATGCCGGAGATGTTGATGCCACAGGACACACACTGTCTGGTGCGTCGCTGTTCGGACTGACTCATACCGTATCGGATCCGGGCGCGAGGTTTAACGGTTGTCTTTCCGATCCCTCCTCACCCCAGCGCCACCGGCCCGATCAACACGCCCATAAGATGCACCCGCCGGGCGCCGACCCGCGGCGGCACCAGCCCGACGACCGCGGCGATGCAGAACACCGCCCCCCCGAGGATGCCGGCGAACCCCACGGACAGGGCGAACAGGAGGCCGAACACCCCGGCCACGAGCGGGCGGCGCGGGAGCCGACGAACCACGGAGAGATACCGGTCGCCGACCGTGACCAGGAGACAGATCCCCAGCCCGGCGGCGAACACGACCACGAGGAGCATCCCGGCGAGGCCGATGCCCGGTGCCGACGCGGCGCCCGGCCCGCTCCCGCCGCCGAGTTCGGCGACGGCGACGGTCACGCCGCTCCGGGGCGCGCCGAGCACCGCGAGCGACGCGACCGCGAACACCGCAGTCGCGGTGTCGGCGCCGCTCGTTGCCACGACGTACGCCCGGTCGGACCCCTCCCCGGCGGGTCCGCTCCCGCCCGCGCCCCCGAGCGCGAGCACCGCGGCCACCCCCGCGGAGACGCCGGGAAGGTACCCTACGAGCGTCCCGCCGGCGACGCCCGAGAGCGCGGCCCGCGCCACCCCGAGCGGCGAAAGCCCGAGGCCGGTCCCGTCCTGCGGCGGGATCGCCCCGCGGGCGTCGAGCGCGTCCAGCAGGATCGGCGCGCCGAACAGCCCGCCGAAGATCGGCGCGAGCATCGACGCCGCCCCCTCGGGGCTCAGCGGTCCGGACGCGGGGAGATCGAGCGCGAGGAGCCCCAACCCAGTCGCAACCGCGAGACAGACCGCGCCGCCGACCTTCCCCCGGCGGGTCGGCTCCGCGAGGATCAGCAGGCCGGCGATCGCCGCCAGCAGCACGGGCAGCGCAGCCAACAGCCACTCGCGCCCGGCGGCGACCAAGCGTGACAGCGGGAGCGCAACCGCCACCGACCCGGCCAGCGCGATTCCGCTTCCGAGCGCGGAGAGCCGGATCGCCTCCCGACCCCGCCCGGCGAGGACGAGCCGATGCCCCGGAAGCGCACCCGGCGCGGTCGCGGCCTCGGGGACCCCGAGCACCAGTCCCGGGACGATCGAGAGGAACGTATGCACCACCCCGGCGGCGAGGATCGCCGCGGCGACCGCCGCTGCCGGCCCGTCGAGCCCCGGGGCGATCCCGACGAGGATGAACGCGACGCTGTTGACGTGCAGTCCCGGCACCAGCCCCGTTACTGTGCCGAGACCGACGCCGAGACACGCGTAGCCGACGACCGCGAGCGGCGACGCCATCGCGACGGAGTGGTCCCGGTTCGGTATTTGAACGTTCGCACCCCGAACGGTACCCCGGTCGCGGCGCCGGGTGGCCGGTCAGGAGCCGTCGGCGCGTGTCCGCGACGCCGGGTTCCGATCCCCGCGGAGCCGGTTGACGAGTTCCGCGAGCGACCCGACGCGCAGGGTCGGCTCCACGGGGAAGGTTTCGTCGCCGTTGTGCGAGCGGTCGACGAACGCGGAATCCAGCCCGGCCCGGGTCGCCGCGAGCACGTCGGTCGCCCGGTCGCCGACGTAGATCCCGTCGACGGCGTCCAGTTCGGCCATCGCTTCGAGCAGGTAGTGGGGGTTCGGTTTCCGGTTGTAGAACCCGCCGACGCCCGTCTCCCGTCCCCGAACGTGATCGAAGAGGTCGAGCCTGTGGTGGTCGACCACGAACCGGACGACGCCCTGGTAGTTGTTGCTGACAACGCCGAGGGGGTAGCGGTCCGCGAGCGCTTCGAGCGCCGTCACGTCGTGGAGGGTCCGCGACCCGGCGGCGAGACGGTCGATCGCAAGCCGTGCGGCGTACCGCTCCCGGAGACCGTAGAACGACACCGGATCGAGGCCCAACTGGCGACACCCGCGAACGAAGTTGACGTCGTACTCGTGCCCGGCGAGCAGGGACCGGGTCTCGGGGTCGGGACTGCGGCCGCGTTCGGAGAGCGCCCCGTCGAGCGCACGCTCGTGGATCGACTCGTCGGTCCCGCGGCCGGCGAGGAGCACGCCGTCCATATCGAAGAGCACCGCGACCCGCCCGACGTCGCTCCACGGATCGGTGCCGGAGTCGGCTGCGGTCACCGAACCAGCCCCCGGGTGTACGCCGACAGGCTCTCGGTGACGACAACGACTCCCAGTATCACGATCAGCACCATCGCGACCGACTGCCAGGCAAAGGCGTTGACCGCGCGGAACAGTTCGACGCCGATGCCGCCCGCGCCGACGAACCCGAGCACCGTCGAGTCCCGGATGTTGATGTCCCACCGATAGATCGACAACCCGACTACGGCGGGCTTCACCTGCGGGAGGATGCCGTAGAGCAGCACCTGCGCCTGTGAGGCGCCGGAGGCCCGCACCGCCTCCACCTGGCCGAAGTCGATCTCCTCGATCTCCTCGCCGAGCAGCTTCCCGAGGAAGCCGACCGAGCGGAACACGATGGCGACGGCGCCGGCGAGCGGCCCCGACCCGAACAGCACGACGAAGAACAGCGCCCAGATGATGGTGTTGACCGACCGGCTCGTGGTCACGATGAACTTCCCGAGCCAGAAGGTCGCGGCGTTGGGCGTGGTGTTCTCGGCGGCCAGAAGCGCCACGGGGATCGCGAGCACCAACGCGCCGAGCGTGCCCAGAGCGGCAATCTGGATCGTCTCGATCAGCGGCTGGACGATCTGCGTGGTGTACGCCACGTCCGGCGGGTACATCCGCGTCAGGAGGTCGCCAACCTCCCGCGGGATCGTCTCCGGCCGCACGATCCCCGTGTCCATGAACCGCCACGACGCGATCACGGTGACGCCGGCGATCAAGAGGAGAGCGAACCGGCTGATCCGCCGCCGTCGGTCGAACCGTTCCCAACTCCGTTGTTCGGTCGCCATTCAGTTGTACCTCCGTCGGACGACTGCGCTCACGCCCTCGGCCACCAGCACGACCGCGATGATCGCGAGCAGGATGGCCGTGACGTACTGGTAGTCGTAGCGGTTGAACGCGGTCAGGAGCACCGATCCGATCCCGCCCGCACCCACGATGCCGATGATGGTCGAGGTGCGGATGTTGATGTCCCACCGGTACACCGAGAGCCCGGCGAACCGCGGGATGATCTGCGGGACCACCCCGTACAGGAGCGTCTGTAGCGGCGACGCGCCGACGGCCCGGACCGCGTCGACGGATCCCATATCGATGTCCTCGATGTCCTCGGCCAGGAGCTTCGAGAAGAAGCCGACCGTCTTGAACGTGATCGTGAGGATGCCGGCGAGCGGCCCGAACCCGATGGCCTTGACCGCGATGATGCCGACGATGATCGCGTTGAACGCCCGTGAGATGGAGATGAATCCCCTGTTTATCGCGTACAGGGGCTTCGGCGAGAGGTTCTCGGCGGCCATAAACGCGATCGGAACGCTGAGCACGATGCCGGTGAGCGTCGAGACCATCGCCATCGCGACGCTTTCGAGCATCTTGTCGAGGATCCGCTGGGCCTGCCGCGGGGTCGCCGTCGGCGGCAGGAAGTCACCGACGAGCGAGGCGGCGCTCCCGAGCCCTTGGGCGATCCGTCCGGGGTCGGCGCCGACGCCGAACCCCGACCAGACGAAGAACCCGACGATGCCGGCGTACACCGCCCACTTCACCCCACGGCGCGGGAAGACGGTCGGCCGTTCCCAGGTGCGGTTGCCGGCAGCCATCTACGTCTCCCCCGCGAGCGGCCGGTCCGTATCCGCCAGCACGTCACCGTTGGACTCCCGTTTCGGCTGCTCCGTGTCGGTGTTCTCGGGGATCTCCGCGCCGCGGTACACCTGATCGAGCCCCCGTTGGTCGAGCTCAGAGGGCGGCCCCTCGAACACGAGTTCGCCGTCGTGGAGGCCGACGATCCGGTCGGCGTGTTCCATCGCGAGGTCGACCTCGTGGATGTTGATCAACACCGGCACCTCGCGCTCGGCGGCGATGTCGGTCAGGAGCCGCATCACCGTGTTCGAGGTCTCCGGATCCAGGCTCGACGTGGGCTCGTCGACAAGCAGGATCTTCGGCTGCTGGATCACCGCCCGAGCGATCCCGACCCGCTGGCGCTGGCCGCCGGAGAGCTCGTCGACCCGTTTGTTCTCCATCTCGTCTAAGCCGACCCGATCGAGGATCTCGTAGGCCCGCTCGACGTCCTCGGGAGGGAACGACCGCCGGAACGCCTGCCACGCGGAGACGTACCCCAGCCGGCCCGTGAGGACGTTCTCCATCACGGTCAGCCGCTCGACCAGGTTGTACTCCTGGAAGATCATCCCGATGTCGCGGCGGGCCGACCGCAGCGCGTCGTTACCGAGCCCGGTTAGCTCCGTGTCGTCGAGGGAGACCTCGCCGCCGCTGGGCTCGGTCAGCCGGTTGACACACCGGATGAACGTGGACTTGCCGGCCCCGCTGGGGCCGATCATCGCGACGGTCTCGCTGCCCTCGACCGACATCGTGACGCCCTTCAGGGCCTCGTCGCCGGTCGGGTAGGTCTTCCGCAGGTCGGTGACTCGCAGCATCTACGACCCGAGCGCGCTCCGTTCGTACTTGACGCCGTTGTACCGCTGGATGATCATAATGTCCTTCCAGACGGTCTTGTAGTCGATCGGGACGAACTTGTTGTACCCCGTCCGCTCCTGGTAGGCCGTGTCCGAGAAGTCCGAGTCGAGGTATGCACGCTTGATGCCCTCCTGGATCTCGGGCTTCAGGTTGTACCGGTAGGCGACCGGGCCACTCGGGAACGGCGCCGACGCCCACACCACTTTGAAGTCGTCGAAGCTGAGGTCGCTTTGGGCCTCGACGGTGTCGACGAAACAGGTCGAACAGATCGGGCCGGCGTCGTAGTCGCCCGCGGCGATCCCGCGGGTCGTGTTGCCGTGGCCGCCCGAGAAGTTGACCTCGTAGTCCTCCCCGGCGGTCACGTCGAAGTACTGATCGAACAGCGCCGAGGGGGCCTGGTGGCCGGAGTTCGACGCGGGCTCGGAGTGGCCGATCTTCACGTCCTCACGGGCGAAGTCGTTGACGCTCTGAATGCTGTCGGCGTCGGCCCGCGTGGTCGCGAACAGGCGGTAGCCGAACTCCTCCTCGGGGGTGAGCCCGACCCCGAACGGGACCGCGCCGCCGAGGTTGACCGCGAACGCGGTCGTCCCGGTCGAGAAGTTCGCGATGTGAGCCCGCTCCGAGCGCATCGCCTCGACGGACGCCGCGTAGCTGTCGACCTTGCTGAACTCGACCGGCTTCCCGGTCTCCTCCTCGATGCGGTCGAAGACGGCCTTGAAGTCCTCCTCGAACCGGCCCTGGACGTCCTCGCTGGGGCTCTCGGTGAACACGAGGGTGTCGGGATCGAGCAGTTCGCTCTCGTCGTCGGGGGTCTCTTGGACGGGATCGCCGTGGGGGACCTCCTCGACCTCCCTGTTCCGCATGTTCTTCAGGTCCGTCGTCGACCCGCGCTGGTAGCCCGCGTCGGTCAGCGCCGTCGACAGGTAGTTGTTCTCCTCCCAGGCCGGGCTCGCAGGGTCGAACTCGCTGTTTGGCGCCAGTTTCGGATCGCCTTCCGAGCCGGATGTCGTCGAGCCGCTCGAGTCGCCCGAGCTGTCGGAGCCCTCGGAACCGCCGGAGCCGTCGGAGCCCTCAGAACCGCCGGAGCCGTCGGAGCCGCCCGAACCGCTGCTTCCGCCGCCGGTGCAGCCGGCTAGCCCCGCAGCCAGCGCAGCCGCCGACCCCTTCAGAAACACACGTCGTCGCGATCTGTCTTTGTCAGACATCACTGGTATCAACCGTTTCTTTTCACTTGAAACTATCGAGAAATTTATATTTACCCCACAGTACCACTCCGCCCTGAATGGTACGTTTTAGACGGGTAAATATCGATATATAGTAAAACTACGGATGCAGAGACCGTGGTAGTTTCGAATTTCCGATAGAAATTTCACGCCGTCGGACGGGGAGTAGCGTATGGCTCTCAGTTCGTTCATCACGCGGCTCCGTGACCCCGTCTACACCGGCCCCAACCGGTGTTGGCCGTGCTCGGTTGCGAACCTCGTTCTCGTCGCGCTCGGGGCGGTCACTGCGGACGTCGTGGCGCCGGCCGCCGGGGTCGCCGTCGGCGTCATCGGGCTCGCGGCGGTCTGGCTCCGCGGCTACGTCGTCCCCGGGACGCCGACGCTGACCCGCCGGTATCTCCCGGCGTCGGTTCGGGGGTGGTTCGGGAAGGCGCCGAGCCGGCGTTCCCCCGACGCCGCAGCTCCGGCCGACCGCCTGGCTCAACTGGGTGTGCTCCGCTCCGACGACCCGCAATTGGCGCCGGGGTTTCGCGACCCCTGGGCGACCACCGCCGCCGCCTTAGCGGGCGACGACCGGGCGATCCGGCGGGCGGCCGCGGAAACCCTCTCGTCGCCGTCGGCAGAGGTCGCACTCGACGACGACGGCGACGGCGTCACCCTCACCGTCGGCGGCGAGTGGACCGGACAGTGGCCCTCGCGGACGGCGCTCGCGGCCGACCTCGCCACCGAACTGACCCTCTCGGACTCGGGGTGGACCGGGCTGGAACGGACCGAGCGGGCGGACCTCGCGGCGCGGATCCGGGCGCTGGCGGCGACCTGCCCCGTCTGTGACGCCGCCACGACCGTTTCCGAGGACACCGTCGACTCCTGCTGTGGCTCGGCCGAGGTCGTGGCCGTCACCTGCCCGGACTGCTCGGCGCGGCTCGCGGAGTTCGACCCGTCGCCGGCGACGTTCGCCCCCGGGCGGTGACGGCGAACCGGCCGCACGGCTCCGCGGGACGCGTGTCCGAATAAAAGATCGGGTCGCTTCGCGGGTCGGCGCGAGTTCGAGCGTCGAACTCAGCCGAAGAGGTTGCCGAGCCCCTCGCCGGAGGCTTCCTCGTCGTCGTCGCCGTCGTCAGCGGCTTCTTCCTCGTCGTCGCCCTCGTCGGCCTCCTCTTCGTCGGCGTCGTCGGCCTCCTCGATCTCGGCCTCGGCGGCGCCACCGCCCGCGGCGGGCGCGGGTGCGGCGGCGGCCGTGTCGACGGCCTCCTCGATGTCGACGTCCTCGAGTGCGGCGACGAGCGCCTTCACGCGGGACTCCTCGACGTCGACGCCGGCGGCGTCCAGTACCGCGGTGACGTTGTCCTCGTTGATCTCCTCGCCCGATTCGTTCAGGATGAGCGCAGCGTAAACGTATTCCATTGTCGTGTACCTCTGATTATCCGAACATCGCGCCGAGCCCCTCCGCACCGTCGTCGTCATCGTCGTCGTCGGTGTCGGTCTCGGTCTCGGCCTCTGTCGTGTCGTCTTCGTCAGTCGGTTCCTCGTCGGCGTCGTCCGCCTCCGTGGCGGGTTCGGCCGGCGCCTCGACGCCCCGAAGTTCCTCGGGGAGCGCCTCCTCGTCGTCGATCTGTGCGGCGATCGAACGGACCTGTGCGTCCGCTTTCCCGATCAGGTCGGGCAGGACGTCGGGGTCCTCGATCGCGGCGAAGACGCCGAGCGCCTTTGCGTCGCCCGCGGCGGTCGCGAGCAGCGTCGGCGTCGTCCCGGCCGTCGGGAACGCCGCGTTGACCGAGAGGTTCCGCGCGGCCGACGCCGCGGCGGCGACGTCCGAGCGGTACTCCTCTACGTCGATCGCGAGCTCGTCGGGCTCGAACCGCACGCCTTCGGAGAAGACGCCGCGGAGGTCGAGTCCGACCTCCTTGGGTTCGATGCCGAGCTCCGAGAGCACGCCCTCGAGCTCCTCGGAGACGGGCTCGCCCGCCTCGAGGACCTTCGAGTCCTCGGTGACGTGGATCGACCCGTCCATAATCCGGGCGGCCGCGCCGACCTGCTGGAGTTCGCCCACGAACGGCCCGGGGTCGACCCCGGTGTCACCCTCGGGGATGACGATGTCGTTGGGGGCGATCTCCCCCGCGCTGATCGGCGCGGGCGTCTTCGAGGCTTCGAGCTGCTTGTACAGCCCGAAGGGGTTGTCGTTGGTGCCGACGAACGCCACCTGTCCCGACACGTAGTCGGTGAGCTCCTCCAGCCCGTCGTCGACCTCCTTCAGGGCGCGGACGGTGAGCGTGTTGCGGCTCATCCGGATCTCCGCGCTGCCGTGGAGGTCCCGACGCATACTCTGCAGCTGGCGGCTCGGGATGCCGGCCACGTCGACGATGCCGACCGACTGGTAGCGTTCGAGGAACTCGACCAGTTCGGCGACCTCCTCGCGCTTCCACTCGGGGATGGTGTCCGTACGACGCGCGGCCGCGCTGTCGCTCATGCGGGCACCTCCACGGCCGGTCCCATCGTGGTCTTGACGTACATCGAATCGATGTTGAGGGGACCCTTCTCCAGGTCCGCCTCGAGTCGACGGATGATGACGTCGATGTTGTCCGCGATCTCCTCGGAGTCCATGTCCTGAGCACCCACGCGGGTGTGGAAGGTCCGGCGATCGCGGGAACGGAGTTGCACCGTGTTCTTCATCCTGTTCACCGTCTCGACCACGTCGTCGTCGGGCTGCAGCGGCGTCGGCATCTTCCCGCGCGGACCGAGAACCGTCCCCAGGTAGCGGCCGATGTCCTGCATCAGACTGGCGTCGGCCACGAAGAAGTCGGTCTCGTCTGCGAGGTCCTTTGCCGCGTCGGTGTCGTCCCCGAGCTCCTCGAGGTCGTCGCCGTCGAGAACCTCGTCGGCGACTTCCTCCGCTCGGAGTGCGGTCTCACCGCTGGCGAAGACGACGATCCGTGTCTCCTGGCCCGTACCGGCGGGCAGGACCACGGACTCGTCGACGCGCTGCGACGGGTCGTTCAGATCGAGATCGCGCAGGTTCACGGCGAGATCGACCGTCTCGCGGAAGTTCCGCGGCGGCGCCTCGTCGAGTGCGCGAGAGACTGCGTCAACTATCGTATCTGCCATTATTCACCTCCGTAGTACGCAGGATTGCTCCTACGGGTCAGTGAAACAGGCGTCTGCCTGTCTCGTCGTAAGCGAGGTGGATCCCGGACTTAAGTCCGTCGAAGCGGACGCCACGTACCGCCCGATTTCGGCCTCGAAACCCCTGATTCGTGGGAGCCGTCGGCACGGGGAGTTCTGTCACGCGGCGTGACACTCCTCGGACCGCCGACACGTATCTGCCCGCTTGCGACGACGTTCCGGTATGGCACTCAGCGCACGCAACGGCCTCCCGGGAACGGTGGTTTCGGCGGAGAAAGACGGCGTGATGGCGGGGATAACCCTCGAACTCGGCGACGGACAGACGATCACGTCCACCGCCACGCGGGCGTCGGCCGATCGGCTCGACCTCGCGGCGGGCGACTCGGCTGCCGCCGTTATCAAGGCCAGCGAAGTGATGATGGAGACGGGCGAGGCTGAGTGACGGAACGGAACGAAGCCTCGAATCGAGGCGGCGAGCGGGAGGGAGCCGTAGAGACGGGCGAGGCTGAGTGACGGAACGGAACGAAGCCTCGAATCGAGGCGGCGCTCGATAGGGAACCGCAAGGAGACCGCGTCGACGCCGATCGGCGTCGAGTGCGGATCGCGCGTCGCCGGCAGAGCGGCGAACCGAACAGGTTACTCGCCGTCGAAGACGTCGTCGTACTCGCCGTCTTCCATCCGTCGTTTGAACTCCCGGGGGTCGTTACCCGCGATCGTGACGCCGAGGGAGGTGCACGTGCCGACGACCTCCTTTGCGGCGTTGAACGAGTCGTACGACAGCAGATCGGAGGACTTCTGCTCGGCGATCTTCTTCACCTGATCGACGGTCAGATCCGCGACGAAGTTCTCCTGGGGCTCGCCGGAGCCGGTCTCGAAGCCGGCCTCGTCTTTGATCAGTTCGGCCGTCGGCGGGACGCCGACAGAGATGGTGAAGGAGCCGTCGTCCTCGTACTCGACGGTCACGGGCACTTCCATCCCGTCGAACGCCGCGGTCTCGTCGTTGATCCGCTGGACGACGTCCTGGACGTTCACCGGGGTCGGTCCGAGCTCCGGCCCGAGCGGCGGGCCGGGGCTTGCCTCCCCGCCGGGAACGAGCGCTTCGATGGTTCCAGCCATACGTTATTCCACCCTGCGCCGACTTTTAACGGTTTTCTTTCCGTCGAACCCGCGTGTTGCGGTCTGACACGCCGAAACGGGCGGTGACGCGGGACGCGGCCGGAGCGTCGCGACCGCGGCTGTCATCCATCGTGCCGTCGCCCGGCCGCCCGACCGGGCCGCACACACAATCCGGACGTCTGACAAAAATATAATACACTGCAGGCCAACGTACGGGCGTATGGTGAAGAGCACGGTTCGGTTTCCCGAGTCCGTCGTCGACGAAATCGAGTCGCTCGTCGAGGCCGAACAGTTCGAGAGCAAATCGGAGTTCTACCGCTTTTCCTCCGATTACGTTCTCAACCAGATGCTCGACGACTACGAGCCGACGACAATCGACTACGAGGACATCCGCGACGAGGTGATGCCGGCGCCGGACCGGGAGATCGGCACCGACGCCGACCACCCGCCCTTCTTCGAGTCGGTGTCGTTCGTCCGGAAGCTCGCGCTTCGGGGCAACTTCAGCGACGCCGAGGACTTCATCGACCACCAGTACACGCCGAGCGACCGCCACGCGATCCTGCTGGAGGAGATCCTCCGATTGTACCGGGGCGACGGGAGCCCGACCGGCCGGCGGGCACCCCCCGAACGGGAGCGGGCGTCGCAGCCACCGACCGCGGAGCCGCCGACCCCTGATAACGGGAACTGAGCCGCCCGCCGACGAACCCCGCCACAGACGAGCGGATCCGACGGTGTATCCGGTGTACGAAGCGATTTGTCGAACCCGACGACACCGTGACGCGGACCTGTGACACCTGCAAGCAACGCGGGGGAGTCAACGGAGACGAGTCGGTACCGCCGCTGACGTGCGACGCAGTCGGGTTTGAGTAGCTCTCTACTCCGAACGGGGCGGCGTCGGCGGTGCCGCGGAGCCGCGACGCCGATCCCGCTCAGATGTCCAACCCGAACGGGGCGGCGTCGGCGGCTCCGGGCGAAGCCGCGACGCCGGTACCTCAAATATCCAACCCGAACGGGGCGGCGTCGGCGGCTCCGACCGCCATCGCTCCCAGCAACTCCGCGACAGCGTCGAGGTCACCGGTGTCGATCACCTCGACGGGCGTGTGCATATACCGGTTCGGGACCCCGAGGTTCAAAGATGGGATCCCACTGCGCGAGGTGTAGAACCCGTCGGCGTCGGTGCCGGTGCGGCTGCCCGTCGCCTGGAGTTGGACATCGGTCCCGGACTCCTCGGCCGCGTCGCGGGCGAGTTCGACCAGCGAGGGATGGTTCGCGCTTCCGCGGGAGACCACCGGTCCGGCGCCGAGTTCGACCGGGCCGACCCGCTTGCCCGGGATGTCCGGGTTGTCGGTGGCGTGGGTCACGTCGACGGCGACCGCCGCGTCGGGGTCGAGGTCGAACCCCACCATCTTCGCGCCCTGTAGCCCGACCTCCTCCTGGACGGTGCTGACGGCGTACACCGTGGCGTCGACGCCGGCTTCGACCGCAGCGCGGAGCCCCTCGGCGGCCGACCAGATCCCGACGCGGTTGTCCATCGCGCGGGCGGCGATCCGGTCGCCGTGCAGCGGCCGCACCCGGGTCTCGACCGTTACCGGATCGCCGACCTCCACCAAGTCGCCTGCCGCCTCGCCGTCTTCGGCGCCGATGTCGACGAACTGCTCGGCGATGTCCTGGTGGGACTCGTCCTCCCGGTCGCGGAGGTGGATCGCGGTCTGACCGATCACGCCCGCGACTGGCGCCTCGGCGTGGACCGTGACGTGTTGGCCCTTCGAGACGGTGCGGTCCGCGCCGCCGATCGACCCGATCCTGAGGAACCCGTCGTCGGTGATGTCGCGCACGATGTAGCCGATCTCGTCGGCGTGGCCGCCGAACGCGATCGACGCGTCGGCGTCGCCTTCGTGGACCGCAACGGCGTTGCCGTAGTCGTCGGTCCAAACGTCGTCGGCGAACTCCCGGACGTAGTCGAGCCACACCCGCTGTCCCACGGCCTCGAACCCCGAGGGGCTCGGCGTGGTCAGCAGATCCGTGAGAAACGCGCGTCTATCGTCGTCCATACCTCGGAGTCGCCTGCCCGATACGTGAATCCTCCGACCGGCAGTCGCGTCAGCCGGGTTGCATCCCACGGTCGCGCTCGCCGGGTTCCACCCCGCGGCCGCGCCGCCGTAGTCCGGTCGGATGGCTTAAGCGCCCCCCACGACATCCGTCCCGTATGACCGTCTCGAGCGCCCCCGGGAAGGTGTATCTCTTCGGGGAACACGCCGTGGTCTACGGCGAGCCCGCGATCCCGTGTGCGATCGAACGCCGGGCCACGGTCGCCGTCGACGAGCGCGACGACGACCACATCCGGGTCGAGGCCCGGGATCTGAGCCTCGACGGGTTCACCGTGGAGTACGCCGGCGACACCGACGGCCGCCCCGACGTCGACGCGCCGACCGAACTCGTCGACGCCGCGATGGGGTACGTCGACGCCGCGGTCGAACAGGCCCGCGACGCCGCCGACGCCCCGGCGGCCGGCTTCGACATCCGGGTGGAAAGCGAGATCCCGCTCGGCGCGGGGCTGGGATCGTCGGCGGCGGTGGTCGTCGCCGGGATCGACGCCGCGACCCGGGAACTCGGCGCGGCCCTGGCTCCCGAGGCGGTGGCGGACCGCGCCTACCGCGCGGAGTACGCCGTCCAGGACGGGCAGGCGTCCCGCGCGGATACGTTCTGTTCGGCGATGGGCGGCGCAGTCAGGGTCGAGGGCGACGACTGCGGGCGGATCGCCACCCCGAACCTCCCGTTCGTGGTCGGGTTCGACGGCAGTGCCGGCGACACGGGGGAACTCGTCGCGGGCGTCCGCAGCCTCCGCGAGGAGTACGGCTTCGCCGCCGACACCGTCGGCAACATCGGCGACATCGTCCGCCACGGGGAGTCGCTGCTCGCCGACGCCGACCCCGGGGCGGAGCCCACCCCTGACCTGCTGGCCGAACTCGGCCGGCTGATGGACTTCGACCACGGGCTGCTGGAGGCGCTCGGCGTCTCCTCGCGGACCCTCGACAGTATGGTGTGGGCCGCCCGCGAGGCGGGCGCCCACGGCGCAAAGCTCACCGGCGCCGGCGGCGGCGGCTGCATCGTCGCCCTCGACAGGACGCCCGAGACCAGGACCGCGCTCCGCTACACCGCGGAGTGCCGCGATGCGTTCCGGGCCGAACTCGACCGCGAGGGCGTCCGCACGGAGGACGGCCACCGGTGACCGTCGTCCTCAAACTCGGCGGCAGCGTGATCACCGACAAGGAGACGCCGGAGACCGTCGACGACGACGCCCTGACGGCCGCGGTCGACGCGATCGCCGATGCGGACCCCGACCGCCTCGTCGTGGTCCACGGCGGCGGGAGCTTCGGCCACGTCGCCGCCTCCGAGCGCGGGATGGGCCGCACGACGGGCAGCCGCGACGCCGCGGACGTGTGGGCGGTCCACGACGCGATGCGCCGGCTGAACGACGCGGTGCTCGACCGCCTCCACGACGCCGGCGTGCCCGCCCTCCCGGTCCACCCGCTGTCGGTCGCGGCGCGGACCGAGGGGAACGAACTCTCGCTCCCGCTCGATTCGACCGCGCGGCTGCTCGGCGAGGGGTTCGTTCCCGTCCTCCACGGCGACGTCGTCGGCCACGCGGGGTCGGGGGCGACCATCGTCAGCGGCGACGAACTGGTCACCCGACTCGCGGCCGGACTCGACGCCGACCGCGTCGGGCTCTGTTCGACTGTTCCGGGCGTCTACGACGCCGACGGGGGAGTGATCCACCGGATCACAGACGTCGCGTCGGTCGAAGACGCGCTGGGGGACGCCGACGCGACCGACGTCACCGGCGGGATGGCGGCGAAGGTGCGGGCGCTCCTGGCACTCGATGCTACAGCGTACGTTTTCGGCCCCGCGTCGCTGTCGGCGTTTCTGGCGGGGGAGTCCGCGGGGACCGTGATCGACGGGTAGCCCGTTGCAGTTACCACTGCGCGAACGGCGTCCCGTGCCCCGATCGCTCGACGTACGCCGCCTGCATCCCCTCGATCGCCTCCCGGAGCGACGCCCCCGCGTCGAGCGCGTCCCGCACCTGCGTCCGTTTCCACGCGCTCGGCGCGGTGTGGTCGGCCTCCCGCCGGGCCTCGATCGGCGCCAGCGCCCACTCGATCGTCTCCGAGCCGACCCCGAGTTCGTCGAGGCCACGACGGGCCAGGGCGAACAGTTCGTCGTAGATCCGGGCCGTCGCGGTCGTCCGGTCGCCCGACCGCGCGACCCACCGGAGGTCGGCGCCGGGGCCGTCGTCGACCGCGGCGTAGAACGACGCCCGGGCGTCGTCCCACGGCAACGTCGCGAGCGGGTGGTCGGCCGCGACGACGCCGCGTAACGCCCCGGTGACCAGCGCCTGGACGCCGACGGTGTCCCTGAGCGTGGGCTGGGTCGGCAGCGGGCGGTACTCGATCCGGACCGACCCCCCGTCGTCTGCCACCCGGCCGCCGTCGGCGCCGCGGGGCACGTCGCCGCCGAACACCGGCCGGACCCACCGCCAGTAGGTGCCGCGCTTGGCCCCGAGCGCGGGGTATCGCTCGCTCGGATCTCCGTCACCGTCGCCCTCGTCAACGTCGGGCGGTGCGACCAGCGTCGGGTCGGTCACGATCCGGTCGATCAGGGTAGGCAGATCCGGCACGTCCCCGGGCACCCGACACTTGCGGGAGCCTTCGTCGACCGACCGCTCGAACAGCGGGATCCGGAGTTCGTGGGGCGTCCGGTCGAGAGCCGCGTCGGGGTCGGAGTCATCGTAGAGATCAGCCGGCAGGAACGGCGAGTTGGCGGTCAGCGACAGGATCGGCCCCATCGTCCGCGTGGCGACGTTCAGGTACGTCGGGATGTCGGTCGGGTCGGGCACCTGGAGGTGTGGCTGTATCGACGTCGCGAGCGACTCGGCGAGCATCGACTCGGCCGTCTCGAAGCCGTAGACGTCGAGATCGAGCGACCCGCCGTTCCGGGCCCTGATCTCCTCATCGAGGGCGACGTACCGCGGGACGGGGCGCATATTCGCCGGACGCGCGAGCCCGTCGGTCCGGGTTCGGGCCTCGATGTACGCCCGGGTCCCCTCGGCGGGCGGCACCGTCCAGATCGCATCGAGCACGAGCCGGCGGTCGTCCTCCGCGAGACGGCTCCGGACGGCCCGGTACGTCGATCGAAGCCCGTCGAGTTGCCGCCGGAGGCCGGCGTCGGAGACGACGTCGGGGTCGGTGTGGAGTTCGGCGTTGTGGACGCCGAGTTCGCGGCTACACCCGTCGATCCCGAACAGGTCATCGGGGGCGGACGCAAGCCGCCCCTGGCCGTCGACGACGTACCCCTCGAGTTCGATCCCGACCGCGAAGTCGGTCGCGTCGAAGACGCCGGCGTCGATGTCCTCGCGCAGCGCCGTCGCCTCCCGTTCGACGCGGCGCTGGAAGGACGCACGGCGGTCCGGGTCGAGCGCCTCGCGGACCGCGTCGGTCGTATCACTCATTGCCCACCGTTCCAGCCGACGGGTAGTGATACTGTCGGCTGCGATGCGGTCGTCCGGGCTCAGTTCTCGTCGTCCTTCAGCTCCTCTAACTCCGCCTCCACTTCGGCGTCCGAGACGTCGACATCGGGTGCCTCGGCTTCCTCGGCCTCGGACTCGGTGTCCTCGCTGGCCGCCGACTCCGTCCCGCCGCTCGTGCTTCCGGACCCGCCCATTTCGGATTTGAGCGTCTCGAGTTCGGTGTCGACCTCCTTGCTGCTACGGCCGCTCTCCAGCTCTCGGTCGATGCTGTCTTTGTCCGACATGGCGTCGTCGAACGCGCCGGTGTCGACGAGTTCGTCCATCGCCTCCGAGCGCGCCTCCATCTCGTCGGTCCGCTCCTCGGCGCGCTCGATCGAACGGGTGACGTCGCTCATCTCGTCGCCGACGCCGGTCACCGCCTCCGAGACCCGCGTCGAGGCTTCGGCGGCCTCGTACCGCGCCTTCATCGTCTCTTTTTTGGTCCGGAACTCCTCGATCCGGCTCTGGAGCTCGTTTTTCTTCCCGACGAGGTCGTCCTGCGTCGACTGGAGGTCGGCGATCTGTCCTTCGAGCTCCTCGATCTGGGACATCTTCGCCTGTTTCTTCTCCAGCGCCTGCCTGGCGAGGTCGTCGCGGTCCTGCCGCACCGCCTCGCGGGCCTGTTCGTTGTGCTTCTCGACGTTCTCCTCTAACCGCCGCTTTTGGATCTCCAGGCGCTTCTTCTGTGTCGTGAGGTCCGCGATCCCCTGTTTGACGTCCTGGAGCTCGTCGCGCATCTGCTCGTAGGAGTAGTCCAGCGACTCCGTCGGGTCCTCCGCACGGTTGAGGAGGGAGTTGAGCTTCGACCGGACGACGTAGGAGGCGCGTGAGAGGATTCCCATACCTCCGGTTGGGGCGCGCCGGAATTAAAACCCAGCGTGCCGAACCACGAACGTCTCCGATGGACGAGCCGATCTTCCTCCCCGGCGGCCGCGACGCCCGGGGCACGTTGGACGTCGCCGCGGCCGACGCGGACGGGGCTGCGCCCCCCGACTCCGGGGCAGCCGACGCCTGCGTCGTCGCGTGTCCGCCGCACCCACAGCACGGCGGCGGCCGCGGGGACCGACGACTCGGCGCGCTGAGCGACGAACTCGGGGAGCGAGGCGTCGACTGCCTCCGGTTCGACTACGGCCCCTGGGACGGCGGCCGCAGCGAGCGGCGGGACGCGCTGCACGGGGTCGAGTGGGCCCGAGAGCGGTACGAGCGGGTCGCCCTGTTCGGCTACAGCTTCGGCGGGGCGGTCGCGATCTCGGCGGCCGCAAACGGCGCGGACGTCGTCGCCGTCGCCGCGCTCTCGCCGCCCGCCCGCGTCGGCGCAGCCCGGGAGGACGGCCCCGACGACCGCGGCGGCATCGACACGGTCGCCGATCTTTCGGCACTCCCGGCGTCGCTTCCGGTCGGGATCTTCCACGGCGCACACGACGACGTGACGACGGTCGGGCCCGTCGCCGACCGCGCCCGGGAGCGCGGCGCGACCGTCCGGGAGTTCTCGACCGACCACTTCTTCGTCGGGCGCGAGGCCGAGTCCGCGGCTGCGGTGGGCGAGTTTCTGCAGCCGGTGCTTCACTCGGCGGCGTCGCGGTAGCCGGCCGCGAACGAGACCGCGACGGCGGCGGCGCCCGCGGCGAACGCGAAGGTCCAGAACCCGGTCCAGACGGCCGCGCCGAGGTTCGTGGTCGCCGCGTAGGACGCCACCCCGGCCACCGTCCCCGCGGCTGCCGGCGCCCACAGCGGGCCGTCGGTCCACGAGCCGCCCGCGTCGACGTACTCGACCGCGTAGCCCCACGCGTTCCCGAGGGTGAACCGCACCACGACAACCCCCAACAGTCCGGCCGCTACTGCGGTAACGAGCGCGACCGGGTCCGGCGAGCCGGGGCCGTCCCCGAGGATCGCGCCGGGGCGGACCGTGGGGTGTGAGACGGCGCCGAGCAGGAACGCGAGGGCGTCGAGCAGGTACCACGGACGGAACCGGCGGTGGGCGCGCTGTGGGAGGGACACATCGGCGGTTCGGCGGACGGCGACAAGTGGTTTGTGTCCTGGGCGTGGCTCAACTGTCCCCGCGCCAGCGGCGGCCGCACTCGGTGCAGTTGACGTATATTACGACCCTAAACGAATCGTAGCAATACGGCCCAAGTTCACGTTCCTGTCCCCGAAATCACGCTTTCAATCCTCGAACTCGCCACGGTTATATACTGTCGGCTATAGTCGCGTGACGGATTTCGACACCCCGGGGGGTGTGGAAGATCTTCACGTAGTTATAGCCGACAGTATAGTAGCGTTTGCAACTGGTTACACATCCGACACGCCGTCGTGCGATCGAGTGAGCGAAGACTTGCAAACGCTACTATAACGAAGGAACGACTGTGTATATGGACGACAACGTGATGGGAGCAGAGCCTCGTGAACTGGAGACTGGACTATCGACGCTACAGCAGAAGATAGCTGGGGTATGCCCCTCCTGCGGTGATAGAGATGCAAGCGCATACCTCCGTCTTCAGGCGGAGGTCGAGCGGCACTATTATGACTGTGGATCGGGTTCTCACGGATGCTACGGAATCGGTGGGAGGCCGTCCCCGAACCACAAGGGGTGGAGAACCGGCGGTGGTTTGCACGGCCATGACACGGATTCCGACGGGGCCTCATCGGCCGGGCCACAGCCCTACGAGGGAGACAAACGAGAGTTCCCCCGGTGTGTCGCCGGTTCCCTCCGAGTGCGGGTTGGAACCGAAGGGCGACGACCGCCCGAATCCGATGGTCGGATTCCTCCGCGTTTACACGGAGGAGGTCAAGACGTGGAGTCGTTCGGTGACCACGATAGAAACAGTCGCACGTGTCGGAAAGCAGAGCCAGTGTGACGTATGCTGAGATTAAACCTGAGTACCGCCAGTCGTCAGCTCCGAACTGAGAGCTACAGTCGCTGTAGCTGAACCTCACCGTGGCATCTCGGTCCTGCGGTCACCGGCGTCAGCACGTCGAGAGGCGTCTTCCAGTAGTTCCGAGGCGTCCTCGTTGAGAACCTCATCGAGGAACAATCCACTCCCGTCATCAACTACGCTGTTAACCAACAGTACCAACACTTGTGAATGATATGCCGGTTGAGACAGTTCTGCTGGAAGGAAGCAGTATGGGCACGCTTGGACTCGAACCAAGGGCTTTCCAGCGTCTCCGGCGATGACGCAAATCAACAGAAGAATCCCGAAGGATTCCCCGACCGTCGTCACCGTTGATGCTGGCTGTTCTTCCAGACTGAACTACGTACCCATAGTGGGATAGTATGGATACTAATAGTATAGTTCCCCCGTATCATCTTCGTGTTATGGGAACGTGGTGGGTCGGCGAATATGCGACCGAAGAGGCATCGCAGAACCACCCTCGGAGCCTTTTATAGAGCCGAGTTTGGATCGCCTGTCAGAGCGGACGTGTGTATATACCGTGTCAAACGATCCCGCAGATTCCGCGTAATCGAGTCCAGTAGGGAGGAACTCAAGACGAAACGGACTGTGCGATGCTCTCTCCGACGAGCAACTTATACACTCCGAGCAATCCGTAGACGGAGAAGAGGACGCCGATCACGAATGCGAAGTCCCCGGACTCGAAGGATAAATTGTACAACCCCAATCCGAGGAATATCGTGGCGGAGATGCCCTGTGCGAGGCGTGTTCCTCTAAACTCGGTCAGTTTGTCCACGATTGGTGTCATATACTGGGTTACGAGGTTCAAAGTATCGATACTTCCCCTAATCGAGCCGATTCGTACCTAATTGCTGTATTCTCTGAGCTGAGCGATTTCTGCCTGTTGTGAGAGTACTTCTCTCATCCTTGTAGTAACGAGATACTGGTTACCCACATTTTCATCACAGCGGTAACCATACAAGTACGATGTGAGCCTCACAGAGAGGCAGACGAGCGACGCTATTCGTATCCTCCACGTCGACGATAATATTGACTTTGCCGAGATGGCTACAGCGTTTATCGAACGTGAGGACGACCGATTTGAGACCGAGACCGCAAGCAGTGCAAGCGACGGTCTGACTCGCCTTGCTGACTCAGCGCTCGACTGCGTCATCTCGGATTACGATATGCCCCGTCAAAACGGGCTTGAGTTCCTCCGAACGGTTCGAGAGGAGTATCCTGAGCTTCCGTTCATTTTACATACGGGCAAGGGGTCTGATACTGTTGGCTATAACTACGTGAAGATTTTCGGCACCCCGGGGTGCCGAAATCCTTCACGCGACTATAGCCGACAGTATGAGGAAGCCGCCAGCGACGCTATTTCGGCTGGTGCGACTGATTATATTCAGAAGGAGAGTGGCACAGACCACTTTAGCGTCCTTGCCAAGCGTGTCAAGACGGCTGTTGAACGGACACGTGCAGAGCGACAACGCCAGCAACTAGCCGAAGCGATTGAAACGGCCCGTGAAGGAATCGGCATTATTGGCTCGGATGGCCACCATACGGCTGTCAACCGAGCATACGCTGATGCCTACGGCAGCCGCCCTTCGGAACTGGTCGGAATTATACCCGGAGAACGAGGCTGAGTATATGCGTAGCGAGGTTCTGCCGACTGTTGACGAGGTCGGGTACTGGCGTGGGCGGACGACTGGTCTCCGTGCTGGTGGAGAGACGTTCGTTCAGGACTGTGTCGTGTCCGCAACCGAACAGAGGACAACGATCTGTGCCGTTCAAGACGTTTCTGCCGAGGCCGAGGAGGACGAACAACTGAACCGTTATCAGGCACTTATCGAGGTGCTGAAAGACCCCGTATACGTCCTCGACGAGGGGGGTCAGTTCGATTTCGTTAATAACGCATTTGTTGAGAAGTTCGGATTCCAGAGGGAGGAGTTGTTAGGAAACAGCGTGTCCACCATTAAAAACGAGCAGGCGGTGGAACAGGGACTGAACAATCTCAGGCAGATTTTGTCATCGGACGGACCCGATAGTACGTATTTTGAGACGGAAATCAAGTCTCAGAGCGGTGAGTCAATCCCGTGTGAAGACCATATGACAGCACTCCCGTATGAAGGAGACGCATTTGACGGTTCTGTCGGAATACTTCGGGACGTTTCCAGACAAAAAGAGCGGGAACGGGAACTGAGGCGACAAAATAGACGGCTTGATGCGTTTGCGAGCGTTGTTAGCCACGACCTCCGAAATCCACTCAACGTTGCGGAAGGGAACGTGGAACTCCTTCGTGAGGAGTGTGATAGCGACCGAATCGACCGTATCGAGCAGTCACTGGTACGGATGTCTGAGTTGATCGATGACCTTCTCCAGTTGTCCCGTGTCGGTAACGACACCGATGGTATGGAGTCAGTCAGTCTCGCTGAGGAATCTAAGAGCTGCTGGCAACGTGTTGAGACCGGCGACGCAACGCTCCAGACGAAAGCCGATCGCACTGTCCGAGCCGACCCGAGTCGGCTTGTACAACTCTTCGAGAACCTGATGCGGAATGCAGTCGAGCATACGAGTCAGGATGTTACAGTCACAGTTGGTGAACTTGAGGATGGATTCTACGTCGAAGACGACGGCTCTGGAATACCTGAGGATAGCCGAGATGACGTGTTTGAGGCAGGGTACACGACTACCGACGAGGGTACTGGATTCGGACTCTCGATCGTGAAGGACGTTGCCGAAGCCCACGGGTGGGAGGTCAGCATCACAGAAGGTTCTGAAGGCGGGGCACGTTTCGGGATAACCAACGTGGATTTTGAAACGTCGTAGCGTCTCTCCTGCGATGTGAGATGTGCGATTCTACCGACTCATACGGATTATTGTAGTCAATTACCGGTCATCGCGACACCGTCTCCGGCGATGACCGGTAATTCGTTACAATAATCCGTATCAGTGGCCTCACCCGGTCTATCACTTTCACCGTGCTTTCCCGAGAGATATAAGTGCAGAATGCTAACCATTAGGTGGAACTTGGAAGCCTGTCACACGTTCCAAGTTCCTCCCCCCTATGTCAGACACGGCGTCCGAACTCGGCGCGTGCCCGTTCTGTGAGGCGGTTATTCCGACAGAAGCTGTGCTACTGGAGTACGAGGTCGACGGCGAAACGCGGATGTTTGCTGAATGCTACGAGTGCGGCGAGCCCGTTCAGCCACAGTAACTGTGGATTTTGAGTCAGTTCAGGCATCTACCGTCGGCGTTCCCGAGCGGTGCGCACTCAACAGGGAGAGGCGTATATCGGGGCAAAGAGCGTTTTGAACGGGCTCTCTCACGTAAATCAAGAGTCGTTCGAATCCATCTTCGAGCGGTCCGAACCGTTACAATATGTTGGCAGTACTGTAATGGTGGGTAGTCGAACTGGACTATCCACCTCCCCACCTGTCCCGCTTTCCCCACCCTCCGTTCGATCCGTCGAGGTTTCTCCGTGGAGTAGTTACGGTCGCTACTGTTCTTGAATCGGGTCGTGCTGGCGTTTGACCACTTCGGCAAATCCGACGTTTTCCCGCACGTCGTCAAGACGAATAGTGACACGCTCTCCAACCTCAGTATCGGGGACAATCACGACGTAGCCTCCGTCGATTTTCGTAATCCCGTCGCCCTTGTCGCCCAAACTCTCGATTTTGACCTCGCGCATCTCACCCTCCGACACGGGCGGGTCGGATTGAGCATCACGACCGCGAGACCGTGAGTCGCCCTCTGTTAGCTCCTCGTTTCGGGTAGTACTCTCCGAAGCGGACTCATCACCTGTAGACGAGATGAGTGCGACTCGGCAGGTCTCTCCAGCTTGAACGCTCCCTTGCTGGATTTCCTGCTTCGGAACTTCGACGGTGTACGTATCGCCCTGCTCAGTCACGCGAGCCGAGTACAGGCACAGCAGGTCATCAGAGATATTCATCTGCCTAATCCAATAGAGAAACGAGCGATGCATAGGCGTTCTGGATACTCCTCGCGTTGCCCACACGGGGTGGGCTGTGTGATACTGTTGGGTATAACTACGTGAAGATTCTCGGTACCCCGGGGTGCCGAAATCCGTCACGCAGTCATAGCCGACAGTATGAACACAACTGAATTAAGTGCTACAAGTGAGTAAATAGGGGTTACAATGCAATTCTGTGACGAGTGCGGGTCTCTGATGAAGAAGGAAGACGGTGTGATGGTGTGTTCGAGTTGCGGTTATGAGGCGGAACAGGCGGGCGACGCCGAGGAGTTTGTCAGTACGACTGAACAGGCTGGTGACGAGCTGATTGAAACTTCTGAGGATGCGAACTTCGAGGGGAAGCCGACTGCGGACGACGTGACGTGTGATGATTGCGGGCACGGTGAAGCGTGGTACACGATCAAGCAGACGGGCTCGGCTGACGAACCTCCTACTCGGTTTTTCAAATGTACCGAGTGCGGGAATCGGTGGCGAGACTACAATTAAAGTATCGTTTATCCGTCCTCGCGTTTGGAAAACCGCGTCGACGGAGCCGGTCCGTTTGACCGTGTACCACGCCTCGCCGTTGCCGCACTCCTCGCCGGTCACGTCGGTCGCGGTGGGCTTGCCCTCGAAGTTCGCGCCCTCCTCGGTTTCGATCACGTCGTCGTCGGTCTGTGACTCCGTGGAGACGAACTCCGCGGCCAGTTCGGCGCGCGCGCCGCAGTCGTCCCATCATTCCCTCGCGGGAGACCATCACCGTCCCGCAATCGTCGCAGAACTGCACACTTCCAACTCCCCGTCGGAGATACAAGTGTTTCTCGGGACTGTCACCCCCCAGTCGGCGGCGTCCGCAGTCGCCGTACCCGCTACTCCTGCGGTTCGACGCCGCCCTCGACCATCGGGCAGTTCCGCACCCGGAACCGTTCGCTGCCGACGACCTCTACGATCTCGGTCCCCTCGTGGGTACACCGCAGTTCGGGCGGCGCCGCCAGATACGGACACGATTGACAGTACTTGTCCTTGGGGACGACGTGCTCCCGGGCCGCCGACCCGTCGTCGCCGACGGACTCCACCTCGGGGGCGGGTCCGACGTCGCCGAGGGAGCCACCTCCGGCGTCGGCATCGACGTCGACGCCGACGCCCACTGACTCCTCGGAGCCGAGCGACGACCACAGGGTCTCCTCGTCGATCTCCCCGACCGACATCCGGTCGAACGGGTCGTCGTCGGGATCCGGCGGCTCCTCGGACAGGTCCGGGTCGAAGTCGGGCGGCTCCGCCGCGTCGTCGGACCGATCCGTGCGCTGGCGGTTGATCCGCTCTGCAAGCTCCGAGAGCGGCGCGTCGTCGTCCCGCGTCTCGTCGTCGTGCGCCGTCGGGCGCGCGGGATCGTCGGTCGCCGACCCGTCGTCGCTCATCGGTCGTCGTCGCCCCCGTCGGTCCCGGCGTCGGTTTCGTCGGTCCCGAGCAGGTCCTCCATGGTCTCCGACCACTCGGAATCGCCGGGCCCGTCACCGTCAGCGGGGTCGCCCGCGGACCCGCCGGCGTCGGGGTCGCTATCGCGCGGCCACGCGTCGGACCCGTCGGCAGTATCGCGGTGCTCGTCGTTACCGCCGGCGGCCGGTCCGCCCGCCGCGTCCCGCTCGCCGGTGTCCGTTGCCGCCGCCTCGCTGCCGACGGGTCCGGTCGACGGCTCCGGTCCGGAGCCGTTCGCCCGCGACCCCGACGGTTCGGTGCGTTCCGAGTTGCCGTCGGACGGCGTCGGCCCCGACTCCAGCGCGGGGCGGTTCCCGACCGTCAGCAGGTTCGATTTGAACCACCCGCCGGCCTCGACGTCCTCGAACGGCGACCCGCAGTGCGGACACGCCGGCTCCCCGAGGAGGCCGATCCGGACCCCGTTCCCGCAGGACTCACACGCCGCCTCCGCGATCCCGCGTCGGTTCGCCGCCTCCCGCAACTCCGCGACACCCTCGCGTTCCTCGATCACGCCTTCGAGCGCCGCCACCCGCCGCCTGAGACCGACGACCGCGTTTGCGACCCTGCGGAGTTTCTCGTCCCGATCCGCCGCGTCGGCTTCGAGCGTCTCCGCCCGTTCGGTGAGGTACTCCAGGATCTCCTCGTAGTTCCCGAACCCCTCGTCGATCCGGCGGTCGATCGCCGGGTGGTCGTGCTCGGCGGGCGCCTTCGCGTCGGCCTCCCGCTTCACTTGGATCACGCGCTCGCGCACGTCAGTGATCTTTTCGTCGAGGTCGCCCTCCAACTCCCCGACCCGCCCGGCGAGTTCCTCGACGCGGGCTTCGAGGTCCTCCATCCCGTCTGCGGCGCGCGGCGCAGCCGGTTGGCCGTCGACGAGGCCCGAAAGGTCGGCGTTCTCCACCCCCTCGGCGTTCTCGTCGAGCAGCCGGTGAGCCGCAAGCAGCCGCCGGACGACCTCGGCCCGGGACCTGTCGGTTGCGGCCGCTCGCTCCGCCACCCAGGCTTCCAGGTCCTCCGGTAGCCCCTCAACCGGTTCTGTCCCCATTCGTTGGATGTAGGTCGGCGGGGCGTTAAAATATTGCCGGGAGTCCGAGCCCGACCCGTAGCCGGACCTTACTCCAGGTACTCCGGGTCCCCGCCGGCGTCGCTTCCCTCGTCGGCCCGTCGGTTCACGTCGACCTGGTAGTGTTTGAGGATGTCGCGACCGAGCAACAGCGGATAGTCCATGTGCGATCGGTCCCCGACGCTCGCGGTGACGGTGTGTTGGGTCCCGCCGATCCCGATGACCAGATCCACCACCGGGCGGGCGTCCCCGGACTTCCTGGAGCCGGACTTCACCCGGGTCATACTCTTGATCGGCCCCGCGCCGACCTCGGCCGCGAGCGACGTGTCGATACTGGTCCGCGTCGCGCCGGTGTCGGACTTGGCTGCGGCCTGCGTCGACCCGCTCGTCCCCGAGACGACCACCTCCTCGATGTAGCCGATCGTCGGCCGCTCGCCGGTGGTGCCCGTCTCGATCCGGGGCATTCCAGCCGGCCGGGAGTCGTCGAGGGTGCTGGACAGTTCGGCCACGCGGTCGTCGTCGACCTCGCCGCCGGCTCTCTCGACTGCGAGCTTTGCGATGTACGGCGCCGGGCTCCGGCCGGTCGCGCGGTGGAGGCCGCGGAACCCCGCGGTCGGGTTCGTCTCCAGGACGAACCACCCGTCGGTTCCCTCGATCAGGTCGACGCCGACGTAGTCCAACCCGACCACGTCGGCGGCGTAGAGGGCGGTTTCCTTGGCGGCCGTCGGCATCCCGTCGGTGGCGTCTCTGACCTCCCCGCCAAGGGAGACGTTGGTCCGCCAATCGCCTTCGGGGGCGTAGCGGTACATCGCGCCGACGACTTCCCCGCCGACGACGTACACGCGGAGGTCGCGGTGTTTCTCGTCGTCGCGCTCGACGAGCGACTGGAGGAACGCCTGCCGGTTGCCGACCTGCGGGTTCACCGGCTCGGTGAGATCCACCTTCCAGGTCCCGCCGCCGTGGGTCCCGATCGCGGATTTGTACACCCCGACCTCGCCGAACCGGTCGCGGCCGCTGTTCAGCCGGTCGTTGGACAGCGCCAGCAGGGCGTCCGGCACCGCGATGTTCCAGTTCGCGAGCGTCGCCGCCGTCGCGAACTTGTGCGTCGCGGCGAGTACCGCCCCGGGCTCGTTCAGCATCGGCCGGATGCGCTCGAACGTCGCCGCCAGTCCCAGCAGCTCCGCGGGCTCCTCGGAGTTCGACAGCAGCAGCCGGTTCGCGACCACGTCGACCTCCGGCTCGATGGTGACGTCGCCGTCCTCGATCGAGACGGCGGTGTTCTCCCGGCGCAGCCAGATCCCTTCGTGACCGAGGGCGTCGACCGCGTTGAGGATGGCTTTGGTCTCCTTACTGTTGTGCAGCGAGAGAACTCCCACACGGACCGAATCGCCGTCGGCAGACATATCCGACGGGTCTCGCCGCGCCGTCAAAGAGGTGCCGATACGGCCACCAGGACGGCTGTCGGCCGACCAACTCCGGATCGTCACCGTTTATCCCGTCAGGGGAGTTTGTGGCGGGTATGCAAAGCGACGCGGCGTTCGAGTACGACGGCGGCCGGGTCGACCCCGGCACCCGTCGGAACCTCCGCTATGCGATCAGCGAGACCTACCTCGGCGACCCGATCCGGATTCCGGTCACGGTCGTCAACGGCGACCGCGAGGGGCCGACGGTGTTCCTCTCGGCGGCGTCCCACGGCGACGAGCTCAACGGGATCGAGGTGGTCCGGGAGGTGGCCCACGAGTGGGACCTCTCGGATCTGGCGGGCACGCTCGTGTGTCTGCCGGTACTGAACGTTCCCGGCTTCCTGGCCCAACAGCGGTACCTCCCGATCTACGACCGCGACCTCAACCGGTCGTTCCCCGGTCGGGAGGGGTCGACCAGCGCAAAGCGGATGGCCGCCCGGATCTTCGACAACTTCATCCAGCCCTGTGACTTCGGCGTCGACTTCCACACCTCGACCCGAGGGCGGACGAATATGCTCCACGTCCGCGCGGACATGTCCGACGACGCGGTCGCGCGGCTGGCCCAGGCGTTCGGCTCAAACGTCATCATCGACGGGGAGGGCGGGGACGGCCTGCTCCGGACCGAGGCGACCCGCGCGGGCGTCCCGACCGTGACCGTCGAGATGGGCGAGGCCCACCGGTTCCAGCGGGATCTCATCGATGACGCCCTGGCGGGCGTCGAGAGCGTCTTCGCGGAGTACGGACTCCGGGAGACGCCCGTGGTCCGGTGGCCGGGGTGGCGGACGGTCATCCGGGACACCGACGAGCGGACCTGGATCCGTGCGGACGTCGGCGGGATCGTGGATATGCACCACGAGTCGGGATCGCTCGTCCACGCCGGCGATCGGATCTGTACGCTCACTGACCCGTTCAAAAGCGACAGCGCCGCGGTCGAGGCCCCGTTCACCGGCCTGCTCGTCGGCGTCCTCGAGAACCCGGTCGTCTACCCCGGGAACCCGCTGTGTCACCTCGTCGAACTCGACGACGAGGTCCGGCGGGTCGTCGAGCGCGAACAGGCCGCCGACACCGCGGCGTGAGTCGCGAGGTCACGACGCCGACGCCCCCGGTCGCAACTCCTACACGTAAGGTCTATACTGGTTGCGTCCTGACCATCATCGGAGTATGAGTCAGTCTTACGACCGGGGCCTCGTCGAGGACTTCGGCCGCTGGCGGGAGTTCAAGGCGGGAATGTGGGCCTGGATCTTCCACAAGTTCACCGGCTGGGTGCTGGTGGGGTATCTGTTCACCCACATCGCCGTCCTCTCGACGGCGCTGCAGAGCCCCGAGGCCTACACGACGACGATCCAGTCGCTCGAGAGCCTCCTCGTCGTGCGTCTGCTGGAAGTCGGCCTGCTGGCCGTGGCGGTGTTTCACATCCTCAACGGCCTCCGGCTCCTGTTCGTCGACCTCGGCCTCGGGCTGGAGTCGCAGGACAAGAGCTTCTACGCGTCGCTCGTCCTGACCGGGGCGATCGTCGTCGCGAGCGTGCCGACGTTCCTCGCGGGGGTGTTCGGCTGATGGCCGAACGCTACTCGTCCTTCGAGCGCGGCGGCCGCCGGTGGCTGTGGCAGCGCATCACCGCCGCGTTCCTCGTGGCCGTGCTCGCCTTCCACTTCTTCCTGCTGCACTTCGTGAACCACGCCGACGAGGTGACGTTCGCGATGTCGCAGGGGCGGATGCAGGAGCTCACCTACTTTTCGCTCATGATCCTTTTCCTCCTGACCGCGACGTTCCACGGCGTCAACGGCGTCTACAACGCCCTCGTGAACCAAGGCATCTCCGGCACGCAGAAAACCGCCGTGAAGGCGGTCCTCGGCGTCGCCAGCGCCGTCCTGATCGTTCAGGGCGTCCGAACCGCGCTCAAGTGGGCCGGGGGCGTCCCGATCTGATCGGACACCAACCACTATGAGCACCCAACTCCCAGAGCAGACCGAGGAGGAATCGACCGAAACCGACGCGGGGGCGACGGCCGCACCCCAGGAGCGCCGGCTGGCGGAGAAACGCGACCGCGCCGCGGAGGCCGACCGGCAACGGCAGGCCGAGGAGGCCGAGAAGGCGTTCGACGCCGACGACACCTACCACCTGAAGGTGTTCCGATACGACCCCGAGATCGAGGGCAAGAAGGAGCCCCGGTTCGACGACTTCCACGTCCCCTTCGAGAAGGGGATGACCGTCCTCGACGCCCTGATGTTCGCCCGCGACACCTACGACTCCAGTCTCACCTTCCGGCACTCCTGCCGGCAGGCGGTCTGTGGGTCGGACGCGATGTTCGTCAACGGGCAACAGCGGCTCTGCTGTAAGACCCAACTCTCGGATCTCGAGGAACCGGTCCGGATCGAACCGCTCCCCCACGCCGAGGTCGTCAAGGACCTCGTGGTGGATATGGAGCACTTCTACGACCAGATGGAGGCGATCGAGCCGTACTTCCAGACCGACGACCTCCCCGACGGCGAACTCGAAGAGCAGCGCCAGACGCGGGAGAACCGCGAGAAGGTGAAGATGTCGACGCGGTGCATCTGGTGTGGCGCGTGTATGTCGTCGTGCAACATCGCCGCCGGCGACAACGAGTACCTCGGTCCTGCCGCGATCAACAAGGCCTACCGCTTTACGATGGACGAACGCGAGGGCGAGGAGATGAAACAACAGCGACTGAAGATCCTCGAACAGGAACACGGCGTCTGGCGGTGTCAGACCCAGTTCTCGTGTACGGAGGTCTGCCCGAAGGACATCCCGCTGACCGAGCACATCCAGGAGATCAAACGCGAGGCCGTGAAGAACAACCTGAAGTTCTGGTAAGAAGAATTGGGTATAACCTGAGTACTTTTATATAGGAATTCGTCTGTTAGAGTCCCCACGGTGCCATCGGCACACGAGAAGACGGGACCGACGGTGTCGTTAACCAACAGACGCATCCTCGACTGGCAGTGTGTTGGTTAACAAGTAGAGCAGTTGATGGGGCTAACCGTCACGGTGGGGAATTTAAATCGTGTCAGAACAATATGATGAGTAATGTCTGATGATGAGTCAGGTCTTGATACGTCGCGTGCGACAATAACGGTCTACGCTCCTGTATACCAGCGTGATAAATGGGATGAAGAAGCCGAAGAACTGGGACTGAGTCGTAGCGAATATCTCAAGATGATGATTCAGGCAGGGAGAAAGCACTTCGACCCTGATAACGGTCAAAAAAAACTTACTTCAATTGGTGGGGCAGAGACTCCGATACCAGATAGCGACCACCCGTCTAATAAATTCTCTGAGGATATTTGCTTGGAGAGCCAAATTCTGGAAGCCATTTCAAGGGGAGACTACCTGACGTGGAACGAGATCGTTGATACCGTGGTTGACGATATCGAGAGGTACATTGACAAAGAATTAGACGACCTTCGAGATTCTAACCAGATCAGATATGATGGACAGAGGGGAGGGTTTACTGATATACCCCAAGCAAATGAGTGACAGTACAGATACCCCTTGGAGAGTACTGCGTCGTAAGCGCATAGAGAAAGATGATAATAAGTGCATCAACTGCGGTTCTAATAGCCTATTGGAGGTCCATCACATTGTACCGAGATCGGAGGGTGGTGAAGATAAATTGTCAAATTTGCGAACTTTCTGTTATGAATGCCACGCTAATGCACACGATAGTGTCAATCTGACTTCAGAACACAAAACACCTTCCGAGGGAAGTTGGATTCCGAGTCTCAATACGCTAAGATTACTGCTCAAACAAACAAAAAACCCTCTTGAGAGATTAACGATCCTCCTGCTATCGAAGACAGGTATGGGGGTTCAGGAGGTCGTGAACTTGAATATAAATGATGTTTACTTGGGGCCGAGTAGCCCTGGCACTACATCTACCATTCCACCCAAATCTCAGCCGTATCTGTATGTAGAACAAAATGAGAGCGGCCCAGGGAGCGGACACTCGAAAAGGCTGTGTGATACTAGGATCCCGATGGACCGTGAGGTGGAGGCAGATCTAAAACGATATTTAGCGATCAGGCCAGACTCACCCCACGATCAATTGCTACTGTCGATAAGCTACTGGGGTCAGAGAATAACCGCTGATTCGATTCACCATATCGTAGAGAGAAACGCGCGTAAGATTGGGTTGCACGAGGAGGGGAGAGAGGTGGGTAGGAACCTATTGCCTGAACGTTTAATGCAGTGCTTCAAATATCGCTTCGGCGGCCAGCCTGCGACAAAGCAGTATCTCACTGGGAGGAAGGAGAAGTTGCCCTACCCGTGGCCAGTCTTGGTGACTGATTACAGAGAGGGTATATACGACTTGGTCAGCAGCAAATAGGAATGCAGACTCATTAGACTAGACAATTAGTCAATCTGAGAGGGTGATAGTTAGTATTTATTGACTGATCTTGATGACGCAGCGCCTCCATTTCACGGTGAAAATCTTATCAGTTGTCACGTCGTGCAAGATTATATGCGTTCGTCAGGAGAAGCAATAGAACGCTTGAAAAACGGCTATACAAGGGCGTTCGCTTGGTTGGTCAGGACGCCCATCGAAGAACGTGGATCAGTCGAACTTACCAGCGGCGAGGAGATGGGGGTATACTGGTTCTCTGATGAGTCAGCGAAACTTGGTCAGAATGTTCCGTTCGCCGACACCATCATTCTGAATCGTCAGATGTTCGAACGGCTTCCCCCTGAATCGAAAGAGGTAGTTATCGAACACGAACGAAGTCACCAGCAACGAGACCCCCTCATCCGTGGCCCGTGGTTGGGGCTTGTGCCTTCAGGTTTCGCAGTTGGTCCTGTGTCGCTGTTCTACGCAGGACTTGGAGCTGCCCTCGGTGCTCAAACGTCGGCTGTGGCCGAGGCTGCGTACTTCGGAGCTACGTTAACCTTCGTCGCGTGGGTGCTGAATCGAGGGGAGGAGACCGTCGCTGACTTGGATACGCTACACGCTGTCGGCGAGGAGCGATTCATCCACGGATACGAAGCTATCAAGTCAGACAGCGAGGGCGGAATCATCGACTCCATCCTACGGCGACTATTCTACAACAGTCCCGAATCCACGAGGAAGCTATATCACCGTCTCCAGACGTTCGGCCTCTACACTGACTAAGTCTGAAGAAAGCGGGGAGGGTACTATTCGCCGTCCTCGGCGGGCGGAAGGCGAAACCCATCTCTCCAACACGGCAGGCCCCCGCGGTCACGATTAGTCAAAAAGGGCACTTTTGAGACCACGGTGAGGGGATCACCGTCTCCGCCGAGAGTTAGCCATTTCACGGGGTGTCACGGCGGGCAGGTATCGCTCGGAGATGTAGCCCTGGAACGCAGCGGCCCGCCAAGCGGTGTATGGGTGCGCCAAGACCCACACAGAATTGTTCGAGCATATCAGCAGTTAACACAAGTAACGAGGGCCTCTGAAGGGGAGATAAACTCATCCATACAGTACACAGGATACCACCCGTGTAACAGCCATTTCTCTTACTTTTGTATCGGAGTATAGTTTATACGACCGATAGAAACCCTCTGGGTCACGTATTTGAATATAAGAAATATGTAACATCTGGCGAGACACAACGGCTTTACGTGTGCCCGCGCAGGAATTGAGTGCGGTCGGAGCGCGTGAGTAGGTTTCTGGCCCGCTGAGGGGGCCAAAGCTACCAATATCGGTAGCCCCGCCTCTCGCTCTCGACCAGAGGTGATCAGAGTGAATGAGGAAATACGGGAGGCCGTCCGCGAACGGGAACGAGGGCAGTGTGCCAACTGTCGTGCCTCGGGTTCCGACGTGACGCTCGATGTGCATCACATCGTGCCCCGCGGCCGAGGAGGATCCGATAGGATGTCCAACCTAATCCTCCTCTGTCGCCGGTGCCACAATGCTGCACACGAGCAAGCGACGGCTCCCACAGTCGACTTCAGAAGCACAGGTAATATGAGTACCGCATCTTTCGATGCTTATCTTGAGTTCTTCCAAGAGCTCCCCACCGCCCGCTTCGACAGCGACGAGGAGGTTTGGAAGGTGCCGAAGGCCGACTTCGAGGAGGGGGTCGTCCGCGAGATTAGCGAGCCCGCGGAGTCAGCAGCCGTCACCGATGGAGGTGAACGATGACACAGCAGACGCTCGGCGAATTCAACTCGACCATTGGTTGCCCGAGTTGCAGCCGCGAGTTCGAGACCAAGAAGGCGATGCGGGTTCACCACGCGCAGGTCCACGGTAAATCGCTCACGCAGCGCGACGATCGCTATCGCTGCTCCGTGTGTGGCCGTGAAGTGAACACTGAGCGCGGTCTTATGAACCATCTCGCAAAGATCCATCCCGACACTTGGGACGATCTCCAAGACGACGGAGTCGTGCTGGAGTTAGCTAACGGAGAGTAGCAGCGAGCGGGTCAGACCGCCACTATCTATCGGAGTATGCGTGAACGACCGGAACACACATTTGGGTACGGTCGTAACGCGTTCGTAGATAGACCGCAGCACGCGAGAACCGCACAGCAAACACCGAACTACACACATTATGCACGAACACGACGTCATCGTGGTGGGCGCCGGGGGCGCGGGCCTCCGTGCGGCCATCGCAGCACAGGAAGAGGGCGCCGACGTGGCCATCGTCTCGAAGCTCCACCCGGTCCGAAGCCACACCGGCGCCGCCGAGGGGGGTATCAACGCCGCGCTCCGCGAGGGCGACTCCTGGGAGGATCACGCCTACGACACGATGAAGGGGTCGGACTACCTCGGCGACGCCCCCGCCATCGAGACGCTGGCGCAGGACAGCCCCGAGGAGGTCATCCAACTCGAACACTGGGGGATGGCTTTTTCCCGCGACGACGACGGCCGGGTCAGCCAGCGGCCGTTCGGCGGGCTGTCGTTCCCGCGAACGACCTACGCCGGCGCGGAGACCGGCCACCAACTGCTCCATACGATGTACGAGCAGCTGGTCAAACGCGGGATCGAGGTCTACGACGAGTGGTACGTCCTCGATCTGGCGGTGAGCGACGAACCCGCCCCCGAGGACCGGCGCTGCCACGGCGTCGCCGCCTACGACATCCAGTCGGGCACCGTCGAGGGGTTCCGCGCCCGCGACGGCGTCGTCCTTGCGACCGGCGGCCCGGGGCAGGTGTACGACCACACCACTAACGCCGTGGCGAACACCGGCGACGGCGTCGCGATGGCGTACCGCGCCGGGGTCCCAATGGAGGATATGGAGTTCATCCAGTTCCACCCCACCACGCTCCCCTCCACGGGCGTCCTGATCACCGAGGGCGTCCGCGGGGAGGGCGGAATCCTCTACAACTCGGAGGGCGAGCGGTTCATGTTCGAACACGGGTACGCCAACAACGACGGCGAACTCGCCTCCCGCGACGTGGTCTCGCGCGCCGAACTCACCGAGGTCAACGAGGGTCGCGGCATCGAGGACGAGTACGTCCACCTGGATATGCGCCACCTCGGCGAGGAGCGGATCGTCGACCGCCTCGAGAACATCATCCACCTCTCGGAGGACTTCGAGGGCGTCAACCCCTTAGAGGAGCCGATGCCGGTCAAGCCCGGCCAACACTACGCGATGGGCGGGATCGAGACCGACGAGAACGGCGAGACCGCGATCGATGGGCTCTACGCCGCCGGCGAGTGTGCGTGTGCGTCGGTCCACGGCTCGAACCGCCTCGGCGGCAACGCCCTGCCGGAGCTCATCGTTTTCGGCGCCCGTGCGGGCTCCCACGCTGCGGGTGGCGACCTTGCGGAGGCGGAGATCCCCACCGGCCGGACCGGCGAGTGGGAACCCGGCGACGTCGACACCCCGGTCGAACCGGGCGATCCGAGCGTCGGGAGCGGGGAAGCGGTCGCCGACGGCGGGGCCGCGGAGGTCGCCCCCGCAACCGTCGTCGACCGGACGACCGAACGCGCCAGAGCCCGCGTGGAGTCGCTGTTGCACAACGACGACGGCCGGAACCACTCGGAGATCCGGGCGTCGATCCAGCGGACGATGACGGACAACGTCAACGTCTTCCGGGAGGAAGGCCGCCTCAAGCAGGCCTTAGAGGACATCCGCGAGGCGCGCGAGGCCTACGAGGACGTCGGCGTCGCCGACCAGTCCCGGACGTTCAACACCGATCTCATCCACACCATCGAGACCCGAAACGTGATCGACCTCGCGGAGGCGATCACCCTCGGCGCGCTGGCCCGCGAGGAGTTCCGCGGCGCCCACTGGCGACAGGGCTACCAGGAGCGCGACGACGAGAACTGGCTGAAGCACACGATGCTGTCGTGGAACGGCGGCCAGCCCGAGATCTGGTACCGGCCGGTGTTGCTCGAAGGCGAAAACAAGCGTTACGAGCCGAAAATCCGGAGCTACTGACTCGGTTCTCTCCCGCCGTCACCCATATACCCCCGCGCTGTCTACCCCCGCTCGGAAGGGTGGCTCAGTGGTAGAGCGATTCGGCAGCAACCGTCGGACGGTTGGGCCGATCTACGGCTTCGCGTGGTTCGATTCCCGCCCCTTCCACTCCCCGCGGTGTGGCTTCGATTCCCCGCTCGTCACGATCCCGTCCGGCGATTCTGACGCCCAAGCCCGCCGGCGGATCACGTCACGAGTCGAAAACGCGGCGGGAATCCGAGCCGAAACCCCGGTAGATGATGACACGCACCCGGAAATACGGGGGTCAACGGGCGTGTGCGTCGGATTCGGCGTTTCCGCCGATTTCGACAATCGTCGTGGGAGGGTTTTATTATCGTCGAATCCGACGGGGTGAACAACAACAATGCAGCGTACGATGCACTCCCGAACGACATCCGCGCTAAACGCGTCGTCGATCCCGTCGGAACTCGAATCCCCGCGGGCGAAACTGGTCTATCTGTTCCTCTCGACACACGGGGAAGCCACCGTCTCCGAACTCCAATCCTCTCTCAATATGAAGAAAATCTCGTTGTACAGTATTCTTTCGACGTTGTGTGAACGCGGCCTGATCGACCAGGACGCCGAATCCTACTCGCTCTGCTGAGGCACCACCCGCGCTGTCTTTCCGCCTACAGCGACGCGTTCGGCCCTACAGCCGAAACACGCGGTCTCTCGATCCTACACGTCGTCGCCGGTTCGGAACAGCGTCAGCTCCTCGGCCTCGTAAATGTTGATCAGTTCGTTCACGATCTCGTCGTACTCCTCGTCGTCCTGCCGGAGCGCGTCCAGCCGTTCGAGTGTCTCGTCGTCGAGGTGTACCTGGGGCATATACGGGTCTACGCCGCGGTCGGGTGTAAACATTCGGTCCGGGTTCACGATGCTGTTCAGACAACATCAATTCGAGCGAAGATACCCCGAAAGCCCTCGGCGGGAACCGCCGGCTTTTCGAGGGACCTGCAGTTCCTCGCTTCCCGGGACTCGCTGTCGTTCGAAGGATGCTTGCCGTCTTTCGTGGCAACGAGAGAGCTTCGCTCTCTCGAAGGACGCTCCTCACTGCTGCGGTGCTTGCGCCGCCGGGAGAGCAAACCTCTCCCGAGCTCACGGCGGTTTCGCCGGCGTGAACGTCCGGGTTCGTCGAGACGCCGGCCCGCTTCAGTCCCACCCGCGGTGGCTGGTGACGCAGCCGCCGTCGGGCGAGACTGAAAGGGCGACTCGCCGGAGCCTGGGCTTTCGAGGTAGTCCCAGCTTCGGTTGCCCAGTAGAGTACGCCCGGGTCCACCCCGTCGCCTGACCGGACGATACCAACCCACAGCGTACTCCCTGCCGGTCAGACGCCGACGATAGCCACCGATGCAGCGACCGCGCCGAGCGCCCACCCCAACCCGACCCAGGTCAGAACCGCAAAGGCCCGCCGCGCGCCGGCCTGCGTCCACTGCGAGTCGCCGTCGCGGTACGCCTGGTACCGCTCGATCGAGTTCCCGAGTCCGATCGCGCCCGACCACGCGGTCACGCCGAACCCGAGCACCAAGGCGCCGAGCGCGAATGCGGTGTCGGTCGCCTCCCGTGGCGACCCGACCGCGAGCAGTCCGGTCGACGCCGCGAGGGCGACGCCGGTGCCGATCCCCACCCAGCGGGCGGCGCTGCGCGCGATCGCCGGGTAGTCGACGTCGTCAGTCAACGGTCTCCCGCATCCGCGGGTCGAGCGCGTCGCGCATCCCGTCGCCGAGCAGGTTGAACCCCAGAACGGTCAGCGCAAGCGCCAGGCCGGGGAAGAAGGACCACCACCACGCCCCCGAGAACAGACCGAACTCGACGCCGTTCGACAGCATCATCCCCCACGTCGGCTCCCCGGGGCTGGCTCCGAACCCGAGGAACGACAGCGCCGCGATGTCGATGATCGCGAGCCCGTAGTTCAGCGTCGACTGGACGGTGATCGGCGCGAGGCAGTTCGGTAGGACGTGCCGGAGCAACAGCCGCGGGTCGGTCGCCCCGAGCGCCCGCGTCGCGTCGGTGTACTCGTCTTCGAGCACTTTCAACGCGGCCCCGCGGACGACGCGGGCGAAGCGCGGGGTGTACACCAGCGTCAGCGCGCCGACCGCCCGCCACAACCCGAACTCCTCGGGGAAGATGGTGACGAGCGCCAGCGCCAGGAGGAGCGACGGGAACGACAGCAGCACGTCCATCGTCCGCATAATGACGTTGTCCGTGAGGTCGCCGTAGTAGGCCGCGACGATCCCGAGTCCGACGCCGAGTGCGGTCGAGGCTGCGACCGTCACGGTGCCGTAGAGGATCGCGTACCACGCGCCGTACAGTACCCGCGGGAGGATGTCGCGCGCCTGGCCGTCGGTGCCGAACGGATACTGTGCGCTCGGCGGCGCCTCCGCGGGGTTGACACCGAACCGCGTCGCGAGCAGCGTTTCGAGGTCGTAGGTCAACCGCGCGTAGATCGCGAGGACGACCACGAGCGCGATGATGCCGAGTCCGGTTACCGCGAGCCGGTTCGAGAGCAGTTGCGAGAGAAAAGGGCTGGCTCGGAGCCGCTCGACGACGCTACGGTCGACCGCCGGGGTTTGTGTTTCGGTACTCATTGTTCGATCCGTGGATCGAGGACGGAGTAGGTCACGTCGACGCCGAGGTTCACGAGCGTGTACAACACTGCAAAGACCAGCACCGTCGCCTGGACGACCGGGTAGTCGCTCCGGCTGATCGCGTCCACGAGCAGGGTGCCGATCCCGTTGATCTCGAAGACCGTCTCGGTGAGGACCGCGCCGCCGAGCAGCGAGCCGAACTGGATCCCGACCACGGTGATAACGGGGATGAACGCGTTCCGCAGGCCGTGCTTCATGATCGTGATCTTCGCGCCTTGGCCCTTCGCCCGCGCAGTCCGCATATAGTCCTGGCGGATCACCTCGACCATCGAGGAGCGCATCATCCGGGAGATCAGCGCCATCTGGTAGATCCCCAGTACCACCACCGGCAGCGCCAGGTGGACGGCCGCCGACCGGAACGCCGCGACGTTGCCCGCAAGCAGCGTGTCGATCAGGATGAACCCGGTCCGCGACTCGACGAAGTACGCCGACCCGATCCGGCCGCTCGTAGGCAGGAGTCCGAGGAACTGCGCGAAAAGCAGGATCAAAAGCGGGCCGCTCCAGTAGATCGGGACGCTGATCCCGCTGAGCGCGCCGACCCGAGTGAGGTGGTCCGTCCAGGTGTCCTGCTTGACGGCGCTGAGGATCCCCAGCGGAAGCCCGAACAGGAGCCCGGCGGCCTGTCCCAACAGCGCGAGCTCGATCGTGATCGGCAGCCGGTTCGCGAGGATCTGGCTCACCGGCGTCCCGCGCTGGATCTGGTAGGACTGCCCGAAGTCGAACGCAGCGACGTCGCCGAGGAACCGGACGTACTGCTGCCACAGCGGGTCGTCGAGCCCGAGATCGCTTCTGACTTCGTTGATAAACTCCTGGCTGGCCCGCTCGCCGGCGATGGTGACTGCCGGATCCCCCGGGGAGAGATGGAGGATCGCGAACACCACCGTTGCGACCCCGAACAGCACGGGAAACAGGAGCAGCAGGCGCTTGAGCAGGAACTGCTTTGAGACCATCAGGGGAGTGTGGATGCGTGGGTGATTAAACGCTACTCGTCGGACCTCACTCGAGTTCGACCCGTTCGAGGTACGGGCCGCCGATCGCGGCAACTACGTAGTTGCTCACGGCGTTTCTGACACCGCGGACCTCGTCGGCGTAGTCGATGAACACCCACGGGGCCTCGTCGTGTGCGATCCGGGAGGCCTGGTTGTACAGGTCGGCACGCTCGCTCTGCTCGCTCGTCCGCTGGGCCTCCTCGACGATCTCCATATACTCGCTGTTGGCCCACGCGGCGTTGTTGGACGTGTTGAATCCCTCGGTGTCCCAGTCGACCCAGTCTTGGTCTTCGGGGGCGTCGACCTGCGGGTGCAGCAGGACGTAACAGAAGTTGTCGGGGTCAGCGTTGTCTGTGTACCACCCCGCGAGCGTCGCGTCGTGGTTCCCCTGGCTGGTGTAGGTGAGATAGTCCGAGAACTGCCGGTCGTCGATGCTGACCTCGATCCCGACCTCCCGGAGGTTCGAACGGATGGTCTGGGCGGTCGGCAGCGGTGCGGGGTTGTAGCCCCGGGGGTTCTGGAACGTCGTCAGCGTGAAGGAGAACCCGTCGCCGTAGCCCGCCTCCTCAAGCAACGTCTGTGCCTGCTCGGGGTCGTGCTCGTAGGGGCTGATGTCCTCGTTGTGCCCGAACAGCGCCGGCGGGATGGGCTGGTCGGCCTGGGTGGCGATCCCCGAGTAGATGTTCTCGACGATGGTCTGGGTGTCGACCGCGAGGCTGATCGCTCGCCGGACGCGGCGGTCCCGGAACGCCTCGACCCGCGAGAGGTTGAACGCCATATACCCGATGTTGATCCCAGTGGCCGTCCGGGTCTCCGCCGTGTCGGACCCCTCGATGATCTGCATACTGTCGGGGTCGAGTCCGTCGATGATGTCGAGTTCCTCCTCGACGAGCGCCTGCGCCCGAGTGGAGTTCTGCCCGCGGGTGAGGAACAGCACCTCGTCGACGTTTGCGCCCTCGCCCCAGTAGTCGTCGAAGGCGGAGAGTTGGATGCGGTTGTTCGCGTCGTCGAGCGTCTCCAACTGGAAGGGGCCGGTCCCGACCATCTCCTGGTCGAGGTCGGTGTCGCTCTCGATTGCGTCCTGGGAGATGACGACCGCCGCGAACATCGCGAGGTTCCGGAGGAACGGCGCGTACTGCTGGGTCAGCGTGATCGACAGCCCGTAGTCGCCGTCCGCCTCGACGGTGTCGATCCAGTTGCCCAGCGTGAACGGACCGTACACCGAGGAGTCCTCGAAGTGGTACTCGTAGTCGTCGTCGACGAATCGGCGGTAGGTGGCGATGAAGTCCTCGGCGGTGAACTCCGTCCCGTCGTGGAAGGTCACGCCCTCCCGGAGCGTGATGGAGACGGACTGACCGTCGACCGACCAATCGGTCGCAAGCGATTCCGTGAGCGCGGCTTCGCCGGGTTCGAACGCGATCAGCCCCTCGTAGGCCTGGTTTGTGACCTTCGCGACCTCGCCGCTCGTGGTGTTCTGGGGGTCGAGGGTGCTGGAGTGGGCACCGCGGCCGTACCGGAGGCTCGCAGTGTCGCCACCGCCGCCGCCGGTCTCGGTTTCGGTGTCGCTGCCGCCGCCGTCGTCGTCGGTCTCGGTTTCGGTGTCGCCGCCGCCACCGCAGCCTGCGAGGGAGGTTATCGATGCGGTCGCAACGGTCGCGCCGCCGGCAGTTTTGAGGAAGCTACGCCTGGAGGTTTGTTCCGCATCGCTGGACATATCCGGCGGATGTAAAGCTATGCATTTAATATTGTTGGATTAGTCCCGAAATTTAGGAGTCGTGGGCGTGTAGGTGACACGACACCGGGTGGTCGTCGTGGTCGGGTAGTGAGGGATGTTCGCGCTCGCAGACGCTCTCGAACGTCTCGCGCAACACCTCGCGGGCGTCCGCCCATCGATCCTGTTTAATACGATCGAACGAACGGGCGACGGCGTCCCGTGCCTCCCCGGTCAGCGGCCCGTCGAAGAAATGCTCGAACAGCGCGGCGTGCTCGCCTCCGCCGTCGGCGACGGCGCTCGGCGCGGCGTCGACCGTGGCGTCGGCCTTCGCCTCGATGGCGGCCGGATCCACGTCGCCGGCCTCGACGCGCTGCCGGTAGAACATCACCTCGCGGTACCGCTCCTGGTCGATGTCGAGATCATCCGGCGGGATCACCGACGGACACCGGGTTCGGAACCGGCACCCCGATGGGGGGTTGATCGGCGAGGGCACGTCGCCCTCCAGGATCGTCCGATCGCCGGTCTCGGCGAGCGGATCGGGTTCGGGGATCGCCGAGAGCAACGCCTTCGTGTAGGGGTGTTTGGGGTCATCGAACAGCGTCTCCGTCTCGGCGACCTCCGCGATCTCCCCTAAGTACATCACCGCCACCCGGTCGGAGATGTGCCGCACCACGCTCAGATCGTGGGCGATGAACAGGTACGTCAGCCCGAACTCCTCTTGGAGGTCCTCCAGAAGGTTGATGATCTGCGCCTGGACCGAGACGTCGAGCGCCGACACCGGTTCGTCGGCGACGATGAAGTCGGGGTCGACCGCCAGCGCGCGGGCGATCCCGACCCGCTGGCGCTGGCCACCCGAGAGTTCGTGGGGGTAGCGGTCGTACTGTGCGCGTTCGAGTCCGACGGCCTCCATCAGCTCGAACACCCGTTGCCGGCGGTTACCCTCGGCGAGACCGTGGATCTTCAGCGGCTCCATAATCGTCTGGCCGGCGGTCATCCGCGGATCGAGGCTCGACATCGGGTCCTGGAACACCATCTGCATATCCTTCCGGCGCTCTCTGAGATCCGACTTCGAGAGACCGCCGAGGTCCTCGCCCGCAAAGAGGACCCGACCGTCGGTCGGCGGGTCCAGATGGAGAATGGCCCGGCCCGCGGTCGACTTCCCACAGCCGGACTCGCCGACCAGCCCGAGGGTCTCGCCCTCGTGGACGTCGAGGTCGATCCCGTCGACCGCCCTCACGCTCGGCTTTCCGCCGCCGACCACCCTGTCTAAGACGCCGTCGTCCTGTTCGTAGTACTTCCGCATCCCCTCGACTTCGACGAGCGGGTCGCCGACCGCAGTCTCGGTCGCAGCGGCGACACCCTCAGTACCGTAGGCGGCCTTGTCGAACGACTCGTGGATGCACTTCGAGCGGTGGTCGACGTCCTCGGGGCCGTGCTGGAGGTCGGGGATCTCTCCCTCCCGGCAGGCGGGTTCGGCCCACGGGCACCGTGGCGCGAAATGACACCCCTCGGGCATATCGATCAGGTCGGGGACGTTGCCTTCGATCGGGGTCAACCGTTCTTTTTCCTCGGTTGGGATCGATTCCAGCAGGGTGTACGTGTACGGATGGGAGGGGTTGTGGAAGATCTCCTCGACGGGCCCCTCCTCGACGATCTCGCCGGCATACATCACCGCCACCCGGTCGCAGGTCTCGGCGACGACGCCGAGGTCGTGGGTGATCATCAGCACCGACATCCCCAGGTCCGACTGGAGGTCGTCGATCAGGTCCAGGATCTGCGCCTGGATGGTGACGTCGAGGGCGGTGGTGGGCTCGTCGGCGATGAGCAGGCTGGGCTGACACGCAAGGGCGATCGCGATCAACACCCGCTGGCGCATCCCCCCGGAGAACTCGTGGGGGTAGTCGTCCAGGCGGGCCTGTGCCTCCGGGATGCCGACCTCCCGGAGCATCTCGACGACTTCCGCCATCACCTCCTCGTCGCCGCTCCGCCCCCCGATCTTCGGGAGGATCTCGCGGATCCCGTTGAGCCACGAATCCGTCTTTTGTCCGCCGTAGCGGTGGAGCCGTAGCGACTCCGCGATCTGCTCGCCGATCGTCACCGCGGGGTTCAGCGAGGTCATCGGGTCCTGGAAGATCATCCCCATCTCGCCGCCGCGGATCCGCCGGACGGCCTCCTCCGGCGCGGCAGTCACGTCGATCACGCCCGTCTCGATCGTCACCGACTCGGGATCGCCACCGTCAGCGAGCCGGGCTCGGGCGTCGTCGTCGACGTAGACGAACCCGTCTGTGGCGTCGTCGACGGCCGTCGCGAGCGACGCGCCGACCGACTCGGGGTCCGTGCGGGCGTCGAGGTCGTCGGCGGCGGCGTTGAGCGTCGCCGCCAGCCCCGCGGGATCCGCGCGGCCGTCGAGGTCGTCCGCGATGCCGCGGAGGTCGCGGGCGGCGTCCCGGACACCCACCCCGGCGCGGAGGTCGTCGGCGATGGTGTGTACCGCGTCGATCAACTCGAAGGGGTACCGGATCAGGGCGTCTTCGAACTCCCCGAGGAGCCGGCCGGCCAGGGCGGCGCCGCGAAACGTGACGCGGCCGTCGACGATCTTGCCGGGATCGTCGATCAGGTCCATCGCGGAGAGGGCGGTGACGCTCTTGCCGGAGCCGGACTCGCCGACGAGGCCGACTGTCTCGCCCTCCCGGATGTCGATATCAATCCCGTCGACGGCCTTGACGGCCCCACGCTCGGTCCTGAACTGCGTCCGGAGGTTCGAGAGTGAGAGAAGGTCGGTCACTACTGAGCGCTGGTGTCTTCCGGCAAAAGTAACTTGTGGATGACTGGACCACGACACCGGCCTCGGACGCCGGCGCAGCCGGTCGTCCCGCCGCCGGGCGCGTAACCCCGACACTGTCGGTTGCGTCGACACGAACGGACCGGTAGCCGCCTCAAAAATAAGATATTTTATATTTATTCGAACGTCCCGGTTGGACACGGCGATACGAAAAATAAAACACCAAAATATTCCGGATGGTCTCTCAAGTACACTCGTTTTCCGGCCCCCCGGAGACACCGTTAATTACGTGTAATCCAACGGATAGTCGTGTCTCACACGGGAACGAGTACCGTCGAAGCGAACAAGGATCGGAGGTTGATCGCACTCGCCGCGGTGGCGATCCACCTCTCGATCGGATCGATATACGCCTACAGCATCTACCAGATCCCGCTCCGGGAGACGCAGGGGTGGGCGACATCGCAGGTCACGCTCGCGTTCTCGATTGCGGTGTTCGTCCTCGGGATCACCGCCGCGTTCCTCGGCAGATACGTCGAGTCCTACGGGCCGCGGCTGGCAGGGTTGGCAGCGGCCGTCCTCTACGGTGCCGGGATGCTCGGCGCGGGCCTGAGCGTCCAGTTCGGAAGCCTCCCGCTTTTCGTCCTGACGTTCGGCGTCGTCGGCGGGATGGGGATCGGGCTGGGCTACATCTCGCCGATCGGAACGCTTCTCGAGTGGTTCCCGGACCGACGCGGGATGGCCACAGGGTTGGCCGTAATGGGATTCGGCGCCGGCGCGTTGCTGACCGGCCCGCTGGGGAGCTACCTCATCCGGGAGTTCGGCGTCGCGACCGCGTTCTACGGGCTCGGCGGGCTCTACTTCGTCCTGATGACGCTGGGGGCGAGCTACCTCACAAAGCCGGCCGACGGCTGGCTCCCGGAGGGTATGGACGACGAGGACGGCGCCCACGAGAAGGCCAAGAGCGCGTTACCGGGCATCGAGGACCTCACCGCCGCGGAAGCCCGGACGTCGCTTCGGTTCTGGATGGTGTGGCTGATCATCTTCATCAACGTCTCCGCGGGCATTATGCTGCTCGCGTTCGCGTCGCCGATGCTCCAGCAGATCGGCGGCGCGACCGCCACCACGGCCGCGTTCATCACCGGGTACATCGGCATTTTCAACGGCGGCGGTCGGATCCTCTGGTCGTCGCTGTCGGACTACGTCGGCCGCACAACCACCTACGGGGCGTTTATGCTCATCCAGATCGTGGCGTTTCTGCTGATGCCGCAACTCGCCGGCGTGTGGGTCCTCGCGGGCACGATGTTCCTCGTGATCACCTGCTACGGCGGTGGGTTCGCCTGCCTGCCGGCGTACCTCAGCGACCTCTTCGGCACGAAGGAGGTCAGCGCGATCCACGGGTACGCCCTCACCGCGTGGGGCGTCGCCGGTGTGGCGGGGCCACAGCTCGCCTCGTTCATCCTCGAAACGACCGGGGGGTACACGAGCGCCCTGTACATAATGAACGCGGCGCTCGTCGTTGGGCTCGCGACGGTCGTGGCGCTCCGGTGGCGGTTGGGAACCCTCCAGGAGGGCGGCACCGCCGACCAGGCCGGCGCCGCGACGACCGACTGATACTGTCGGCTATCGTCCCGTGACGGATTCCGACACCCCGGGGTGTGGAACATCTTCACGTAGTTATAGCCAATGACGCCGCCAGAGCGGTTTTCCAACGCGTGGTCCTCGTCCGGGACTAAGCGAGCGACGCCGCGGACCGGGCGTCCCACCCGTCGAGAGGAACGTTTTTCCATCGCCGCGCTCCCGACACGGGTATGAACGATCGCCCCCCTTCGGAGACCCCGACGAACGTCCGGGCGCAGGCGGGATGGACCGACGTCATCGAGGACATGGAGTCGACCGCAGCCACGTACCGGGAGCGTGGGTGGCGGACGCTGGAGCTCCACCCGGGGGATTCGGTGTTCGTCGACTCCGAGCGGCGGACGGGCATCGACGTGCTCCTCCCCGGCCCGGAGTTTTCGGAACTCGAATCGATCGTCGCCGACCACACGTTCGGAGACGTGGAGGTGTTCCGCGCCGAGCGCGGCGGCGTCGTCTACCTGCTGGCCGCCGAGCGGGACACCGACGCCGAGGCGGTCGCGTTCGTCCCCGCCTACTACCACCGGGCGTCCTCGACCGATGCGATCGAAGCCGTCCGCGAGGCCGAAGAACTCCGGCTGTTCTGCCGTCGATTGAACGACGACACCGTCGAACTCGTCCACGACGACCCCGAGCCGTTCCTCCCCGAAGCGCCGTAACCCCTCGACGGTCGGGACCGAGATAATTACAACACGATTTTCAAACAATATTTGGTCTCGGGCCCCTGAGGGACGGAAAATTGATACCCTCTCGGGGAGCACCGTGCACTATGCGAGACATCGACGACTCACCCATCGTCCGGAACGGAAACTCCCTCATCCTGGCGTACGACCACGGAACGGAACACGGCCCCGTCGACTTCGAGCCGATGCCGAAGAGCGCCGACCCGACGCACGTCTTCGAGGTCGGCCGCCACGACGCGGTCACGGCAATCGCGCTGCAGAAGGGCAACGCCGAGTACTACCGGACCTGGGAGGCCGACAACGACGTCGACGACGGGGCGCCGCTTCTGGTGAAGGTGAACGGCAACTCCAACCTCCCGAAGCGCGACGACTACTACTCGCCGAAACAGTGTTCCGTGGCGTACGCCGTCGAGGAGCTCGACGCCGACGCGATCGGGTACACGATGTATGCGGGCTCCCTCCACGAGGACCGGATGTGGACGGAGTTCCGCGAGGTCCAGGAGGCGGCCCGGAGCTACGACGTTCCCGTGGTGATGTGGAGCTACCCGCGCGGCAAGGGGATCGAGGAGAACGACGACTACAGCGGCCAGGCGGACCCGGCGGTCGTCGCGTACGGCGGTCGGCTGGGGCTCGAGCTCGGCGCCGACGTGGTCAAATGCAAGTACCCCGGCTCCCGGGCGGGTTGGCAGCAGCTCGAGGACGCGGTCGGCGGGCTGAAGACGGTGATGAGCGGCGGGTCGAAGCGCAGCGACGAGGCCTTCCTCGAGGACGTTCACTCGACGATCGCGGCCGGCGGCAACGGGCTCGCGGTCGGGCGGAACATCTTCCAGCGCGAGGACCCCGAGCCGCTCTTGAACGAACTCGAAACCGTGATCTTCGAGGGTCGGACGCCCCGGGAGATCCGAAGCTAACCGCCGCCGGCGCCCGCGCGTCTCCCCCCGCTCCCGCGCTCCGATCCGGCGACGGAGAAACGTGCAAGTTTTGTGGGAGAAATCCGCTCGGGACGGAACCCGGATCCGTGAACCGCCCGGATGAACGGTTGGTGCGCCGGAATTTCATCCGTACGCACAACCGCGGGCGTGCGCCGCTGAGAGGCTCCCGCAATACTTGCGCGAAGGGGGTTTCACCGATCAAGCTTGTCGGGTTCAGGGCCTATATTGGGGAATCGGCCGTACGACTGTCCGATGTCAGATCTGGACATTTCCCACGAGTACTTCACGTGGAAGCTCGTACAGGACGTCGCCGAGGAGAAAGGCTACTTCGAGGAGGAAGGCGTCGAGGCCGACCTCTCGTATTTCGCACCGGGCACACAGGACTTCGAGGGCGAGAACGCCTTCGACGCCGACTGGTGGGAGGATATGGACGAGGACGGCGGCACCCACGGCGTCTGTGAGTGGAACGCGGTCCAGGAGGTCTCCGAGACCGACCGCGACATCGTCGGTTCCTACAGCGAGTGGGACCGCGTGGTCTTTGTCCGCGCCGCCGACGACGCCGACACCATCGACGACCTGCGAGGTCGGCCGATGGGGATCAACAAGTACGCCACCTCCTTCTACTCGATGCGGGAGATGCTGGAGAACGAGGGGTTCGAGGCGGACGATATCGTCCTCGAACACGTCGGCGAGGCCGAGGAGCGCTTCGAGGCGGTCAAGAACGGCGAGGTCGACTCCATCGCCGTCCTCGAACCGTTCGTCACGCTGGGCCGCTACGACGAGGAGCTGAAGGAAGTGTTCGACGGCCCGTGCCGCGCGGCCATCACGACCCGCGAACAGCCCGAGCCGGAGAAGCTCGAAGGGTTCCTCGCGGCGCTGAACCGCGCGGTCGCCGACATCAACGACGACCTCGAGGGGTACACCGACCGCTACGTCGAGCTACTCGAAGCGGAGGCGGCCGACAAGCCCGCGTTCGACGACGTGAACTTCGAGCGGCTCCGCGAGGAGTTCGAGCTCCGGGAGTTCCTGCCCGTCCGCGCCCCCGACGAGAAGCGGATCGACGCGACCACCGACTGGATGCGCGAGAAGGGGTTCGTCCCCGACGACGCCGACATCGGGACCGCTGAGGAACTCGACAACGACGAGGTTCTCCCCGAGGAGGAGTCCGAGGCCGACGACGAGGAAGCCGAGGCGACGGCGGACTGATCGATGTCCCTCGAGTCCCGAACGGCGCCCGACGACGGAACTGACCGGGCCGACACCGACGAGGCGACTCCCTCCGGGTCCCGCTCCGACGGTGACGGGATCGGCCGTCGTGCGACCGGCGCCGCGCCGATCGATGCCAGCGATCTCACGAAGCGGTACGACGAGACGCTCGTCTTCGAGGGGCTCGACCTGCACGTCGAGCCGGGGGAGGTCCTCTGTCTGCTCGGCCCCTCGGGGTGCGGCAAGACGACGCTTCTGCACCTGCTTGCGGGACTTGAGGAGCCCACCGGCGGCGACGTCGAGATCGACGGCCAGCCGGTGACCGGTCCCGACTACCGGTGGGGCGTGGTCTTCCAGGACCCGCTCCTGTACCCGTGGCTCTCGGTCCGTGAGAACGTCGCGGTCGGCCCGCGGCTCCGCGGCGAGGACCCCGACCCCGACCGGATCGACGACCTGCTCGATCTGGTCGGGCTCGACGGCTTCGAGGACGCGGCCACGTCGGACCTCTCCGGCGGGATGGCACAGCGGGCGTCGCTCGCGCGGACGCTCGCGAACGACCCCGAGGTGCTGTTGCTCGACGAGCCGTTCTCGGCGCTCGACCAACTCACGAAGATGGAGCTACAGGACGAACTCCGCCGGATCGTCGACGACCTCGGCGTCACCACCGTGTTCGTCACCCACGACATCGACGAGGCGGTGTACCTCGGCGACCGGGTGGCGATCATGGGGACGATCCCGGACGGCATCGAACACGTCGAGTCGATCGACAGCGACACCCGGTCGCGGGACGACGAGTCGTTCCTCGAAGACCGGGCGGCGACCTTCGAGCGGCTCGAACAGGTGGGGTTACAATGACGCCCGGTCGCGACGCACACGACACCGGCCGCGACCCGGCTGACGGCACTGACGGGCGGTCGGGAGGGCACGATCACGGCGCGAGCGGCAACAGCGTCGCTCCCGACGTGGCCGAGACGGCACGCGAACTTGTCGGCGGCGCCGGCTGGCGGGATCCCTCCGAGGCCGCCCGCACGCGCGGGCTCTCCCGACGGGAGTTCATGAAGGAGTCCGGGCTGGCGTCGCTGGCGGCGGCCGGTATCGGCGCGACGGCGGGCTGTCTCGGCGGGGGCGGCGGGAGCGGTCCGCCGACCGCCGAGATCGGCTACATCCCGATCACTGACGCGTCGCCGCTGCTTGCGGGCTACGCCAACGACCACTTCGCCGACCACGACGTCGACGTCGCCGAGCCGACGCTGTTCCGCGGGTGGGCGGACCTCGCGGAGGCGTTCCTCGCCGGCGAGGTCAACGTCGCCCACTTCCTGATGCCGATGACGGTGTGGATGCGCTACGGCGACCAACTGAGCGGCGACGTCAACGTCGTCGCCTGGGACCACACCGACGGGTCGGCGCTGACGGTCCGCCAGGAGATCGACGAGTGGGCGGACCTCGGCGGCACCACCGTTGCAGTCCCGTTCTGGTATTCGATCCACAACGTCATCCTCCAACTGGGGCTCCGCGAGAAGGGGCTCACCCCCCGGACGGACTCCTCGGCGGGTGCGGTCGCCGACGACGAGGTCAACCTCGTCGTGATGCCGCCGCCGGATATGCCCGCGGCACTGGCGAACGGCTCCATCACGGGCTACATCGTTGCGGAGCCGTTCAACGCGATCGGCGAACTCGAAGCCGGCGGGAAGATCCTCCGGTTCACCGGCGACATCTGGCGGCGACACGCCTGCTGTGTCGTCGTGATGAAAGAGGAGTTGGTCGAGTCACAACCGGAGTGGACGACCGACGTGATGCGGGGCCTGGTCGACGCCCAACAGTACATCCGCGAGAACCGCTCTGAGGCGGCGCGGCTCCTCTCGGACGCCGAGAGCGGGTTGTTGCCGCAGGGGCCGGAGCCGATCGACCGCGCGCTCACCCACTACGCCAACCACGACCCGTACCTGGAGTCGGGTGCGATCCAACACGAGGAGTGGGACGTCGAACGGATCGGCTTCTACCCGTACCCGTACCAGTCGTACACGGAGGAGTTGGTCCGCCGGATGCGGGAGACGCGTGTCGAGGGCGAGGACGCCTTCCTCGAGGACCTCGATCCCTCGACCGTCGCCGACGACCTGGTGGCGTACGACCCCGTTCGAACAGCCCTAAAAGACGCCGGCGGGCCGCCGGCGTTCGACGTTTCGGAGGACAATGGCTACGAGAGACAAGAGACGATACGGTTCTGAGCTGATCGAGGAACGCGGCCGCCTGCTGCCGGCAGTCGGACTCGTCGGCGGCCTCGCCGTCTGGTGGGCAGTGACGGCGCTCGGCAGCGGCATCATCACCAACTTCGCGCCGGCGGACGCCTTCGCCGTCCTCGCGGAGCTGCTGGTCTCGCCGGGGTTCTACGACCACGTGTTCGTCAGCATCTACCGGTTCGGGCTCGCACTCGGGCTGTGTCTGGCCGCCGGGCTCCCAATCGGCGTCCTCGTGGGCTACTTCCGAGCGGCCGACCGCGCGACGACGGTCCTGTTTCAGTTCATGCGGATGATCTCGCCGCTTGCGTGGTTCCCGATCGCCATCATCGTCTTCGGCGTCGGGACGCAATCCGCGGTGTTCGTGATGTTTATGGCCGGGATCTGGCCGATCGTCCTGAACACCGCCCACGGGATCGCGACCATCGACGACGACTGGCTCACGGTCGGTGAGTCGCTCGGCGGCGACACCCGCGCCCTGCTCCGCCGGGTCGTCGTCCCCGCGGTGATCCCGGATATGCTCACGGGGATCCGGCTGTCGATCGGGATCCTCTGGATCATCCTGGTGCCCGCGGAGATGCTGGGGGTGAACACCGGCCTGGGCTATCTGATCCTCGACGCCCGCGACCGGTTCGCCTACGCCGAGATCCCGGCGATTATGCTCGTGATCGGCTTCATCGGTTTCTGGCTCGACCTCTCGGTCCGCCGGCTTCACGCCCGGTGGAACTGGGGGTAACTCGGGGATCAGGGCCTGCTTTCGCGGATCGCTTCCTCGACGTCTTCGCGCGTCGCTGCCGAGAGCGCCCGCTCGGCGAGGTCCCGGGCTTCCGTGTCCCGCACCTCGGTCACGGCCCGTTTCACCCGCGGCACCGCCGCCGGCGCCGCGCTCAGTTCCCGGATCCCGAGTCCGACGAGCAACGCCGTCAACCCGGGATCACCCGCCATCTCACCACAGACGCCGACCCACGCGTCGCTCCCCTCGGCCGCCGCGACGGTCCCGTGGATCGCCCGCAGCACCGCGGGCTGACGCGGGTCGGCAAGCGCCGCGACCCGGTGGTTCCCCCGTTCGGCGGCCATCACGTACTGCGCGAGGTCGTTGGTGCCGAGGCTGAGGAAGTCGACGTGGGCGACGAGTTCCTCGGCCAGCAACGCCGCCGCCGGGGTCTCGATCATCGCGCCGAACGCCGGGATCGCGTACGCCTCGCCCGCGGCGTCGAGATCCGCCGCAACCGACGCCATCGCCTCGCGGGCCTCGATCACCTCCTCGACGGTCGCGACAAGCGGCAGCATCACCGAGAGCTGCCCGCCCGAATCGGCCGCGGCCGCGCGCAGAAGGGCACGGAGTTGCGTCTCGAAGTGGTCGGCGTCGACCCCCAGCGACCGCCGGATTCCGCGCTCGCCGAGGAAGGGGTTCGCTTCCGCCGGCGTACGGAGGTAGTCGACGGGCTTGTCGCCGCCGACGTCGAGGGTCCGCACCACCACCCGGCCGTCGGGGAACGCCGCAAGCGCCTCGCGGTAGGCCTCGTACTGTGTGTCCTCGTCTGGCGGTTCGGCCCGGTCGAGAAACAGGAACTCCGTGCGGAACAGCCCGATCCCGTCGGCGCCGGCGTCGACCGCGGCGTCGAGGTCGGCTGCCGCGCCGACGTTCGCCGCCACCTCGATGGGCGTCCCGTCGGCGGTCGTGACGCTTTCGGTCCGGATCTCGACCGCCTCGTCGCCCCCGGCGGCCTCGCGAGTCGCCGCGTCGGGATCGACGACGACCTCGCCGCGGCGGCCGTCGACGACGATATCGGCCCCCTCGTCGACGTCGCGGAGTTCCTCGCCCACGCCGACGACCGCGGGCAGCCCGAGCGACCGCGCGAAGATCGCGGCGTGGGCGGTCCGGCCGCCCGCGACGGTCGCGAAGCCGGCGACGCGGTCGGGGTCCAGGCGGGCCGTGTCGCTCGGGGTGAGCCGCTCGGCGAGCAGGACGCCGCCCGCAGGGGGGTCCGCCGGCCCCTCGCGATCCTCGCCGATCAGCTCCCGCAGCAGCCGATCGCGCACGTCGCGGAGGTCGTCGGCCCGTTCGGCCGTCCGTCGGTCCATCCCCTCGAAGCGGTCGATGAACGCCCCGAGGGTCCGATCGACCGCGTGCTCGGCCGGGAGTCCGTCCCTTACCTCCTCCTCGACGCCCTCGGCCAGTTGCGGATCTTCGAGAAACCTGACGTGGGCGTCGAAGACGGCCGCTTCGGCGTCTTCCAGCCGCTCGGTGGCCCGCTCGCGTTCGGCGCGGACTGCCTCGCGAGCCGCCTCGCGGGCCGTCTCGAAGCGCTCGATCTCGGCATCGGGGTCGACGGCGTCGGCGGGCGGCGGGTCGCCGAGCGTCGGCGCCGACGCGTACCAGACCGCCGTTCCGGCGCCCGCAGTCCGGGTGGCGCCGACGCCGGAGAGCCGCCGCGTCATCGCTACAGGTCGGCTTCCGGGGTCGTGAGGATCCGCTCCAACTCATCGAGCGTCGCCTCGGCGCCCTCGCCCTCCGCGACGACCCGGACCTCGTCGCCGCGCTCGACGCCGAGCCCCGTCACCGCGAGCATACTCGCCGCGTTCACCGGGTCGCCGCCGACGTGACCCACCTGGACGTCCGCGTCGCTCTCGGCGGCCGTTTCGACGAACGTCGCCCCCGGCCGGGCGTGCAGCCCGTCCTCGGGAACGACGGTCGCGGTTCGTTCGGGCATCAGCGCGGCACCTCCCGGGAAGCCGTCGGATCGATCCCGTCGGCCGACCGGACCACCCCGTCGACGTGTCCATTCATCGCTAGCGGGAGGAGGGACCCGAAGGCCCCTAAGTGTTCCTCGGGGCTCCGACGCGGGCGACGGGGTCGCTCACGCCAGCCGGTCGATGACCGCGTCGGTGACGGCGTCGGTGCGGGCGTCGCCGCCGAGATCGGGCGTTCGGGGGCCCGACGAAAGCACCGACTCGACCGCGTCGCGGACGGCGTCGGCCGCCGCCCCGTACCCGAGGTGATCGAGCAGCATCGCCGCCGAGAGGATCGCCGCCGACGGGTTGGCGACGCCCTCGCCGGCGATGTCGGGGGCGGTGCCGTGGACCGGCTCGAACAGCGCGTTGTCCGGGCCGATGTTCGCCGAGGGCAGCAGTCCCAGGCCCCCGACCAGCCCCGCAGCCAGATCCGACAGCACGTCGCCCGCGAGGTTGGGACAGACCACCACGTCGAACTGGGTGGGATCCAGACAGACCCGGGTTGCGAAGGCGTCCATCAGCACCTCCTCGGTGTCGACGCCGTTCGCGTCGGCGACGTCGACGACGGCGTCCCGGAACCGGCCGTCGGTCTCCCGCATCACGTTCGCCTTGTGGACGACCTGGAACCCATCGCTCCCGCGGTCGGCGACGAACTCGCAGGCGAACGCCGCAAGCCGCTCGGCGGCGGAGGTGGTCACAACCCGGGTGAGCGTCGAGAGGTCCTCGGAGAGGCGGTCCTCGTGGCCGGCGTACACGCCCTCGGTGTTCTCCCGGAGGAAGACCAGATCCGTCTCCGGCTGAACCGCCTCGACGCCGGGGTAGGCCCGCGCGGGGCGGACGTTGACGAACGACCCGACGGCGGTCCGGAGCGGGAGGATCACGTCCGCGGCGGTCTCGCCGGCGGCGCCGAACAGCGTCGCGTCGGCGTCGGCGACGGCGTCGTAGGTCGCCTGCGGCAGCGCCTCCCCCGTCTCCGCCTTCACCGCGTCGCCGGCGTCGGCCGCGACGAACTCGAAGTCGCCGACGGCGTCGAGCACCTCGACCGCCGCGGGGACGACCTCCCTGCCGATGCCGTCGCCCTCGATGACGACGATCTCCTCGTGATTATTACTCCCGGTTTTCACCACCGTGTGCCACCCCCGTTGACGGCGCTCGGCGGTGAGAGACGGGAGTACTCAGTATCACGCATCAGTGTAGGGTAAGGCGGCGGCCTTCTCGGCGACCGCGTCGGCGTTGGACTTCATCAGCGCGGTGGTGTCCCAGACGCCTTCCGTGAGTGCCCGTCGCTGTGCGTCGTCGACCGTCGCCTCGATGGTGGTGTCGCCGTAGGTGACGGTCTCGTTTCCGACGTCGACGTGGATCTCCCCGTCGGGGTTGTCGTCGATCCACGTCTGGAGGTCGACGATCGCCTCGTGGTCGGCCGTGACCGTCGGGATCCCCAGCGCGAGGCAGTTGCCCGCGAAGATCTCCGCGAAGGACTCGCCCACGATGGCGTCGATCCCCCACCGCATCAGCGCCTGGGGGGCGTGCTCCCGCGAGGAGCCGCAGCCGAAATTGGCGTTGACCGCCATCACGGAGGCGTCCTGGAACGCCGGCTCGTTGAACGGGTGGTCCTTCCGGGCGTCCTCGTCGTCGAACCGGAGGTCGAAGAAGGCGAACTCCCCGAGGCCGTCGAAGGTGACGACCTTCATAAACCGCGCGGGGATGATCTGGTCGGTGTCGATGTCGTTGCCCCGGATCGGGACGCCCGTCCCGGTTACCGAGTCGATCTCGGGGATCTCGTCGGTCACGCCACCACCTCCGGAGCGACGCTCCGGCGTACTCGCATTCGCTGTCGGGGACAGCTCATACGACACTCACCTCCTTCAGTTCGCGGACGTCAGTCACTTCGCCTTCGACCGCCGCGGCGGCGACCATCCGGGGGTTCATGAGGACGGTCCGGCCGTCCTTCGAGCCCTGGCGCCCGATGAAGTTGCGGTTCGAGGAGGAGGCACACGCCTCGTCGCCCCGCAGTTGGTCCTCGTTCATCCCGAGACACATCGAACAGCCCGCGTTGCGCCACTCGAAGCCGGCGGTCTCGAAGATCCCGTCGAGGCCCTCGGCCTCGGCGGCGGCCTTCACGCGCTGGCTGCCGGGGACGACCATCGCGCGGACGTCGTCGTGGACCTCCCGACCCTCGACGACCGCGGCCGCCCGGCGGAGGTCCGGGAGCCGGGCGTTCGTACACGACCCCAGGAACGCGACGTCGATCTCGTAGCCCGCCATCGTGTCGCCGGGGGTGACGCGCATGTGCTCCTGGGCGCGTCGGGCGGTGTCCCGTTTGTCCGCCGGCAGGGATTCGGGTTCGGGGATCGGCTCGGTGATGCCGATGCCCTGGCCGGGGGTGGTGCCCCACGTGACGACGGGCTCCAGTTCGGAACCGTCGATGGTGACGACGTCGTCGTACTCGGCGTCCTCGTCCGAGCGGATCGACTCCCAGTAGGGCTTGAGCTCCGCGAAGCGCTCGGGGTTCTCCCGGAAGTAGTCGGTCTCCTCCAGCCACTCGTAGGTGGTCTCGTCGGGGTTGACGTAGCCCGCGCGGGCGCCGCCCTCGATGGACATGTTGCAGATGCTCATCCGCCCCTCCATATCGAGGTTCTCGATGGCCTCGCCGGCGTACTCGTAGACGTAGCCGACGCCGCCCTCGGTGCCCAGCCGGCGGATCACTTCGAGGATGACGTCCTTGGCCTCGACGCCGGGGCCGAGTTCGCCCGTGACCTCGATCTTCCGAACAGCCTTCTTCTCCATCGCGACGGTCCCCGTCGCGAGCACGTCGCGGATCTGACTCGTCCCGATCCCGAAGGCCAAGGCGCCGAAGGCGCCGTGCGTCGAGGTGTGGGAGTCGCCGCAGACGATCGTCTTCCCGGGCTGGGTCAGCCCCTGCTCGGGGCCGATGACGTGGACGATCCCCTGGTCGCCGGTCGTGGGATCCGAAAACTCGATGCCCGCCTCCCGGACGTTCTCCTCGAGTTCCGCCATCATCTCCTCGGCGGCGTCGTCGCGGTAGGGCCGCGACTGGTCGGCGGTCGGCACGATGTGGTCCACCGTCGCGTGGGTGAGTTCGGGGTAGGCGACCTCCAGGTCCCGTTCCTGTAGCATCCCGAACGCCTGCGGGCTCGTCACCTCGTGGATGAGATGCAGGCCGACGAACAGCTGCGTCTGTCCCGTCGGGAGCTCCGAGACCGTGTGTTCCTCCCATACCTTGTCGTACAGCGTTCCCTCGCTCATCTTCGATCACCGCGTGTTGTCGGTCCGTGTGTCACTCTCATCGCCTCCGTCAGTCGTCCGCCGCCGCCTCCGCGGCCTCCTCCCTCTCGTCGCCCCACGCGAACAGGTCGCGCAGGGGCTCGCCCACCTCCTCGATGTGGTGGGTCTCCTCGGCGTGTTTCAGCTGCGTGTAGGAGGGGCGGCCGGCCTGGTTCTCGGCGATCCACTCGCGGGCGAACGTGCCGTCCTGAACCTCCTCCAGCAGTTCCTCCATCTCCGCGCGCACGTGATCGTCGATGAGGCGGTCCCCGCGGGAGAGCCCGCCGTATTCGGCGGTGTCGGAGACGGAGTTCCACATCTCCGAGAGCCCGCCCTCGTACATCAGATCCACGATCAGCTTCAGCTCGTTCAGACACTCGAAGTACGCCATCTCCGGGGAGTAGCCGGCGTCGACCAGCGTCTCGTAGCCCGCCTTCACCAAGGCGGTCGCGCCGCCGCACAGCACCGCCTGCTCCCCGAAGAGGTCGGTCTCGGTCTCCTCGCGGAACGTGGTTTCGATGACGCCCGCCCGGGTGCAGCCGATCCCGTGGGCGTACGCCAGCGCCTCGTCGAACGCCTCGCCCGTCTCGTTCTGGTAGATCGCCACGAGGCCGGGGGTGCCCTGGTTGGCCTCGTAGTTCCGCCGGACGAGGTGCCCGGGCGACTTCGGCGCCACCATCGTCACGTCGACGTCCTCGGGCGGCCGGATCTGGTTGTAGTGGATGTTGAACCCGTGGGCGAACTGGAGGGTGTCGCCGGGTTCCAGCCCGTCGCGGATGTTCTCGAAGACGCCGGGCTGGACCGAGTCCGGGACCAGGATCGAGACGATGTCCGCCTCGGCGGCCGCCGCCGCGGGCGTCTCGACACGGAGGCCGTCGCCCCGCGCGGCCTCGCGGGAGGAGGATCCCTCCCGGAGGCCGACGATCACGTCGACCCCGCTGTCCGAGAGGTTCTGCGAGTGGGCGTGACCCTGGCTGCCGTAGCCGATCACGGCTACGGTCTTGTCGTCGATGTGCGAGCGGTCCGCGTCGTCGTCGTAGTATACCGTCGTGTTCAGATCTGTCATTGTGTTCGTCACTGTGTGTTGGTCGGTCGCGTCGGCTCGTCCGCGGTGCCGGGCTTCTCGCCGGGGGCAGTCGGTTGGTTGCCGCGCGCAAGCGCCGCGTAGCCCGTCCGCGCGATCTCGATGATGCCGAACTGCCGGAACGCGTCGATCGCGTCGTCGATCTCCTGTTCGTCGCCGGTGAGCTGTACCGTGATCGTCTCGGCACCGGCGTCGAGCGTCTGGCCGTCGTACATCTCGGTGATCGCGTGCACCTTGTCGGGTTCGGTGCCCTCGACTTTCAGGAGGACGAGTTCGGTCCGGACCGCGTCCTCGTCGAGTTCACCCACGGTGATGACGGGCTTGAGCTTTCCGAGTTGCTTTCTGATCTGGTCGATGTCGGGTTCGGTCTCCTCGACCACCATCGTGATCCGGGAGTGGCCGTCGACGGTGGTCGGCCCGACCGTGAGGCTCTCGATGTTGAACTGCCGCCGGGAGATCAGCCCCGCGATCCGGGAGAGCACGCCGGGTTCGTCCTCCACTAGGGCGGAGAACACCGCCCGGCGCGGCTCGTGTGTCGCCTCGACTTCGGGATCGATCCGGATCCCCTGGGAGTTCCGCCGCCCCTCCGGGTGGGGCCGCTCGTCGGGTTCCGGCCCCGCCAGCCCGTGTTTCGGTGGGGTCTCGCGTCCGCCGCGGTCGGCCCCGTCGTCACCCGAACTCATAGTTGCTCCTCCGTCAGCGCGAACTTGCCGTTGGCGCCACCCGAGGGAACCATCGGGTAGACGTTCTCCGCGGGATCGATGTGGAAGTCGATCACCGACGGGCCGTCGTACGCCAGCGCTGCCTCGACGGTGTCGGCGACCTCGTCGTAGTCGTCGACGCGCCACCCGCGGGCGCCGAACGCCTCCGCGAGCTTGTCGAACTCCGGACACCAGTTGTATTCGGCGGCCATCCGCCGGCCCTCGAAGAAGGCGTCCTGCCACTGCCGGACCATCCCGATGTACTCGTTGTTGAGCACCGCGACGGTGATGTCGAGTTCCTCGCGCACCGCGACCGACAGCGACTGGATGGTCATCAGGAACGACCCGTCGCCGTCGATGCAGACGACCTCCCGGTCGTCGTCGGCGGCGATCCGGGCGCCGATCGCGCCGGGGAGGCCGTAGCCCATCGTCCCGAGGCCGTGGCTCGACACCCACGTGCGCGGCTCGGTGAACGTCCAGTACTGCGAGGCCCACATCTGGTGTTGGCCCACGCCCGTGGTGACGATGGTGTCGTCGGCGGTGGCCTCGTCGAGCACCTCCACGACGAACTGCGGTTTCAGCGGCTCGTCGTCGGGGGTGGCGTAGTCCATCGGGTACTCCTGTTTCCACTCCTGGCACTGCCGGCGCCACTCGTCGGCGTCGGGCGCGGCGTCGACGGCGTCGTCCAGCTGGCCGAGGACGGTCCCCGCGTCGCCGATCAGCGGGTAGTCCGCGTGGACGTTCTTCGAGATCTCCGCGGGGTCGATGTCGACGTGGATGACCTCCGCCTCCGGCGCGAAGGTGTCGACGCCGCCGGTCAGCCGGTCGTCGAACCGCGTGCCGACCCCGATCAGCAGGTCGGTGTGGGTGATCGCCATGTTCGCGTAGCCGGTGCCGTGCATCCCCGCCCACGACAGACACAGCTCGTCGTCCTCGGGGAACGACCCGATCCCCGGCATCGTGGTGACGACCGGGATCTCGTGTTCGCGGGCGAACGACCGGGCCGCCTCGGTGGCGTCGGCCTTGATCACGCCGCCGCCGAACAAAAGCAGCGGCCGCTCGGCGGCCTCGATGGCGTCGGCGGCGGCCGCGACGTTCTCCTCGTCGGCGACGTACTGCGGCCGGGTCGTCTCCGGGGGCTCCGCCGGGCCGGGCTCGGTGTCGGTGTCGCCGAGGGTGACGTCCTTCGGGAGGTCGACGAGCGTCGGCCCCGGCCGCCCCTCGTCGGCCAGCGCCAGCGCCTCGCCGACGGTGTCGCCCACGCTGTCGGGGTTGTCGGCGAAGTAGTTGTGCTTCGTGAGCGGCGCGGTCACGCCGATGGTGTCGGTCTCCTGGAACGCGTCGGAGCCGACCATATCCGCCGGCACCTGGCCGGTGAGCGCCAACATCCCGTCGGAGTCCATGTTCGCGTCGGCGATGCCCGTCACCAGGTTGGTCGCGCCGGGGCCGGAGGTCGCGAGGCAGATCCCCGGCTCGTTGTTGACCACGCCGAAGGCGTCGGCGGCGTGGGCCGCGCCCTGCTCGTGGGCCATCGTGACGTGGCGGATGTCGGAGTGATACAGCGCGTCGTAGACGGGCATGATCGCCCCGCCCTGGACGCCGAAGGCGGCCTCGACGCCGGCGTTCTCCAGCGCGTGAACCACCGACTCCGCGCCGGTGGTCGCGGGCCTGAAGTCGGCTGCCCGTTCCGCGTCGGCCCCGGTTTCGGGGTCGGCGTCTGCTGGTTCCTCGTCCGGTGTCGGTGCCTGTTTACTCATCGTCGCTCGCCCCCGGATACCGGTGTGTGGTCTGCGGTCGGTGCATCGGTGTCGGTCGTGTGGATCTGGCGTGGTGGGTCATACTGTGTGGTGAAGTCGGGCTCGGTCGGACGTCGGTCGACGGATCGCTGCGGCGAGAAACGGATGTATTGGGGGCTAACGGGCCCCTACTACGGCGCGGATCGGGTCCGCGCACCGCGACCGCGACGGCGACGCGGCTCGGCCCGCTCGACGGGCGGCGGCCGCGGTCGGCGTCCTGCGTCGCGTCATACCCGATTCCTCTCGCTCGGCCGTAATTAACGTTTCGCGGTCCGTCGCCGGGGCGGATCGGTCGGCGGCGTGCCCCGGCGGACCGAGTTCCCGGAGCGCGTGCCATCATACTGGGTACTCTCACTGTCTACCGCCGAGTGCTACCCTCGTTGACGCCACTCGGCGGTAAGAGACGGGAGTACCCATTATCAGGCGTGGACCTCCCCGTCGTCGTCGGCGCGGTCGACGCCGACGTCGCGGGCGAAGCTCGTCAACACGTCGACGGTGACGCGCTCCTTCTCGGCGCCGTAGTCCTTCACCCGGCGCGTGACCTCCCGCACCTCCGTGTCGGTTGGCGCGAAGCCGGACTCGACTAACCGCTTGCGGACGGAGTGGGTCCCGGTGTGTTTGCCGAGCACGAACTCGCGCTGGGCGCCCACCATATCGGGGGTCATCACGCCCGGCTCGAACGTGTCGGAGTTCTCGATGACGCCCGCGGCGTGGATCCCGCTCTCGTGTGAGAAGGCGTTCCGGCCGACCACCGGCTTGTTGCCGGGGACCGGGATGTCGCTGGCCTCCTCGACGATCCGCGAGACCTCGGTGATCCGCGTGGTGTCGATCCCGGTGTCGACGCCGTACAGCGACTCCGCCGCCATAACGACCTCCTCGAAGGCGGCGTTGCCGGCGCGCTCGCCGATGCCGTTGACCGACACCTGCGCCTGCGAGGCGCCGGCCTCGAAGCCCGCCATCGCGTTGGCGGCCGCGAGCCCGAAGTCGTCGTGGGCGTGGACGTCGATCGCGGCGTCGGTGAACGTGCGGATCTCCGTGACCAGGTTGGCAAACCGGGTCGGCGTCCCGACGCCGCAGGTATCGGGGATGTTGACCCAGTCGACGCCCGCCTCGTCGACGGCGCTCAGGATCTCCGCCAGGAAGTCCACGTCGGTCCGGGTTGCGTCCATGGGCGAGAACATCACCTCGACGCCCGCCTCCTTCGCGCGCTCGACGCTCTCGACCGCGCGGTCGACGGCCTCCTGTCTGGAGGCGTGCATCGAGTCCGCCAGTTGGACGTCGCTCGTGGACACGAAGACGTGGACTAGTTCGACGCCGGAGTCGAGAGCGGCCTCGACGTCCTTGTCGACGACGCGTGCCAGCCCGCAGACGGTGGTGTCGGTGGCGGCAGCGATGTCGCTCACGGACTCGAATTCGGCCTCGGAGTTGACGGGGAACCCAGCCTCGATGACGTGGGTCCCCATCTCGTCTAAGGTGGCCGCGATGCTACGCTTCTCGTCGTAGCTGAACGAAGTACGTGGCGACTGTTCGCCGTCGCGGAGCGTGGTGTCGAAAATCCGTACGTTGTCGATCTCGGATTCAGTGATGTGGGCTAACGTGCCCTGGAAGAACTCGACCAGCCGGGGTGTCCGACTGAGCCTCCTTGTCGTGAGACATTGTGTCTACAGACAGCCGGGGAGTGATATTAAAAGCTTTCGTGTTGCGGGTGCCCGAGGGCCGTCACGCGGCACGGCGTCCGCCGATACGCCACGATTCCGTCGCCGGTGTCGCGGGGGGGCCGCCGGCAGGTCCGACGGCGTCAGACACCGACCGAACGCTTTTCGTCCCGCTTTCCCTCCGAACCGGTATGAGCGACTTCAACCTGAACCTCTCGGAGGCCGAGGAGCACCTCGACGACGAGGACACCGACGTCGTGCTCGGCACGCTCGACGGATCCACGCCGGCCGAGGAGTGGATCGACGCCATCCGCTCGGGGAACGTGCTCGTGCTCGCCGTCGAGGGCGACCTCAACGAACTCGCGAAGGGCTTTGCGCGGCCGGTCAGGGATCTGGGCGGCGGCCTCACCCACTTCCGGCAGTTCCTGGTCGTGACCCCGCCGGACGTCGAGGTCGACACGAGTCGTCTCTGAGCCCGGGTCGGCCGCTCAGGCGGCGTCACCCTCCCGCAGAAACGTCACCACGTGGCCGTCACCGTCGACGACCCGCAAGCCCCCGGGAACCGACGCCATCCCCCCGGGCCAGGGCCCGCCGGCCTCGACCGCCGCCTCCGGATCGTCGGTCGTGAACGCGAGGTCGACGTGGAGGCCGCCGCGGGCGTCGGCGATCCCGAGCTGCGGCTCCCAGAGTTCGAGGTCGACGGGGCCGGACAGCCGGACGCGACGCCGGTTGTCCCCCCGATCGACCACCTCGAACCCGAGCCGGCGGTACCGATCCTCGGCGGCCGGCAGGTCCCTGACCTCCAGGACGACCTCGAACAGGTCCGACACCGGGGGGATGGCGGTCGGGTCGGCGTCGGCCGCGCCGGCGGCTGCGTCGGAACCGCCTGCCCCGTCCCCGTCGCGGTCGAACCCGCCGATCTCGACACAGTGGCCCGCGGGATCGAAGACGTACAGCGAGTCGGTCGCGCCGAACGAGAACTCGACGGGGTCGAGGTCCGCGAGCCGGTCCCACCACCGTTCGTAGGCCTCCGGCGTGGTCGCGAACGCGTAGTGGGTGTGTACGCCCCCCCGCGGAACGTCCGTCGGCCGGCGGAGCACGAGACGGGTCGTCCCGGCGTCGTCGGCCGCCGACGTGCCGTCGTTCGGGGCACCGATCCCGTAGGCGACGCGCGATCCCGAGTCCCCGGTCGGCTCCGCGTCGGGGACGAACCCCAGCCGATCCTCGTAGAACGCCCGCGCCGCGTCGAGATCCGTGACTTCCAATCCGAGCCGGTGGACGCCGGTGAGCATACCCCACGGTGGGACCGCCTCGGTAAATACACTGACGCCGACACCACGGTACTGTCCACTTAGGAGTGACATCGGTGAGGATGGCGGATTGAAGACATTGGAAGTCCCCGCGCTCTCGACTCAATGGCTTCGCTGTCGCTCGAAAGACCCGAAGTTTCTTTCGTGATCACGAGAGGGCGAGGTCGTCCGACGAGGTGCTCGACGAGATCCTCGCGACGACGCTCGTGACCGCACTCGACCAGGTGGACCGAACCGAACGGCTCCGGGAGCGCGAGCGACGGTCGACCCGGCAGAACGCCAGGCTCGAGGAGTTCGCGAGCGTGGTCAGCCACGACCTCCGGAACCCGCTCAACGTCGCGGAGGGGCGGCTCGAACTCGCATCCCGGAAGTGCGACAGCGAGCACCTGACGGCGGTGTCGAGTGCCCACGACCGGATGTCCGAACTGATCGACGAACTGCTCACGCTCGCCCGGGCGTACGACGCGCAAGTCGAGCGGGTTCCGGTCGAACTCGACTCGTTCGTCCGGAACTGTTGGACCAACGTCGAGACCGATCCCGCACGACTCGACATCCTCACCGGGCGGACGATCCGCGCGGACGAGGGGCGGCTCAAGCGGCTGTTGGAGAACCTGCTGCGGAACGCTGTGGAGCACGGCTCCACGAGCCCCCGTTCCGACAGTCGCGGGGACGCCGTAGAACACGGGTCCACGAGCAGTCGGACGGGGTCCGACGACGCAGTCGAGCACGGTTCGGATGGCGATCGTGTCGCGATTATGGCGGGTGCGCTCGACGACGGGTTCTACGTCGAGGACGACGCCCCGGGGATCCCCCCGGAGGAACGGGAATCGATCTTCGAGTACGGCTATTCGACCACCTCGGCGGGGACGGGACTCGGGCTCGCGATCGCCCAACAGTGTGCGGAGATCCACGGCTGGGAGATCAGCGTCACCGACGGCACCGACGGCGGCGCCCGCTTCGAGATCACCGGGGTCGAGATCACCGAGGGGTAGCCCGCACCGACGCGATCAGACGGCCGGACCCGCCGCTACCGGATCTTCCGAACGTCGCTGATGTCGAACCCGCCGTCGTGGATCTCGGTCTCGAAGCGCACGATGTTCTCGCGTTCGATCTGCGAGAGCACGCCGCTGAATTCCTGGACGACCATCGTGCGGGCGCGCTTCGATCCGCCGGACTCCCACTCGAACTGGAGGGTCCCGTCCGCGGCGTCCATCAGGTGCCCGAGCTGGTTTGCGCCGAGCGTCTCCCGGCTGACGTACGCTAAAACTAGCCCGTTCCACCGGTGGGCGGCCTTCCCCAGCCCGCGGACGAGCATCGCGATGTCGTTCCAGGTCATCTCGTCGGAGACCGCCGCCACGAGGTCGGTGATCGAGTCGATGACGACCAGATTGTCGAAGGCGTGTTCGTTGAGGTAGTTCCCGAGCGCGGTCAACACGTCGGCCCGGCCCTTGCCGCCGCCCAGATCCCGGAGCGTCGTGGTCTCGCCCAGATACCACTCCCGAGGAACGGGGCTCAGCTGGAAGTACTCGGGCGAGAAGTCCCGAACCTCGATCCGGTCGGTGGCGGCGTCGACGAGTTCCGCGTCGAGGACGTAGTCCATCTCGTTACGGACCGTCTCCTCGTCGTCGGTAAAGGAGAGGTAGTGGACTTCCGGTGGGAGCGTGGCGTCCTCGTGGAGGTCGCCGTAGTGGAGCTCGAACAGGTCCGAATCCTCGTGGGCGACCGCGTTCATCGTCACGCTCGTGTACATGAACTCCCGGGCGCCGGCCCCCGCGTCGCCGACGAGCAGCACGACCGTCCCCCGCGGTGCGCCGCCGTCGACCACCTTGTCGAAGCGGGAGACTCCGAACGGGATTCGGGCCATACCCGATAGTCCGGTGGGGCGACGTTAACGGTTTCGGGGGACGCTGCCGCCCGCGACCGGGTTCACGTCCGCGCCGTCGTTCCGCCCGGACGCGATCAGCACCTCCCCGGGGACTCCGGCGTCGTCGAGGGCGGCCCGCCCGGCGGCCCGTGCCGCGTCGACCTGGTCGGCGTGGGTGACCGCGTAGACGCACGGTCCCCAGGAGGACTGCCCGGCGCCGTGACACGCCGGATCGTCGTGCAGGGCGGCGACGATCTCCCCCGCCGGCGGCCGGTACACCCCACCCTGTTCGCCGGCGTACCAGGTGCCGTTCAGACGGCCGACCGACCGGATGGCCGCCCCGAACCGCTCGTGGGATCCCTCCGCGACCGCGGGGAGCAGCCGGCGGGCCACGACGCCGGCGATCCGGTCTGCAGTCCCGGGGTCGGCGCCCTCGACGACCGACCGGATGCTCTCCTCCTCGGCCTCGCCGCTCCGTCCCCGGTCGACGTCGGGGACGACGACGAGGAACCGCCACGCCTCGGGGATCTCGCGCCGCACTGTGACCCGCGGGACGGTCCACTCCCCGTCGGCCGGCCGGTCGGGCGTGAACTGCTCGGTGGGATGGCCCGCGTCGATCACGAACCCGCCGGACTCGAAGGTCGCGACGCCGACGCCCGAGCGCCCGCCGCGACCCAGGTCGGGCGCCAACTCCCGCACGTCCGGTTCCAGCCCGTGGGCCCTTCCGACCGCCCGCAACGCGGCGAGGGCGAGGCGGGTCCCGCTCCCCAACCCCGCGTGCCGCGGCAGCGCGGACTCGACCGTGACGGCCGCCCCCGAAACGCCGAGGCGGTCGACCGCCCGCTCGACGTAGCCGCGGGCGGCGGCGTGATCGCACTCGATCCGGTCGGCCGGCGCGGCGGTGAGGACGGTTCGCGGCTCGTCGAGGCCGAGCCCGATACCGCCGTACAACCGGCTGTGGGCCAGGCTGAGGTTCAGAAACCCGACGTGGAGCCGGGCACCGACGGTCACGCGGACGCGACTCATTACCGAAATCAGGGTCCCCAGAAGGTTCCCCGTTTCGGCGGTGGCAAGCCGGGCCGGTGTCGGTAGATCGCTACGGCAGCGGACAGAGGCTCGCGGTGAAGACGGCGACCGCGTCGGACCCGTTGCGCGCGCCGTGGACCGCCCCACGGTCGTGGCGCACGACCCCGGGGGCCGCCACCACCTCCTCGTCGCCGTCGCGGACGACGACGACCTCGCCGTCGAGTACGTGGAAGACGTTCGTGCTCTCTTCGTGTTCGTGCGCTTCGAGTTCGGCACCGGGACCGAGCGCGAACGCCTTCACGAGGACGTCGTCGGTCACAACCAGTTCGGCGGTGGCGATCTCCCCGTCGTCGGGGTCGAGCGTCGAGCGGGTGTCGGCGTACAGATCGAGCGTTGCCATCGGTTCGGGATGGGTCGCGATCGGTTATATACTGTGGGCTCCGCGATGCCGGTTATCGCCTCCACGATGCTGGTTGTTGGCTCCGCAACGAGGTGACCTCACAATGCCGCCCGTCGATCCGCGGTGTGCCGGTTCAGGCGTCGAGCGTCCCGCGGTTGACCGTCATACCGTCGTGTCCGACACGGACCGATAGCTGTCGGTCGTGTTTCGGATGCTCTCCCCTTGGAAGCCATCGGTAACGGTGGGGCGGGGCGTGCCGGCGGCCGACCGCAGGCCGCGAACGGGTCGGCGGGCAACCGACCCGCGGTGCGGCGTCCGGGCGGAATCGACGCCTCGTCGCCGGCAAGCCAGCCCGCGGCGGCCGTCGGCGCGTCGGAACGCCGGCGGGGGCGACGTTCCGACGCGGCCCCGGGCTCACACGGACCGTCGTCGGTCCCGTCGGTTCGTCCCGACGGCAACTCGAACGACCGTCCGTCTCACAGCGTGTCTACGTGGTGGAGTGCGACGTCGCGTCTGCGACATCGCAGTTCGGAGTACGGGTGGCACCTACAAAAACGGAGGCGACAGTTAATCCGGTTTTGCGACCGGCGAAATTACAGTAGCGTTTGCAAGTCTTCGCTCACTTGATCGCACGACGGCGTGCGATCGGATGTGCAACCAGTTGCAAACGCTACTATGAAATCCCGATTAACTCGGCTAAACGATCGCCCGACCTCCTGTCGTCGACGACCCGACCCACAGCCCTTCCACTCCGACGCCATCCACCGAAACCAAGACTTTCCAGCCGTTAGACGACGATAATAATGGCTCCCTTACGCCACGCCGCCGAGTGGTTCTCGGCGTGGCTCGCGGTCGAGCCGCCGGAAACGTTCACCTACCGGTCGTCTCTCCGCTATCTGTGCCGGGCGCTTCCGCGATACGGGATCGGTCCGGCCCTGATCGTCGCGTACCAGATCGCAACGAACGGGCCGACGCGGGCCGCCCTCTACGTTACGCGGGCCGTCTCCGCGGTGACGATGTCGCTCGTCGGCTCCGGTCGCGATGTCGAGGCGGACTCCTTCAACTCACCCCGCACACCCCGCGGCCGACGGTTTTTGTACGAAGCCGGGCCAACGCACGGTATGGTAACCATCAAGGACAGCGTCCACGACCACATCGAGGTCGAGGGCGCCGCCGCCGCCCTCCTCGATACGGAGCCGGTCCAGCGGCTCCGGCACATCAAGCAGCTGGGGACGGTCCATCTGGTGTACCCCTCCGCGAACCACACCCGGTTCGAGCACTCGCTGGGGGTCTATCACCTCGCCGACCGCGCGCTCGATCACCTCGGCATCGACGGGATCCGGGCCGAGCGGCTGCGCGCGGCGGCACTCCTCCACGACGTCGGCCACGGGCCCTACAGCCACAACGTCGAGGCTGTGACCTTCCGCCACACCGGCAAGTACCACGACGACGTCCACGAACTCCTCGCGTCGGGGGAGGTCGGCGAGGTGCTCGGAGCCCACGACCTCGACCCCGAGCGCGTCGCCGACCTCGTCGCCGGCGACGGCCAGTACGGCCAGCTGGTGTCGGGGGAGCTCGACGTCGACCGGATGGACTACCTGGTCCGGGACGCCCACCACACCGGGGTTCCGTACGGCACCATCGACCACGAGCGGTTGATCCGCGAACTCACCTTCGTCGACGGCGAACTCGTCCTCGCGGAGGGAAACGTCCAGACCGCCGAGTCGCTGCTGCTCGCGCGGGCCTTGATGAATCCCACCGTCTACCAGCACCACGTCGCCCGGATCGCGAAGGCGATGCTCCGACGCGGGGCCGAACGGCTGCTCGACCGCACCGAGACCACGCCGACGGACCTCCGACGGATGGACGATCACGAACTGCTCGTGGCGCTGCGAACCACCCGGGCGACGTCCGATCTCGCCCGCCGGCTCCGGACGCGTGACCTGTACAAACGCGCGGTCTGGGCCGAACTCGACGCGGTCCCCGACGACATCGTCGACGCCGACCACGGGGCGGTGTCGGAGTTCGAGTCCGCGGTGGCCGACCGGGCGGGGCTGTCCGCAGGGTCGGTGATCGTCGACGTGCCCGGACGGCCGTCGATGACCGAGTCGAGTTCGCGGGTGATGGTGAGCGGCGAGATGCGCCGGCTGGGCAAGCAGTCGCCGCTGGTGTCGGCGCTCCGCACGGCACAAAAACAGCAGTGGCGGCTCGGCGTCTACGCGCCGCCGGACGTCACCGACCGCGTCGGCCGTGCGGCCGTCGACGTCCTCGGGCTTGATCTCGACGGCGCCCTGGTCTCCGACGTCCGGCCGGGGGTCACCGCCACCTTGGACGAGTTCACCGGCCCCTGACTCCAGCAGAACGACGGCGGGGCGACAAGCACTTCGACATAAATCCTCCTACTTGAGAACCGTTGTCACAACAAAACCGCACAACGGCGACGACCCCCGATCTCCCCCCGTCGGCGGCCGTCTAGTAACCTTTAACCGATTTAGACCGATAGATGCGGACAAGATGGCGAGCAACAAGATCCTTGGTATCGATCTCGGTACCACGAACAGCGCCTTCGCGGTGATGGAAGGGGGCGACCCGGAGATCATCGTGAACTCCGAGGGCGAGCGGACGACACCCTCCGTCGTCGCGTTCGACGACGGCGAACGCCTGGTCGGCAAGCCGGCGAAGAACCAGGCGGTCAAGAACCCCGACCAGACCGTCCAGTCGATCAAGCGGCATATGGGCGAGGCGGACTACACCGTCGAACTCGACGGCGGGGAGTACACGCCCGAGCAGGTCTCGGCGATGATCCTCCAGAAGATCAAACGTGACGCCGAGGAGTACCTGGGCGACGAGATCGAGCGGGCGGTCATCACGGTTCCGGCGTACTTCAGCGACCGGCAGCGCCAGGCCACCAAGGACGCCGGCGAGATCGCCGGCTTCGAGGTCGAACGCATCGTCAACGAGCCCACCGCGGCCGCGATGGCGTACGGCCTCGACGACGAGTCCGACCAGACCGTTCTCGTCTACGACCTCGGCGGCGGCACGTTCGACGTGTCGATCCTCGACCTCGGCGGCGGGGTCTACGAGGTCAAGGCAACCAACGGCGACAACGACCTCGGCGGCGACGACTGGGACGAGGCGATAATCGACTACCTCGCCGACGAGTTCGAGGCCGAACACGGGATCGACCTCCGCGACGACCGCCAGGCGCTCCAGCGCCTGGAGGACGCCGCCGAGGAGGCCAAGATCGAGCTCAGCAGTCGAAAGGAGACGACGATCACGCTCCCGTTCATTGCGACCACCGACTCCGGGCCGCTCGACCTCGAAGAGACGCTCACTCGCGCGAAGTTCGAGTCGCTCACGGGCGACCTGATCGAGCGGACGGTCGGGCCGACCGAGCAGGCGCTCGAAGACGCCGGCTACACCAAGGGCGACATCGACGAGGTGATCCTGGTCGGCGGCTCCACCCGGATGCCGCAGGTCCAAGAGAAGGTCGAGGAGATGACCGGCAAGGAGCCCAAAAAGAACGTCAACCCCGACGAGGCGGTCGCGCTCGGCGCGGCCATCCAGGGCGGCGTCCTCGGCGACGAGGTCGACGACATCGTCCTGCTGGACGTGACGCCGCTGTCACTCGGGATCGAGGTCAAGGGCGGCCTCTTCGAGCGGCTCATCGAGAAGAACACCACGATCCCCACAGACGAGTCGAAGATCTTCACCACCGCCGCGGACAACCAGACCTCGGTCAACGTCCGCGTCTTCCAGGGCGAACGCGAGATCGCCGAGGAGAACGAGCTCCTGGGTGAGTTCCAGCTCACCGGCATCCCGCCGGCGCCCGCGGGCACCCCGCAGATCGAGGTCGAGTTCAGCATCGACCAGAACGGCATCGTCAGCGTCGAGGCCGAGGACAAAGGCTCAGGAAATGCAGAATCGATCACCATCGAGGGCGGCGCCGGCCTCTCCGACGACGAGATCGAGCGGATGCAGGAGGAAGCCGAGGAGCACGCCGAAGAGGACGAACGCCGCCGCGAGCGGATCGAGGCGCGCAACGAGGCCGAGAGCACGATCCAGCGGGCCGAAACCCTGCTCGAGGAGAACGAGGAGGAGGTCGACGACGACCTCGAGGCGTCGATCAGGGAGAAGATCGAGGACGTCGAGGACGTCCTCGACTCCGAGGAGCCGACCAAGGAGGAACTCGAAGACGCCACCGAGGCGCTCACGACCGAGCTCCAGGAGATCGGCAAGCAGATGTACGAGGCCCAGCAGGCCGCCGGCGGTGCCGGTGCCGCGGGCGCCGGTCCCGGCGGTCCGGGCGCGGGCGCCGCCGGGCCGGGCGGCCCCGGTCCGGGTGGCGCGGGCGACGGCGACGAGTACGTCGACGCCGACTTCGAAGACGTTGATGAGAACGACGAGGAATAGTCGTTCTCATCCGCCAATCGGAACTGCGTCGCAGTTCCGGTGACGCCGACGAGCAGTCGTTCTCATCCACCAGCCAGGGCTGTGACGCAGTTCCGCTGCCCTCACGAGCACGGCGAACAATCGACTCCGCAGCCACCGACTGACGCGCGTCCGACAGCTGAGAAACGCTTTTTCCCGTCGCCGGCGATACCCGCGTATGCCGATCAGCGACGACGAGTGGGAGTCCGGCAAGGAGTGGACAGCGGTCGAACGTGCTCTCGCGGAGTTTTTGACCGCCGTCGCGCCCCGAGCCTACGCGGTCGCGGAGTTGGACGAACTCCTCGCCGAGGGCGGGACCGTGGACCCGCCCGCGGACGACGACTGGAGCGACGAGGAGCCCGACCCGGTCACGGTTGCGCCGATGGACGTGACCGAGCGGGAGATCCGGGCGGCGGTGACGACGCTTCGGGACGCCGAGTACCTGGAGTCGAAACGGGTCGACACGGCCGACGGCGTCGTCACCTACTACCGGCGTGTCGACGCCTGCTTCCTGGGTTGACATCCTCCCCGCCCTGGAGGGCGGGGTTTTAGCCTTGTAACTTCCATAACTCGGGGGAACTGTCCACGAACGTGGATATTTACAGGCCTCGCCACGACCGAAGGTAGCATATAGACGGTTTTTTAGCCACGGGCGTTTCACTAATAGGTATGCCTGACGGGCGGGAGCCACCGAACCCCACACCCGGACGCGCGGCGACACACTCGGAACAGACGGATGCGACGTCGACCCACGCGGAACCGACGGGGGGCGTCGCGTCCGGCCCGACCGAAAAGTGCGGCGTCGTCGGCGTTGCCCTCGATGGCCGGGCGGCCGCACGCCCGCTGTACTACTCGCTGTACGCGCTCCAGCACCGGGGCCAGGAGTCCGCGGGGATCGTGACCCACGACGGGTTCCAACAGCACAGCCACGTCGAGATGGGACTCGTCGGCGACGCGTTCGATGAGGACGACCTCGACTCTTTAGCCGGCGCGGCCGGTATCGGGCACGTCCGGTACCCCACCTCCGGCGGGGTCAACACCTGCTGTGCACAGCCCTTCTCGGTGTCGTTCAAGTCGGGATCGCTGGGGCTGTCGCACAACGGGAACCTCGTCAACGCTGACGAGATCCGCGAGGAACTGGCGGAACTCGGCCACGCCTTCACCTCGAGCGGGGACACCGAGGTGATCGCCCACGAGCTCGCGCGGAACCTTCTGGAGGCCGACCTTGTCCGGGCGGTCAAGCGGACGATGAACCGGATCCACGGCTCCTATTCCCTGACGATAATGCACGACGAGACGGTGCTTGCGGTCCGGGACCCACAGGGGAACCGCCCGCTCTGCATCGGAGAACTCGCGGACGGCTACGCCGTTGCCTCGGAGTCGGCCGCGATCGACACCCTCGGCGGCGACCTCGTCCGCGACGTGCGACCGGGTGAACTCGTCGTGTTAAACCCCGACGGCTCCGGCTTCGAGTCCTACCAGCTGGTCGATCAGGAAACGACGGCTCACTGCTTCTTCGAGCACGTCTACTTCGCGCGCCCGGACTCGATCGTCGACGACACGCTGGTTTACGAGGCTCGCCGGAACCTCGGCCGGAAACTCTGGGCGGAGTCGGGCGTCGAGACCGACGTCGTCCTGCCGGTCCCGGACTCCGGGCGGTCGTTCGCGTCGGGGTACGCCGAGGCCGCAAACGAGACCACCGCCGACGGGGCGCCGCGGTCCGACGACGACGGCGTCGAGTTCGCGGAGGGGCTGATGAAGAACCGGTACGTCGGCCGCACGTTCATCATGCCAACCCAGGACGAGCGGGAACGGGCGGTCCGGCTGAAACTCAACCCGATCAAAAGCACCATCGAGGGGCGGTCGGTCACGATCATCGACGACAGCATCGTCCGGGGGACCACCTCCCGACAGCTCGTCAGCCTGCTCCGGGACGCGGGCGCCGAGGAGGTCCACGTCCGGATCGGCGCGCCGCCGATCGTCGCGCCGTGTTATATGGGGATCGATATGGCGTCTCGAGACGAACTCATCGCGGCCGACCGGTCGGTCGATGAGATCCGCGACGAGATCGAGGCCGACAGCCTGGGATACCTCTCGATCGACGCGATCGCCGACACGCTGGACGCCTCGCGGCTCGACCTCTGTCTCGGCTGTGTCTCCGGCGAGTACCCCTACGACATCGACGGCGAGGCCACCGACCGTGACGTCCAGCGGCCGGTGATCGACGGCGAGGGGTCGCCGGCGCGGGCCGACGACTGATACTGTTGGCTATAACTACGTGAAGATTTTCGGCACCCCGGGGTGCCGAAATCCTTCACGCGACTATAGCCGACAGTACGAGGGCGTCCGGCCGCGTTAAACGCAGAAGACGAAGGGGTTGACTAAGGCAACGCGATCGCCCTCCGACAGCTCGGTGTCGAACCCCTCGAGGTTCTCGTTGAACGTCCCGTTGACCAGGATCCGGGCGTACGCCCGCGTCCGCTCGCCGTCGGGGTTCTTCCTGAGGTCGCCCGGGACCTCGTCGCCCTCGATGGGTGCCCACCCGCGGGTGGCGGACTCGGCTTCGGTCTCGGCGATCACGAGGTCGCGAACGTCGTGTTCCTCGAAAAAGGCCGCGACGAACTCGCGTAACGTCGTCCCCTCGAACGTGAACGATAGCTGTGGCGTCCCGAGCGCGTCGCGGACGTGCCCGGTCGCCCGCACGTCGACGGTCGTCGTCCGTGTCCCCTGGATCTGTCGTGAGTGTGCCATAGCAGCCGTAGTCCGTCCGGGCGGTTATCGACAACCCCGAACGCGTTCGGGCGGTTGGGGTCAGTAGACCACGTACAGGAGCAGATAGACGACGTCGCCGAGGAGAAAGGAGACGAACCACAGCGACGCCGCGATCCGGCCCACCCGCGGGTGCCGGGACTCGCGGATCGCGTGGACCGGCCGCGTGAGCGCGACCAGGGCGACGTAGTACAGAAGCGGGATACAGGCGACGGCGAGCAGGATGTGTACCCCGAGCGTCGGGAGGTAGACGAACCGGTAGACGGCGTCGGGACCGCCGAACGCCGTCGTCCCTCGAAGGGTGATCCGGTAGAGATACAGCACGAGAAACGCCGCGAACAGCCCCAGCGTGGCCATCATCAACGTCCGGTGGCGACCGATCCGCCCGCGCCGGACCGCACGGACCGCAAGCGGAATCGTCACCAGGGCGGTCGTACTCAGGACGGCGTTGACGTGGGGGATGGCGTCGACGGCGGCCTCGGGCGCCTGCGGCAGGAGCGACGGGGGGACGGCCCCGCCGACGGCCCCGAACACCGCGGCGAGCGACACCACCGAGAGCAGCGCCGTCAGTTCGGGGACGCGGTCGCGGGCGCGGAGTTGCATATCGGAGGGCCGGACGGCGTGAAAAAAACGGTATCGACTCCCGGCCGGCGCGGCGAACGGCCCGACGAGTGCGGTGCGACGACGCCCTCCCGGGAAAGGAAACTGATTTAAATTGCCCCGGATTACGGTTCGATGCGTTTCAGCATCGCGCGTGGGTAGCCAAGCTAGGCCAACGGCGCAGCGTTGAGGGCGCTGTCCTGTAGAGGTCCGCCGGTTCAAATCCGGTCCCACGCACATCATCTCCGAACGACAGTGAGGAGTGATATCGACACGCGGATTCGAACCAAGGAGCGAGCGTAGCGAGCGACCGTGGTTCAAATCCGGTCCCACGCATACCGCCTCGAACGAACGTGAGAGGCGTGTCTGCCCGTCGTTCGGTCCGAATCAGGGAGCGCAGCGACCGTGGTTCAAATCCGGTCACAGATGCCGCGAAAACAGCGACACGACGTTCCTCCAGGGGCCGATTTTTTGCCGGCGGCGGCCCAACCGGCGGTATGGACGTTCGTGTCGTTCAGGGTGACATCGCACAGCAGTCCGCGGACGCCCTCGTCAACGCCGCGGGGACGAGCCTCCGGATGGGGTCGGGGGTCGCCGGCGCGCTCAGGCGGGTCGGCGGCGAGGCGCTGAACGCGGCGGCTGTCGCGAGCGGGCCGGTTGAACTCGGCGGGGTCGCGGTCACCGACGCCTACGATCTTGACGCCGACTACGTGATCCACGCCGCGGCGATGCCGCACTACGGCGACGGGCAGGCCACCGCCGAGAGCATCCGGTCGGCGACGCGGCGGGCGCTCGACCGCGCCGACGACCTCGGATGCGAGTCGGTTGTGATCCCCGCCCTAGGCTGTGGCGTCGCGGGCTTCGAGTTGGCGGCGGGCGCGCGGATCATCCTCGAAGAGATCGACCGGTTCGACCCGGAGTCGCTCTCGGACGTGCGGTTCATCGCGTACAGCGACGGCGGATACGGGACCGTCTCCCGCGTCGCAGGTGAGGTCCGGAGCGAATGAGTCCGCCAGCCCCGACGCGGATCCCCGACGACGCGCCCGAGCACTGTCCGGTGTGTGGCGACGCCTACGGCTCGGTCTCCGAACACGACGCCGGGCTGATGGTGAACCTCCGCGACAACGAACGGTACCGCCGCGTCTGTTTCGACCCCGTCGCGGTCGACGGCGAGCCGCGAGTGCGGTTCTACCACCACACCCACGACCAGGCCGGCGGCGACCCGGCGGACCGGGCGGTCGCCCCGGAGTGAGGCGGGTGGACACCGTGCGTCGGGTGCGACCGCACGAAACGTTATAACGCCCCGTCCCGCCCTTTCGGAGACACACGATGAGGGACACATACGTCGGGTCGATCGACCAGGGAACCACCGGGACGCGGTTCATTGCGTTCGACCACGCCGGGCGGGTCGTCGCCAGCGCCTACGAGAAACACGAGCAGATCTACCCTGAACCGGGCTGGGTCGAACACGACCCCATCGAGATCTGGGAGAACACGAAGGCGGTGATCACCCGCGGGCTCGACGACGCGGGGATCGACGCCGACCAGCTGGCGGCGCTCGGCATCACCAACCAGCGGGAGACGACCGTCGTCTGGGATCGGGAGACCGGTCGACCGGTCCACAACGCCCTCGTCTGGCAGGATCGCCGGACCACAGACCGGGTCGAGGAACTCACCGAGGCCGGGAAAGCCGAGGAGATCAGGGCGAAGACCGGCCTGGAGGTCGACGCGTACTTCTCGGCTACCAAGACCGAGTGGCTGCTCGACAACGCGGAGCCGCTGAAGATGCGGAGCGCTCGCGGCGACGACCTCCGCGAGCGGGCCGAGGCGGGGGAACTCCTGATGGGGACGATCGACACGTGGCTCGTGTACAACCTGACCGGCAACCACGTCACCGACGTCACCAACGCCGCCCGGACGATGCTGTTCGACATTCACGATATCGCGTGGAACGACGACCTCCTCGCGGAGTTCGACGTGCCCGCGGCGATGCTGCCGGAGGTGCGTCCCTCCTCCGACGAGGAGCTCTACGGCCACACCGACCCCGACGGGTTCCTCGGAGCCGAGGTTCCGGTCGCCGCCGCCCTGGGCGACCAGCAGGCCGCGCTGTTCGGACAGACCTGCTTCGACGAGGGCGACGCCAAGAACACCTACGGCACCGGCTCGTTTTACCTGATGAACACCGGAAGCGAGGCGGTCGAGTCCGACCACGGCCTGCTCACGACGATCGGGTTCCAGCTGTCGGGCGAGCCCGTCCAGTACGCCCTCGAGGGGTCGATCTTCATCACCGGCGCCGCGATCGAGTGGCTCGAGGACGTGGATCTGATCAACAACGCGGCCCAGACCGCCGAGCTCGCCCGGTCGGTCGACTCCACCGACGGCGTCTACCTGGTGCCTGCGTTCACCGGCCTCGGCGCGCCCCACTGGGACGGCCGCGCCCGGGGAACGATCGTCGGGATGACCCGCGGGACTCGGAAGGAACACATCGTTCGCGCCACCCTCGAATCGATCGCCTACCAGACCCGGGACGTCGCCGAGGCGATGGAGGCGGACTCCGGGATCACGACGACGTCGCTCCGGGTCGACGGCGGTGCAGTCAAGAACGACTTCCTGTGTCAGCTCCAGGCTGACATCCTCGGGCTCGACATCGCCCGGCCGGAGGTCGACGAGACCACCGCGCTCGGGTCGGCGTACGCCGCCGGCCTCGCGGTCGGGTACTGGGACACCCTCGACGAACTCCGGGACAACTGGGAGGTCGACCGGGCGTTCGCCCGCGAGATGTCCGGGGCGGTCGCGGACGAGCGGTACGGGCGGTGGGGGGAGGCAGTCGAACGCTCCCTCGATTGGGCGGGCGAGGAGTGACCGGCGCCCCCGGGCCCGGCCGGGACCGCCCGATGCGAGCGCTACGGGGCACGGTGTAGGCCGCGATTATTGCGGCTGCTGGCGCGCCACCGCCGCGGTCACCGTCGGAAACGGATTGCAAGGGATTAATATCGCAGGTGGGCGACCGTCCGACAATGGCGCGCGAGCCGACCGTCGAGGAGCCGCCCGACCTCCAGCCGCTCCTCGATGCGCTCGACGACGCTGACGCGAGAGACATCATCAGGGAGATCGAGGAGTCGGCCACCGCGAACGAGATCTCCGAGCGGTGCGACATTCCGTTGTCGACCACTTACCGCAAGCTCGACTTACTGACTGACGCGGGGCTCCTCGAGGAGGGAACCGAGATCAGGGCCGACGGTCACCACACGACGAGCTATACCGTCACGTTCGAGGAGGTCCGGGTTTCGCTCACCGACTCGCGGGAGTTCGCGGTCGAGATCGCCCGCACCGAGGAACAGCGGCCCGACGAGCGGCTCGCAGACATCTGGACCAGCGTCCGGGAGGAAACATAATGGTACACACGACCACCTCAGCCAGCATCGCAACGGGAATCATCGTGATGAAGACGGGGATCCTGGTCCTCGGCGGCCTCATCACGTACTTCTCGTTGAAGGCGTACCGCAACACTGGATCGAGCGCGCTCCGGGCGCTCGCGATCGGGTTCGGAATCATCACCCTGGGCGCCCTCCTCGGTGGTACTTTCGACCTCATACTCGGCGTCTCGCTCGCGGTCGGGTTGCTCATCGACGCGATATTGACCTTCGTCGGGCTCGCGGTCATCACCTACTCGTTGTACGCCGACTGACCGGCGATCGGCCGGCGCGTCGGACTCGACTGGGCAGTGGAGTCAGTGGGTCGGGCGCGGCGACTCCGCCACAGAAGAGTTTTACCGACACACCGGCTCCCCCGGACCGATGGCTCCCTCCCCGCATCTCTCCCCGAAGCTCGCGGTCGGCGTCGGGGCGTTCCTCCTCACGCTCGTCGCGACCGCGGCGACGAGACGGTCGGCAGGCTACCCCGCCAGCCACCCCCTCCGCTCGTGGCCGTCGGTCCTCCTCGGACGCCTCCGTCGGGAGCTCCCGCGTGGCGACCGCCGCAGCCTCGCGTGGCTCGCGATCGCGGCTTGGTCGGTGCTCGTCTCGATCCTCCATTTCGGCGGCATCCACTACAACGTCTACACCCGACTGCCGTGGTGGGACCTGCTGACACACGCGATGGGCGGCGTCGGCGTCGGTGCCGTTCTCGCGATGACGTTCCGGACGTCCACCCTCCGGTCGCCGGGGTGGATCCCGTCGGGCGTGCTCGCGATCGGTGCCGGGTTCGAGGTCTACGAGTTCGTGTTCAAGACCTTCTGGTATCGGTGGTCGCTGTCGTTCTACGTCACCGACACGGCCATCGACCTCGTAATCAACACCGTCGGCGCGGTCGTCGTCGCAGCCGCGGTCACCGTCCACCGGCGTCGTGTCGGGCCGTCCGACCCGGTCGCTGCCGACGCGGAGCCGGCCGATCCAACGACCGACACGGATTGACCGAGCAGCGTAGCCCTGTAGGAACCCCGTTCCCGGCGTCACGGCCGCCGACGCCGGTCGCCCTCGGCGTCGGTCGACGCGGCGAGATCCTCCCGCACCGACGCGAACACGGATACCTCCGAGTCCAGCGTGTCGGCGAGCGCGTCGGCGGCGCCCAGCAGCCACGCCGCACGTTCGAGGTGTGACTCCAGGTCGCCGGGGCCGATGCGGTACTGCTCGACCAGCGTCTCCGGGGCGGCGCCGTCGATCCACTCGCGGATGATTCGCGCCAGTTTCACTGCACACAGCCACGACTCGAAGTCCGCCGCCTCGTCGGGCGCGGTCGTGAACTCCGCGGCGTGCTGCGTCGCGTACCGGTAGATCGCGGCGCGTTCGCGATTTCCGAGATACGTCCCGCGGGTGTCCGGGGTCGCACAGACCGCGCCGAGCGCGGTGAGCGGGGTCACGTCCGCCGCCGGCATCGACTCGATCGTCCGGACCGCCTCGACCAGTCGGGCGCCCGTCTCCGGACGGACGTACTGCCGGGAGACCGTCGCGCCGAGGTCCGTCGCCGAGAGCGCGCCCTCGGGGGCGTCGCTCCCGTCCGCGTCGCCGGCGGCGTTCCCGCCGCCGACCGCGAGCAGCCCCATCCCCGACAACTCCGCCGCGACCTCGTCGACCAGCCCCGAGAGGTCGACGTCGGGCGACTGGAACGCGAAGAACGTCGCGTCCAGCAGGTCGAGGACGCCCCGCTTCGAGTCGGCGAACCCCGAGGCCACCACCGACAGCATATGGGTCCGGAGCGCCTCCCGCTCGGTGAGCTGTGATTCGACCGCCTCCGGCCCGGCGTCGACGTACCGCTCGCGGACCGCCCCGGGGTCGTCGGCGGCGACGAGTACCGCCTCGCCGTAGGGGTCGAGATGCGGGCGGCCGGCGCGGCCGCACATCTGGTGGACTTCGAGCACCGGCAGCGGCGTCATCTCCTCGCCGGTGTACCGTTCGAGGTCCCGAACCACCACACGGCGGGCGGGGACGTTCACCCCCGCCGCCAGGGTCGGGGTCGCACAGATCACCCCGACCTCTCGGTCGCGGTACGCCGACTCCACGAGCGACCGGTGATCGCTCGACAGCCCGGCGTGGTGGAAGGCCACGCCGGACTCGACCGCCGTCGCCAGCCGGCGCCCGGTCTCGGTTCCGCCACGCTCCCGGACTGCCGCCGCGAGCCGGGGGCCGGGCGGGTCGGCGGCGTCCGCGCCGTTCTCCGTATCGGCTTCCGCGCCGCGTTCCGCGTCGGCTCCGTCGCTCCCGGCTCCGCGTCCCGGACCGCCCCCGTACCGCTCCTGAAGGCTCGGCTCCTCGGCCAGCCGGGCCGCAAGCGACTCCGCCTCCCGCCGCGACCGGACGAACGCCAGACACTGGCCCCCGTCGTCGACCGCGTCGGCGACGAGGGCCGCAGTCGCCTCGGTCCCGCGGTCGTCGTTCGGTCCGACCGGCGGGACGTCGACCGCGAGGGTCGACCCGTCGTCGAACTCCACGTCGCCGTCGGCGTAGACGCCGGTTCGGAGCGAGACCGGCCGCCACGTCGATTCCACGAGTTCGGCGTCGAGCCAGTCCGCGATTGCATCGGGGTTCTCGACCGTCGCCGACAGGGCGACGACCTGGACGCCCGGCGCCCGCCGCTGGAGCGTCGCGAGCGTGATCTCCAGGGTCGGGCCGCGTCGTGGACGGCCCAGCAGGTGGACCTCGTCGACGACGACACACGCCAACTCCGCCACCCACGAGGCCCCGTTCCGGATGGCGGAGTCGACCTTCTCGGCGGTCGCGACAACGATGTCCTCCTCGCCCAGTTCCTCGGCCGGCGAGTCGAAATCGCCCGTCGAGATCCCGACGCTCACGCCCGGTAGTTCCGTGAAGGACTCGTATTTCTCGCGTGCGAGCGCCCGAAGCGGGACGATGTACAGCGCCGGCCCCTCGGCGGTGAGCATCGCCAGTTCCGCGATCAGGGTCTTCCCCGACGCCGTCGGGATCGCGGCGACGACGTTCTCCCCGCGGGTAACGCCCGCCTCCACCGCGGCCGCTTGCGGGGGGTACAGTTCCTCGATCCCCGACGCGCGGTACTGCTCGCGGACGGCCGCGGAGACGGGGAGGTCCCGAACGAACACACCGTATCGTGGGCCGGAACCGTATAAAAAGTCGCGGGCGAAACGGCGTCGGAGTGGCCGCCGACCGGTTCCGACCTCAACGGGCGAACTTCTGTTCGAGCAGGGTCGTGAGCAGGTACGCGCCGAGCCGCGAGGTGTTGTCGGTCGGGTCCAGCGGCGGTGCGACCTCCATCAGGTCGGCGGCCGCGACCGCGTCGTGGGTCCCGAGTATCTCCATCACCGACAGGGCCTGCGATGCCGAGAGGCCGCCCGGTTCGGGGGTCCCGGTGCCGGGGGCGGCCGACGGCTCCACGGAGTCGATGTCGAAGGTGACGTAGACCGCGTCGGCGTCCGCGGCGGCCTCGGCGACGGCCGCCTCGATCACCTCCCGGATTCCCCGTTCCTCGACGTCCCGGATGGAGAACAGCGAGAGGCCGGTCTCGTCGGCGAACTCGAAGAACTCCGGCGACTCGTAGCCGCGGATCCCGACCTGTGCGACGTGCTCGTAGTCGGTGTACGGCGAGTCGGCGATGTGGTGCGTCGAGGACCCGTGGAAATGCTCCCCGAAGACGGCGCTCTCGGCGACCGTGTCGGTGTGGGCGTCGATCTGGACGAGCCCGACGGTGTCGTGGCCGCTGCCCTCGGCGAACCCCCGGAACGCCGGGAACGTGCAGTAGTGGTCGCCGCCGAGCACCACCGGCATCGCGCCCCGGTCGGCGACGGTCGCGACGTGTGCGGCCACGGAATCGGCCGTGGTTTCCCGGTCCATCGGGAACACGGGCACGTCGCCGCAATCGACCAGGTCCAGGGCGCCGAAGTCGACCTGGTTTCCGGTCCGGATGTTGGTGAGCCCGCCCTTGTAGCCGGAGAGATACGCCGGCCAGGCGCTGGCTCGCCGGAGCGCCCGCGGCCCGTACCGCGTCCCGGGGCGGTTGCTAACGGCGCCGTCGTACGGGACCCCGAGGACGGCGGCGTCGACGCCGGCGACGTCCTCGACGTCGGCGATCTCCCGCTTCAGGAACGTATCAAATCCCGCGTACGACAGTTCGACCGAACTCCCGGGGGTCGACTCGCGGAACGCGGCGGCCCGGCTGTCGTGCTGTTGACGCTCCATCTCAGGCGCTCGAATCGCCGCGGTGTGCCTCGATCGCGTCCCGGAGCGCGTCGACGGTCCGGCTCAACTGCTTCTGTGAGATGGTCAGCGGCGGCTGGAACCGGAGGACGTTGCTGTGGAACCCGCCGACGCCCATGATAATTTTCTCCTCCCGGAGGTGCTTGGCGACGTGTTTCGCGAGTTTCGCGTCGGGTGCGGGGGCGACGTCCATCGGGCCCGTTCCCGAGTGGTCGACGAGTTCGATCCCTTGCATCAGCCCGAGCCCGCGCGCTTCGCCGACGACGTCGTACTCAGCTTCCAGCTCCGCGAGCTGGTCGCTCAGCCACGCCCCCTGCTCGCGGGCGTTGTCGACGATCCCGTCTTCGAGCTGTTCGATCGTCGCCAACGCCGCCGCGCAGGCCACCGGGTTGCCGCCGAACGTCGACAGGTGGTCGCCGGACTCGAAGGCGTCGGCGACCTCGGCGCTCGCGGTGAACGCCCCAAGCGGGAGGCCGTTTGCGATCCCCTTCGCCTGGGGCATGATGTCCGGGACAACGTCGAAGTGGTCGGAGGCCCACATCTCGCCGGTGCGGCCGTAGCCGGCCTGCACCTCGTCGACGATGAGTAAGGCGCCGTGGTCGTGGGCGATCTCCTTCACCCGGGAGAGCCACCCCTCCGGAGGAACGATGATCCCGCCTTCGCCCAGCACCGGCTCGACGATGACCGCGGCCAGGTCGTCAGCGGTGTGGGTATCGATCACGTGTTTGACGTCCTCGGCGCAGGCACACGAACAGGGCCCGCCGTCGCACATCTGACACCGGTAGGCGTACGGTGGCGCGACGTGGGCGACGTCGTTGATCGTCGGCGCCATCTCGGATTTGTACGCCTTGTTCCCGGTCAGCGCGAGCGACCCGAGCGTCCGGCCGTGAAACGACATCTCCAGGGCCAGCACCTCCTTCGAGCCGGTGTACTTCCGGGCGAGCTTGATCGCGCCCTCGACGGCTTCGGTCCCGGAGTTACAGAAGAAGGACTTCCGGAGATCACCCGGCGTCGTCTCCGCGAGCTTCTCGCCGAGCTCCGCCGCGGGCTCGTTGGGATGGACGTACGTACACCCGTGAACGAACTCGTCGAGCTGTTCCTTGGCGGCCTCGACGACGGCCTCGTTGTTGTGGCCCGCGTTGGTGACCGAGATGCCCGAGAACACGTCGAGATACTCGTTTCCCTCGAAGTCCTCGACAGTGCAGTTCGACGCGCGCTTGATCGGGACGTTCAGGCTCTTCCAGATGGGCATCAGATATTCCTCGTACTGTGCTTCGACGCGCTCGTTCGAGACCGGTTTGTCGGCTTGTTGTGACATCTATATGGAACCCCTATTCCACCATTGGTGGGGGTTGTGCGGATACGCTCAAAAATCTTGAGGTGCGCGAGGCTCCCACAGAACCGCCGAGGCGCCACCGATATCCGGGATAACCGGGAGACACCGGGCTGAATCGGCGGGCGCCGATACGGTAATCGGTTTCCACGCTTCCGGGCGGCGTTTCTGGGGTATTTATGTATCCCCGCCACCGTACCGGCACCCGATGGCCACAGGCGGCGAGCGCCGGCGGTACGATCTGCTCCGGCTCATCAACGAGAACGAGCCGATCGGGAGCATCCGGCTCGTCGACCTGATGCAACAGCGCGGCTACTCGATCAAGGACCGGACGATCCGGCTGATGCTCTCGGAACTCGACGAGGAGAACCTGACCGAGAAGGTCACCGGCAAGGGCCGGCGGCTGACCCCCGCCGGCCGCAAGGAGCTTGCGCGCGGCGACGTGAGCGGCCGGCTCGAACGGGTCCGCGAACGTATCGCCACGCTGACGAGCGAGGTGACCTACGACCCCGCGGAGGACGGCGGGGAGGTCGTCGTCGGCACCGGGCGCGTGCCGACCGACGACGTCGACGAGGCCTTCGAGCTTCTGACCGCGCTCCACGAGTCGACGATCGGCCCGGTCCCCGTCGCAGTGACCGACGAGGGAGCCGAGGGCGTCGAGATCGCGGTCCCTTCGAGCATCACGCTCGACGGGGTGCTGCTGTCCCGCGGCATAAACGCCCGGCTGGTCACCGCCGGGCTCGTCGAGTACGACGGGTCGATCAGCCGGTACATCGACGCCATCAGCGGCGAAGGATCGACGATGGACGTGGTCCGACTCCTCGTCGAGGCCGACCGGACCGAGGTCACCGCGGTCCTCGACGACAGGGAGGGCGTTCTGATCGTCGACAAACGGGAGTTCCCGCTGACCCGGTTCGAGGAGGCCCAGGACCTCTCGACGGCGACCCGTGATCGGCTCGGCGGCGTGCTGACGTTCCGCCGCCCGCGGGAGTCCGGACAGGTTCCGATCGGCACCCAGGGGTGGGAGTTCGCGTCGCTCACCTACGGCGGGACCGGCGAGACGGCGTTCGCGCTGCTGTACGAACACGGGTTACTCGCGGAGTGGGACTCGCTGGGGGGGCTCCAGCCGCGGACGAACTTCGAGGCCGCCCCGGCCCGCTACGAACGGCTGTGAGCCTCCGACTGCCGCCAGGTCCCCGGCGGGAGGAACAAAGCATCCCCCACGGAACGAGTCGCGTCGCCCGCCTCAAGCGCCGACGACGATCCCGAGGACGATCACGCCGAAGAACACCGCCCACATCCCCAGCGATTTGATCGTCACCGAACTGTCCTCCAGTTCGACCGGGCCGCTCGTTGCGGTGTCCTCGTCGCTGTCGAACCCCTGGGTGAGGAACCAGTAGACCACCAGCAGGCCGAACAGCGCCTCCGCCGCCCAGAACAGCACGATCATCCCGGTGAAGAGGCCCTTCCCCATCATTCGTCGTCACCTCCCTCGGTGCCGCCGTCGGCGGCGACGGAGGGTGTCTCCTGGGCGATCGACTCGAACCGGAAGTCGTCGGGCGCCGCGCCGCTGACGACCAGGGTGAGCCCCGTCGACACGAGGTGGCCGACGGCCATAATCTCCCACAACTTGAGGCTCGGCGTGGAGACGACCACGCCGTAGCTGGCCGCGAGCAGGTACGCCGTGATGAGCTGTGAGACGACGACGCCCGAGACGAACCCCGTCTGTGAGGCTTTCTTCCAGAACAGCGAGAGCGCGAAGGGGCCGACCAGCGCCGACGCGCCGATCCCGCCGATCAAGAGCAGCTGGACGAAGCTGAACGATTCCAGCGCGAACACCGTCGCGACGAAGATGATGACCGCGAACCCGATCGACGCCGCGCGGGCGACCCGGAGCTGCTGGTCGTCGGAGGCGTCCTCGTTGATGTGCCGGTAGTAGATGTCCCGGGAGGTGAGGCTCGCGATCGCCGTCAGGTAGGAGTCGACCGACGACCCCAGCACCATCAGCGCGACGAGCAGGAACACGATCGCGGCCCAGTCGGGCATCAGCCCGAGCGCCTCGATCGAGAGGTTGCCGGGCGCGACGTCGGTAAAGGACGCCAGCCCGACGAATCCGATCACGGAGTACATCGCGATCGTGGTGAACACCCCGATCCCGCCGATGGTGAGAAAGCGGGAAGTCTTGTCGCGTCGCACCGCAAAGACCCGCTGCCACGTCGCCAGCGAGACCACGCCCCACACGCCCAACCCTAGGGCGTACGGCAGGAACAGCCCCTCGATGGCGTTGAAGTTGGCCATCGACAGGAACGTCGCCGACTGTTCGCCCAGGTTCCTCACCATCTGGTCGTACACCTGCCCCGGCCCGCCGGCTTCGACCAGAAGCAGCGGCACGAAGACCATCGTCAAGACGAGTGCGCTGACGAACTGGACGAAGTCGGTCGTCATCGACCCCCACAGCCCGCCGAGCAGGATGTAGACCCCGATCACGCCCATCAGGACTGCCATCACCACGTTGGCGTCGATGCCGGTGAGCCCGCCGATGACGGCGCCGCCGACGAACAGCTGGATCACGCCGCCGAGCACCATCGTGTACAGGATGACCAGGATTACGACGAGATGCGCCCAGTCGCCGAACCGCTCGATGAAGTACTCGCTGTAGGTCAGCCCCTGCGGGAACAGCTTCCGCATCCGCAGGGCGAACGGAATCACGACGAACGACGACAGCACTGCCGGCGCGGCGTACATCCAGATCCCGGCGACGCCGGTGATCCCGACGTACTGCGGGACGCCGAGGATGTCCCCGGCCCACATCCAGGTCACCGCGAACGAGGCCGTCGTGAGCCCGAGTTGGGCGCGGCCCCCCGCCGTGATGAACTCCTCGGTGTCGGTCACCGACTGTCGCCGGAAGACGTAGTAGCTCAACCCGATCATCGCCACCGCCCACACCGCGAGGAGGCCGGCACCCGTCAGCCGCGTTACCACGTGCCGACACCCCCGGAGGAAAATGCTCCCGGTTTCCCGCCCCACTGGTGGTAATGAATTACCATATCAAGAGATGCAGAGTGAGACGAATTTCATAAAGGTTACGCTGGACCGGACCACAAATCACCCACGAATGTCCGGAAAAGAGGCCGGAGCGAACGTGGATTTAAGCCATCCGATCGAAACTGGGATGCAGACGTACCCGGGCGACCCCGACGTGGCAGTCCGTAGCCACGCTGCACACGACGCCGACGGGTACAGGGTGTCGTCGCTGGAGCTGGGCAGTCACACGGGGACGCACGTCGACGCCCCCTCGCACGTCCTCCCCGATGGGAAGACCCTCGATGCATACCCCCTCGACCGGTTCGTCTTCGACGCCGTCCGCGTCGACTGCCGGGACCTCGGGCCGCGGGAGCCGGTTCCGCCGGAGCGCATCCCCTCGGCCGACGCCGACTGTGTGGTGCTGTGGACCGGCTGGGACACACATTGGGGAACCGAGCGGTATCTGGATCACCCCTACCTCTCCCCCGTCGCCGCCCGGGCCTGCGTCGATCGCGGGCTGGCGGTCGCCTCCGACACCCTGAACCCCGATCCGACCCCGACCGACGCGGCCGGGGACGACGAACCCGACGGGCTCGTGGCCCACCACGCGCTGCTGGAAGCCGACTGCCTGATACTCGAGAACCTGACCGGTCTCGACGCGGTCGCGGACCGCTTCGAGCTCCGGGCGTATCCGCTGGCGACGCGCGGCGACGGCGCCCCCGTCCGGGCGGTGGGCGTCGTCTGATACTGTCGGCTATAACTACGTGAAAATTTTCGACACCCCGGGGTGTCGAAATCGTTCACGCGACTATAGCCGACAGTATGAGCCCCCGACCGGCCCCCTGTCGGTTCCGACGCACGACCGACCCGGTATGGTCGGGTCGCCGGCGGCGATCAGTACCCGGAACAGGTATGCCACCATTTAATAGCCGCGGCGAGTGTAGGATCGGTATGCTGCACACGCAGGGACCGCTGCTCTCCATCGACGTGGGGGCCCGCGAGACCATCACCGAGTCGGTCGACGACGTCCTCGCCGACTTCGTCGGCGGGCGCGGCGTCGCGACCGCCCTCGCCCACGATCGGATCCCGTTCGACGCCGACCCGCTCGGCCCCGAGAACAGCCTCTTTTTCGCGACCGGCCCGATGCAGGCCTCCCGGATGTCGTTCACCGGCCGGATGAACTGCACGGGCGTCTCGCCGCTGACCGACGGCCTGTTCTCCTCGAACGCCGGCGGCTTCCTCTCCCGGAACTTCGTCGGCGCCGGCAACGCCGTCGTGGAGGTGACCGGCGAGAGCGACGAGTTACTGGCGGTCCACGTCCGCGAGGACGGCGTCACCTTCGAGGAGGTGCCCGAACTGGCGGGCGCGGAGGTGCCCGACGTCGTCTCGTATGCCGCGGCGGAACACGACCTCGCTGCCGAGCACACGGCGTGTATCGGCCCCGCCGGCGAGAACGGTGTCCGGTTCGCGTCGATCATGACCTCCGAGTCGCGGGCGTTCGGCCGCGGCGGCCTCGGCGCCGTGTTGGGCGCGAAGAACGTCAAACTCCTCACCTTCGACGGCGACGCCGACCTCCCGGTCGAGATCCCGCCGGTCCAGATGGAGGTCCACAGCGACGCCGCGACCGACGACCACATCATGAAGCGGCAGGGGACCACCTCCGTCACCGACCTCGCCAACGAGAGCGACGCGCTACCGGCCTACTACTTCGCCGAGCAGTCCTTCGCGGGTGCCGAGGGGATCAACGGCGACCGCGTCGAGGAGAAGAAGTACAAGAAGGGCACCTGCTCGCAGTGTGCGTTCGCGTGCAAGCTTCCGACCCGCGACGAGGCCACCGGCGTCGAGACCGAGGGCCCCGAGTTCGAGACGGTGATGTCGTTCGGCAGCAACTGCGGGGTCGACGACATCGTCGACGTGATGCGGGCGAACGAACTGTGCGACCGGTTCGGGCTGGACGTCATCTCCTGCGGTGACGTCGTCGCGGGCTACCTCGAAAGCGAGGACGCCTTCGGCGACGCCGACCTGGTCCGGGAGACCGTCGAGAGGATCGCCTTCCGCGAGGGCGTCGGCGACACGCTCGCGGAGGGCATCGACCGCGCCCACGAGGAACTCGGAATCGACAACTGGACCGTCAAGGGCCTGGAGTTCCCCGCCCACGACGGCCGCGCGCTCAACGGCCAGGGGCTGTCCTTTGCGACCGCAAACCGCGGCGCGGACCACATGTACGCCACCTTCTACGCCTACGAGTACCCGCTCGTCTCCCAGGAGCAGGCGTTCGACCCCGACGGCCTCGATTCGGCGAAAGCCGAGAAGCTGGTCGAACTCGAAAACCTCCGTGCGCTGGAGGACTGCGGCGTCGTCTGCCGGTTCTCTCGGGACTTCATGACGCCGGACCGCTTCGAGCAGCTGTTCGAGGCCGACTACGAGTCGCTGCTCGACGTCGGCGGCCGGATCGTGGAGCTCGAGCGGCACTTCAACAACCAGCGGGGGTTCTCCCGGGCGGACGACCGCCTCCCCTACGAGATCGAGGGGCTGGAAGCGGCGCTCGATTCGTACTACGACACCCGCGGGTGGAGCGACGAGGGCGTCGTTCCGAGCGTCGACGGCGCGTCGAGTGCGGCCGCGGACTGACAAAATAGCTGACAGTTCTCGGCTCTGTTTGGGCAGATACCTAAATATGGCGAACGGTGACGTAGAGTCCCCGGAAGCCCCCGCCGGCTCGACTCGGGGGCCTCGGTGCGGTCCTCGTCACTCACTCCGTTCGTTCCTGCGGTCCTACCGTCGGCCACCTTCGCCGAGCCGGCGGCCCCTTCCAGTCCCACCCGCCGGTGGTGTTCTAATCGGCCATCGCGTGTCTGAACGTTGGCGAAACCGCCAGTCCGGGGCTACAGGTAGCCTTCGGTCGCCAGCCGGTCGACGGCCTCCCGGAGCCGCTCCTCGCTGGCGGCGTAAGAGATCCGCGCGTAGCCCGGCGACCCGAACGCCGACCCCGGCACGGTCGCGACGTGGGCGTCCTCGATCGCGCCCGCACACCACGACTGGTCGTCATCGTCCACCGGGAGCATCATATAGAACGCGCCGTCGCCGACGGGGACGTCGACGTCGTGGTCGGCGAAGAGATCCGCGAGCATATCCCGGCGCTCCCGGAAGGCCTCGCGCATCTCCGTGACGGCCTCGTCGGTGTTTTCGAGCGCCTCGACGCCGGCGTGCTGGACGAAGTTGACCGCACACGAGACCGAATGGGAGTGGAGTTTCGCCGCCTGCGACACCAGCGACTCGGGGGCGTGGAGGTAGCCCAGCCGCCACCCGGTCATCGAGTACGCCTTCGAGAAGCCGTTGATCGTGACCGTCCGGTCTTCCATCCCGTCGAACGCCGCGAGGCTGGGCTGGTCGACGCCGTAGGTGATCCGCTGGTAGATCTCGTCGGAGATCACGGTGATGTCGTGCTCGACCGCGAGGTCGCGGACGCCCTCGAACGCCGCCTCGGTGTAGACTGCGCCGGTCGGGTTCGACGGCGAGTTCACGACCAGGAGTTCGGTGTCGTCGGAGACCGCCGCCGCGAGGTCGTCGAGGGCAGGCTCCAGTTGGAAGTCGTAGGGCGCGGTGTCGACGCGGTTCAACGACCCGCCGGAGAGCTTCGCCATCGCCTCGTAGGACACCCACGCGGGGTCGAGCAGGACGACCTCGTCACCGGCGCGGGACGACGTCCCGCCGGCTGACGAGCCTCGCTCGTCAACGCCGTCGATCAGCGTCTGGAACGTCTCGTAGAGCGCCTGCTTCCCGCCGGGGGTGACGATGACCTCGTCGCTTTCGGCGTCGATGCCGTCGCCCCGGAGCTTCTCGGCGATGGCCTCCCGGAGTTGTGGGATCCCGTTCGAGGGGGTGTACCCGGTGTGGCCGGCGTCCATCGCCTCTTTCCCGGCTGCAACGACGTTCTCCGGCGTGGGGAAGTCGGGTTCACCCACCGAGAGGTCGACCACGTCGACCCCCGCTGCCTCCAGCTCGCTCGCCTTGTTGCTGATTGCCAACGTCGCGCTCGGCTCGACCCGCTCGACGCGGGCCGCGAAGTCGAAACTCATTGTAGCGTCTCCACCAAATCGACCGCGGCGTTTACCGCTTCCGCACCTTTGTCGATGCGCTCCCGCGCTTCGGCCCCGCTCTGTCCCGGCCCCGAGACGCCGAAGGTGACCGGCACGTCGCGGTCGAGGCTGATCTCCGTGAGCGCACTCGCGGTGGCGTCGGCGATCACCTGATCGTGGTCGGTGTCGCCGGTCACGACGGCGCCGACGACGGCCACCGCATCGATGTCGCTGCGGCGCGCCAGCCGGTCGGCCGCGAGCGGCGCGTCGTACACCCCCGGTACCGGGAGGGTCTCGCCGATCGTCACGCCACGTTCCCCGGCGGCATCGCGCGCAGCCGTCGCCATCCGCTCGGTGACCGAACCGTTGTACTGGGCCACCACCAGCCCGAGTCGTGTCATACCGAAGCGGTTCCCCCGGGAGCCCAAAGAGGTATCGGCAGTTCCCGACGTTCGGTACCGCCGCCGACGGTTGCGACCCGCCGCATCGACAAACACAAGAGTTGTAACGGCGTGGTGGCCAACGGACGACAATGAGCCCTGACGGGGGTCACCCCGACGATCCGCCCTCCACCGGGGACGCAGACGGTCCCGCCGTGCCGTCAGCGGCCGACGACGCCGGCGGCTTCGCTGCGGACGCCCGCGACGACGACCCCACCGGATCAGCCGGCCCCGACGCCGACGCGACGCGCGCCAGCGACGCTGCCGCTCCGAGCGACGGCCCGTCCTCGGTCGTCGACGTCGCGCTCCCCTCGGACGCCCGCCGTCGGCTCCTGGCGGGCCTTCTGGGGATCACGGCCGTCGCGCTCGCGCTCCGGCTCGTCGCCCTCGGCGGCCGGATCTTCCACTGGGACGAGGGCCGGGTCGGCTACTGGATCCTCCGGTACCACGAAACCGGCGTCCACTCGTATCGCCCGATCGTTCACGGCCCGTTCCTCCCGATCGTCAACGACTGGCTCTTCGCGTTCCTCCCGGTTTCTGACTTCGCGGCGCGGCTCCCGGTCGCCGTCGTCGGCGGCTTGGTCCCCCTCGTGGTGTGGCTGTTCCGCGAGCGGCTCCGGCGGACGGAACTCCTCGCCCTGGCGGCGTTGCTCGCGCTGAACCCGATCGCGGTCTACTACTCCCGGTTTATGCGGAACGACGTCCTGGTGGCGGTGTTCGCGGTCGCCGCGCTGGGGTTCGTGGTCCGCGGCTTCGACACCGGGCGGCTCCGGTACGCCTTCCCCGCGGCGGCGTCGCTCGGGTTAGCGTTCACGACGAAGGAGAACGCGATCCTCTACGTGCTCTGTTTCCTCGGTGCGGGCGCGGTGCTTGCGGACCACCGACTGCTCGCGGCTCGCGCCCGCGGGGAGTCCGCGTCGACGGTCCTTGCCCGGTGGCGTGCGGGGACCACCGACCGACTCCTGAGACACGGCCCCTCCGTGCGGGCGTCGCTACAGCGGGTCGGCGTCGTCGCGGTCGGGTCTCTCGCGCTGTTCTTCGGCGTCGTGTTCTTCTTTTACGCGCCGCGTCCGGACCTCTGGCAGGCGCTTTCCTCGCCCGCACAGCTCCCCGGGGTCGTCGACGCCGGCACCGTCGGGGCCGCCGAGAAGTTCGTCGACACGTGGGCTTCCGGGAGCCACCAGGACCACCCGTACCTCCCGTACCTGGGTGACCTGGCCGAAACCCTGGCGTACGGCGCGCCCGCCGTTGTCGCGTTCGGGGTCTTCGGGATCGTCGTCGACCGCTACGGGGTCCGCGGAACCGGCCCCCGGGAGTTCGTGACGTTTGCGACCTACTGGGCGGCGGCGTCGCTCGTCGGCTACCCGATCGCGACCGACATCCAGGCGCCGTGGGCCGCAGTCCACGTGATCGTCCCGCTGGCGATCCCCGCCGCGGTCGGCGTGGCGTTCGTGGTCGACGCCGCGGGGGAAGCGGTCGCCGCCCGGGACGCGGTGAGCGTCGGCCTCGCCGCGCTCGTGGTGCTGTCGGCACTCGGCGGCGCGGCCGCGGCCAACGCCGCGTACTTCAACTCCACCGACGAGGCCGACAAGCAGGTGCTCCAGTGGGCCCAGCCGTCGAACGACCTGAAGCCCACGGTCCAGGTGGTCGGCGAAGTCGTTGCCGAAAACGACGACGGTCCCGACGTGCTCTTCGTCGGGTCGCGTCCGCCCGGCGGCGACGGCGAGACGTTCTACGTCCGCAACGAGTCGTCGCTGAACACCGCGCCGCCCGGCGGCCCGGCGTGGCACGACCGGCTCCCGCTGCCGTGGTATCTGGAACGGTACGACGCCGAGATCACGAGTACCGACCCGGACGAACAGCGGGACGCGGCGCTGTCGGACCCACCGCCGGTGGTGATCACGAAGGACTACGACCGGACCGAGACCGAGGCGGCGCTGTCGGGGTACACCGCCTTCGAGCACAACTTCCGGCTGTGGAACGACCGGGTGGTGGTGTTCGTCGAGACCGCGGAGCTCCAACGGGTCGCACCCGAGCGGGTGCCGGAGACGGGCGGCGGCTGACCGGCCCACCGCCGAACCCACGACAGTCGGCAACCTTTATTCGGTCGCCAGGGGTACCGATGCCCGTGACCGTTACCGTCCCAGGACCCACGCTCGGCGTCGTCGGCGGGGGCCAACTCGGCCGGATGCTCGCCGAGGCGGCCGCCCCGCTCGGCGTCGAGGTGGTCGTCCTCGATCCCACCCCGGACTGCCCCGCGGCGCCGGTCGCCCGCGACCAGATCGTCGGTGACTTCGACGACCCCGACGCGTTCGCCGAGTTCGCGGCGCGCGTCGACGCCGTCACCTTCGAGATCGAACTCGCCGACGCGGACCTGCTGGCCCGGGTCGCCGACGAGCACGGCGTCCCCGTCGATCCCGCCCCGGAGACGCTACGGACCATCGAGGACAAACTGGTCCAGAAGCGCACGCTCGCGGACGCCGGGATCCCGGTCCCGCCGTTCCGGCGGGTCGACGACGCCGACGACCTCCGCGACGCCCTCGCGGAGTTCGACGCGGTGATGCTGAAGGCCCGCACCGGCGGCTACGACGGCCGGGGCAACGTCCCGGTCTCGGACCCCGACGACGCCGAGGCAGCGATGGACGCGGTCGGCGGCCCTGCGATGGCGGAGGCGTTCGTCGACTTCGCGCGGGAGTTGTCGGTGATCGCGGTCCAGGGCGACGGCGAGGTCCGCACGTTCCCGGCGGGCGAGAACGTCCACGAAGAGGAGATCCTGCGGGAGACGATCCTCCCCGCGCGGACGACCGAGGCGGTTCTCGAACGCGCCGAGGGGGTCGCCCGCGACGTGCTCGACACCCTCTCGGGACGGGGGGTCTTCGGGATCGAACTGTTCGAGACCCGGGATGGGGAGATCCAGGTGAACGAGATCGCGCCGCGACCCCACAACTCCGGGCACTGGACGATCGAGGGCGCGCGCACCTCACAGTTCGAACAGCACGTCCGTGCCGTGCTCGGGTGGCCGCTGGGCTCGACGCGGCTTCGGTGTCCCACGGTGATGACCAACCTCCTCGGCACCGTCGACGAGCCCCGACCCGCCCGGCTCGGCAACGTCGAGGCCGTCCTCGGCGACCCGAACGCGTCGCTGCACTGGTACGGGAAAGCCGAGGTGCGGCCGCTCCGGAAGATGGGCCACGTCACCGTCACCGGCGACGGGGAGCGGGACCGCGATGCCAACCCTCTCGCGCACGCGAGAGAGCTCCGCGAGGCGGTACGCTTCGAGCACCCGGACGAATGACCGGCGACGCGAGCCACGCATACGATGACTGAGTACACCACAGACGGCGACGCCGACGTGACCGTACAGGACCTGATCGACCGACTCCACGAGGAGGCCGACCTCGAGTTCTCCGCCGCCGACACCCCGGATGTCGGGATCATCATGGGGTCGGACTCCGATCTGGACACGATGTCCGGCGCCCACGACGCCCTGGACCGCCTGGACTTCGCAGAGCAGACCGACCTCCGGGAGCCGCCCGAGTCGCGGTTCACCTACGAGACGTACGTCGTCTCCGCCCACCGGACGCCGGAACTGATGTACGCCTACGGCGAGACCGCCGCCGACCGCGGCCTCGACGTGGTGATCGCGGGCGCGGGCGGAAAGTCCGCGGATCTGCCGAACATAACCGCCTCCATCGCGTACCCCATCCCCGTGATCGGGGTCCCCGTGCAGGAGAAGTCCGTCGACTCGGTGATCGGGATGCCCACCGGCGCGCCGATCGTCGCGGTCGACGCCGGCAAGTCGTTCAACGCCGCGCTGTCGGCCGTTCAGATCCTCTCTCGCGAGCACGGGGAACTCCGCGACCGGCTGGACGAGTACCACGACGCCCTCGTTTCGGACGTCGCCCGCGACTCCCGGGACCTCCACGACCTGGGTGTCGATGGCTACCGCGAGCGCCGCGGGGAGTGATACTGTCGGCTATAGTCCCGTGAGGGGTTTCGACACCCCGGGGTGTCGAAAACCTTCAGGTAGTTATACCCAACAGTATGAGTTCCCGGATCCGGGGGTTCCCCCGGTTCCGACCCGCCCGGACCGCGACCACAAATCAACGCTTATGAGGTGCCACCTCTAAGCGCCACGTACAAGGAGACCACCGAATGAGTGAATGGATCGCAATCGGGGCTTTAGGGCTCGTCGCGGTCGGCATCCCGCTGGGGATGATGGCCGTCTCGGCGATACTCCGCCCGGGGGTCCCCGAACAAGGAAAACGCGCCACCTACGAGAGCGGTGAGATCCCGACCGGCACGGCGCGCGTCCAGTTCAACATCCAGTATTACATGGTCGCGCTGCTGTTCGTCGTGTTCGACGTCGAGACCGTTCTCATCTTCCCGTGGACCGTGATCTACCGGTCCGCGCTGAGCCAGGGGGTCGCCCTCTCGACGGTGCTGTGGCCGATGCTCGCGTTCGTGGGCATCCTCGTCGTCGGCCTGGTGTGGGCGTGGCGCAACGGCGCGGTCGAGTGGGTCAAAAGCCCGCTTGCGAACCGCCAAAAGACGGAACGAAACGCATGAGCAGCCAACGAGAAACACCATTCGTCACGGACGACTCGCACGTACAGACCGACACCCGGGACGCCCGGATGACCGGCGGCGGCGCGGACAACCGGTTCAACTCGAAGCTCCGGCAGGCGTTCGGCTCCTCGCCGTTCATCCTGACGAAGTTCGACCAGTTCATGAACTGGGTTCGCGGGTCGTCGATGTTTATGCTGCAGTTCGGCATCGCCTGTTGCAGCATCGAGATGATGCACACCTACTCGGTGAAACACGACCTCGACCGGTTCGCCGCGGGCGTCCCCCGCGCGTCGCCCCGGCAGGCCGACGTCATCATCGTCCCCGGGACGATCGTCTCGAAGTTCGCCCCGCGGATGAAACGGGTCTACGACCAGATGCCCGAGCCGAAGTTCGTGGTCGGGATGGGGTCGTGTACCATCTCCGGCGGCCCGTTCCAGGAGGGGTACAACGTCATCAAGGGCGCCGAGGAGGTCATCCCCGTCGACATCCACGTCCCCGGCTGTCCCCCGCGTCCGGAAGCGCTGATCTACGGGGTCGCGAAACTCCAGCAGCGCATCGCGGAGGGCGAGTCCAGCCCGGTGACGGTCAAGCCCTACGAGCTCGAACAGTTCGACGACCTCGAACAGGACGAGATCGTCGACCAGCTCGCCGACCAGATCGACGAGGAGGACCTGGTGATGCGGTACAACTGGGCTGATTCGCCATGAGCACGCTGAGACGTTCCTGCTCGCCGGACGGCTGCGCGGTCGCCGGCGCTGTTAGCGCCGGCTGTAAGAGGGATCTTCGATCCCTCTCTGGCTGCGACTCATCTACTCACGCTCGACACCGGAGGTGTCTCGCGTGAGCCTCGAAGAGCCGACCCCCGACGACGGCGCCGTCGAGACCCTCCCGACCGGCGGCGACGAGATCGCCGACCTGCTCGGCGACCTCGTCGTCGGCCGCGAGGAGCACCTCAACGCCCCCGGGTTCGTGATCCGCCCCGACGACGTCCAGGAGACGCTCCGGCGCCTCCGCGACGAGGCGGGCTTCGATCACCTCTCGTGTGTCACCGCCGAGGAGCGCGAGGACCGCTACGAGTCGATCTACCACCTCACCAGCTTCGACGACCGACAGCGCGAAGCCAGCGTGGTCGTCCCGACGCCGAAGTCCGACCCGACGAGTCAGACGGCAGAACCCGTCTTCCGGACGGCCGACTGGCACGAGCGGGAGGCGTACGACCTGATCGGGATCGACTACGAGGGACACCCCGACCTGCGTCGGATCCTGCTGCCCGACACCTGGCAGGGCCACCCGCTCTCGCAGAACTACGATCAGGACCGGCCGCAGATCGTGACCCTCAAAGAGTGGGAGAACCCGCTGGCCGACGACCACCGTGAGGAGGAAGGGGACACGATGTACATCAACATCGGCCCGCACCACCCCGCGACCCACGGCGTGCTCCACGTCAAGACCGTCCTCGACGGCGAGCAGGTCGTCGACGTGGATCCCGACATCGGCTACCTCCACCGGTGTGAGGAGCAGATGTGTCAGACCAAGACCTACCGGCACCAGATCATGCCGTACCCCGACCGGTGGGACTACGCCTCCTCCGGCCTCCTCAACGAGTGGGCCTACGCCCGCGCGGCGGAGGACCTCAACGACATCGACGTTCCGGAGTACGCCCAGGTCATCCGGACGATGGGTGCGGAACTCTGCCGCATCTGCTCGCATATGCTCGCGGTCGGGACGTTCGCCTTGGACGTCTACGGCGACTTCACCGCAATCTTCATGTACGCGATGCGGGATCGCGAGAAGGTCCAGAACATCTTAGAGGAGCTCACCGGCCAGCGGATGATGTTCAACTACTTCCGGTTGGGCGGCGTCGTGTGGGACCTGCCCGAACCCCGCGAGGAGTTCTTCGAGATGATCCGGGACTTCCTCGACGACCTGCCGGAGGCCTTAGAGGAGTACCACGACCTCATCACCACGAACGAGATCCTCCAGTCGCGGACGATCGATACCGGCGTGCTGCCGCCGGAGGTCGCGAAGTCCTACGGCGCGACCGGCCCGGTCGCCCGCGGGTCGGGGATCGACTACGACCTCCGCCGGGACGACCCCTACGGCTACTACGACGAACTCGAATGGGACGTCGTCACCGAGGACGGCTGCGACAACTTCAGCCGGCTGCTCGTCCGGCTCCGGGAGGTCGAGGAGTCCGCGAAGATCATCGAGCAGTGTGTGGACCTGCTCGAAGACTGGCCCGAAGAGGAACGGACGATCCAGTCGAACGTCCCGCGCACGCTGCGCCCCGACGACGACGCGGAGATCTACCGCGCCGTCGAGGCCGCGAAGGGCGAACTCGGCATCTACATCCGCGCGGACGGCACCGAGGAGCCCGGCCGGTTCAAGATCCGAAGTCCGTGTTTCTCGAACCTCCAGACCCTCCCCGAAATGAGTAACGGGGAGTACATCCCCGATATGGTCGCGTCGCTGGGCAGCCTCGACATCGTGCTCGGCGAGGTGGATCGCTGATGGGCCCGCTCCAGTCGCAGGTGTTGCTCCCCGAGCGAATCGCCGGGCTGCTGGGGCTCTCCGGCACCGTCGGGCAGATCGTCGGCGGCCTGATCGGCGCGTTCATCATCGCGAACCTGCTCTTGGTCCAGACGGCGGTCGCCGGCCCGTGGGCCAAACGGAAGATCACCGCCGCGTTCACCGACCGGATCGCGGTCAACCGCGTCGGGCCGTTCGGGCTGTTCGTGATCGTCGCCGACGCGGTCCGGCTGCTCTCGAAGGAGCTCGTGATCCCGCAAGGCGTCGACCGCCCGGCGTACGACCTCGGGCCGCTTCTGGTGCCGTTCTCGGCGCTGCTCGGCTTTGCGGTCATCCCGATGGGCAACGGGATCCACCTCGCGGATCCGGAGACCGGGCTGGTGTTCGCGTTCGCCGCGTCGTCGATCGCCTCCCTGGGACTGGTGATGATGGGGTACGCGTCGAACAACAAGTACTCGCTTCTGGGCGGCCTCCGGGCGATCGCGTCGAACATCGCCTACGAGATCCCGCTTATCATCACCGCGGCGTCGGTGATCATCTTCACCGGGTCGTTGCAGATGAGCGAGATCGTCGCCCAGCAGACCGAGCCGCTGCTGGTGCTGGGTGGCGTCACGATCCCGCAGTGGTTCGCGTTCGTCAACCCCTTTGCCTTTGCGCTGTTCGTGATCGCGAACCTCGCGGAGGTCGGCCGCAACCCCTTTGACGTGCCCGAGGCCCCGACCGAGATCGTTGCGGGCTATCAGACCGAGTACTCCTCGGTGTACTTCGTGTTGATCTACCTCGGGGAGTTCATCCACATCTTCCTCGGCGGCGCCCTGGCGGCCACGCTGTTCCTCGGCGGACCCGCCGGGCCGTTCCTGCCCGGCTTCGTCTGGTTCACGATCAAGATCTGGGCGTTCTACCTGTTCACCCAGTGGGCGCGGTCGGCGGTGCCGCGCATCCGCGTCGATCAGTTCCTCGACGTCGGGTGGAAGGGGATGCTCGTGCTCTCCTTCGCGAACCTGGTGCTCACGGCCGTAATCGTGGGAGTGATAGCATGATCGGCGTACTCAAATCGATGGCAACGACGATGAAACACGCATTGGACGGGGAGACGTTCACGGTGGAGTATCCGGACGTCGCCCCCGAAGTCAGCCCCCGGTTCCGCGGGGTCCACAAGTTCAGCCAGGAGCGGTGCATCTGGTGTCGGCAGTGCGAGAACGTCTGTCCCAACGACACGATCCAGATCGTCCAGGACGACAAGCGGAACGGCGAGCAGTACAACCTCCACATCGGGCAGTGCATCTACTGCCGGCTGTGCGAGGAGGTGTGTCCGGTCGACGCCATCCTGCTCACCCAGAACTTCGAGTTCGTGGCCGACACCAAAGACGACTTCGTGTACAACAAAGAACAGTTGAAGAACGTCCCCTGGTACAAGGACATCGACCCGCTCAACTCCAGAGAGCCCGACCGCGACGCGTGGATCGGCGAGGGGACGGGCGAGGTCGACTACCAGTAGCAGGCGCGGCCCGCCCGCGCCTCACGATCACACGACGGCGGTGACGGTGCACGGGATCGGCCGCCGATAACGCCGGGTTCGGCCCCGCTACGGGCGTGACCGCCCGCTCGGGGACTTCTCGAAATCTTCAAAGGGGTTCCTGAAGGAGACACATACAATGGTGTACGAGACTATCGCGTTCGCGCTGTTCGCCCTCGTGACTGTGGGCTGCAGCCTCGGCGTCGTCCTCGTGCGGGACATCTGGCACTCCGCACTCCTGCTCGGGGGGGCGCTGTTGAGCGTCGCGGTGCACTACGTGATGTTACAGGCGGAGTTCCTCGCCGCGATGCAGATCCTCGTGTACGTCGGGGGGGTCCTCATCCTGATCACGTTCGCCGTGATGCTGACGCGGACTCAACCCGAGGTGAGTAGCGCATGACAACCAAGCCCGAACTCAACCTGGGCTCGCACCTGCTGCCCGGGCTCGCGGCCGCCGCCCTGTTCGCGGTGATGGCGGCGACAATCCTGTCGGCGTCGTTCCCGGAGCCACAGGGGTTCCCGGAGGGCGCGAACATTACCGCCAGCATCGGCTACGCGATGTTCAACCTCGACCTCGGCGACGTCCCCGGCGAGAGCTTCCTGGTCGCGTTCCTCGTGATCGCCGTCACCCTCGACGTGGCGCTCGACGGCGCGGTCCACCTCGCGACGCGGGAGACCGACGAGGGCCGGACGCTGCTCACAGACGGCGGGCGGGAACTCAAACGCACCCTCTTCGGGGGTGACGACTGATGGTCCCGCCGGAGTACTACCTGCTCCTGTCGGCGGCGGTGTTCTGTATCGGGCTGTTCGGGATCCTGACCCGCCGGAACGCCCTGTTGTTCCTGATGTCAGTCGAGCTAATGCTGAACGCCGCGAACATCAACCTCGTGGCGTTCTCGCTCGTGTGGGGGAACGTCACCGGCCAGACCTTCGGGCTGTTCACGATGGCGCTCGCGGCCGCGGAGGTCGCGATCGGGATCGGGATCATCCTGGTACTGTACCGCAACTTCGACGGCGTCGACGTCACCGACGCGACGACGATGAGGTGGTAAGATGGTGGGAATCTTCGACTTCGCGCCCGCGATCGTCCTCCTGCCGTTCGTCTCGTTTCTGGTCGCCCTGGCAGTCGGCGACAACCTGCCGAAGGGCGGTGCCCTCGCGGGGATCGCCGCGACCGCCGGCTCTCTCGTCTTGGCGATCGGGACGGTCCTCGCCGTCGCCGGCGGGCGGACCTACGACGCGACCATCTACACCTGGGCCGAGGGGCTCGAGGCGGTCGACCTCACCTTCGGCGTCCTGATCGACCCGCTGTCGGCTTTGATGCTACTCATCGTGACGCTCGTCGCCTTCCTGGTCCACGTCTTCAGCCTCGGCTACATGAACGACGAGGACGAGACGGGGCTGCCGCGGTACTACGCCGGCCTCGGACTCTTCACCGCGTCGATGCTCGGGTTCGTCGTCGCCGACAACCTGCTGATGGCGTTCATGTTCTTCGAGCTCGTCGGCCTCTGTTCGTATCTCCTGATCGGCTTCCACTTCCGGGAGCCGGGCCCGCCGAGCGCGGCGAAGAAGGCGTTCCTCGTGACCCGGTTCGGCGACTACTTCTTTCTCGTCGGCGTCGTCGCCGTCTTCGGGACGTTCGGCACGGCGGCGTTCGTCGGCAGCGAGTCGTTCCCCGCACTCGCGGAGGCGGCGCTTCGCGGCGAGACGACGGTGAACACGTTCGGGTTCGCCCCGCAGACGTGGTTCACGATCGTCGGCCTCCTGATCCTGGGGGGCGTGATCGGCAAGTCCGCGCAGTACCCGCTGCACACCTGGCTGCCCGACGCGATGGAGGGCCCGACGCCGGTGTCGGCGCTCATCCACGCCGCGACGATGGTCGCCGCCGGCGTCTACCTCGTCGCCCGGATGTACGGGTTCTACGCGATCTCGCCGACCGCGCTGGCGATCATCGCGTTCGTCGGCGGGTTCACCGCCCTCTTTGCGGCGACGATGGGGCTGGTCAAACGCGAGATCAAGCAGGTGTTGGCGTACTCGACGATCTCCCAATACGGGTATATGATGCTCGCGCTGGGTGGCGGCGGCTACATCGCTGCGACCTTCCACCTGATGACCCACGCGTTCTTCAAGGCGCTCCTGTTCCTGGGTGCCGGTTCGGTCATCATCGCGATGCACCACAACGAGGATATGTGGGATATGGGCGGATTGAAGTCGGAGATGCCCGTCACCTACTACACCTTCCTGTCGGGTTCGTTGGCGCTCGCGGGGATCTTCCCCTTTGCCGGCTTCTGGTCGAAGGACGAGGTGCTCTACGAGACCCTGCTCCACGGCCTCGACGGCGACCCGATCCTGCTTGCGGCGTACGCGATGGGGCTCGTGGCGGTGTTCTTCACCGGCCTCTACACCTTCCGGATGGTCTTCCTGACCTTCCACGGCGACGCCCGGTCCGGGACTGCCGAGGACCCACACGGCGTGCGGTGGAACGTGAAGCTCCCGCTCGTCGTGCTCGGGGTGCTCGCCGCAGTCGCCGGGTTCGTGAATATGGTACCAGTCAAGAAGGTGACGGGGTTGGAGATCGACTACCTCCACAAGTGGCTCGAACACGGCTACGCGGGCCTGACGGTCGAACACTACAGCACGTTGCTGCACGACTTCCCGCACTACGGCTCGGCGGGGCTGGAACTCAGCCCGCTGGGCCCGGGTGCGGTGTCGCTCGGGCTCGCCCTGGCCGGCGCCTTCGTGGCTCACCGGCTGTACAACGTGCCCGAACCGGTCGAACACACCGACAAACTCGGTGAGATCAAAACGGTGCTCTACAACAACTACTACCAGGACGAGTATCAGGTCTGGATCGCGAACGGCCTCGCGCGGCCCCTCGCTCGCGCGGCGAACAAGTTCGACGGCGGCGTCGTCGACGGCGTCGTCAACGGCGTCTCGGGCGTCAGCCTCTTTTCGGGCGACCGGATCCGCCGGATCCAGACGGGCGTGGTGAGTAACTATGCCGTTCTCCTCACGCTCGGGCTGACCGCGCTGATCCTGGCGTTCGGCCTCCTCGGGGGGTGGTTCGTGTGATCATCGAAGCCCTCATCGCGGTCACGTTCCTCTCGGCGCTGGTCGTCTTCGTCGCGCCCGACGCCTACGCGGCCAAGCTGGCGGCGGCGCTTTCGGTCCTCCCGATCGTCGGAAGCCTCCGGATGTGGGCGGCCTACGACGCCGCCGGCAACGCCCTGCTCGGCGGCGAGATCGCCTTCGAGACCGACTTCGTGTGGCTGACCGTCGGGGGGCTCGACCTCCACTGGTTCGTCGGCGTCGACGGGATCAGTCTCCCCTTGGTGGTGCTGACGACCGTGCTGACGACGCTCGCGATCGTGAGCGCGTGGACGCCCATTTCCGACCGAGAGTCGCAGTTCTACGGGCTGATGTTGCTTATGGAGGCGAACCTGCTGGGGGTGTTCACCGCGCTTGACTTCTTCGCGTGGTTCGTCTTCTGGGAGGCGGTGTTGGTGCCGATGTACTTCCTGATCGGGGTGTGGGGCGGGCCGAACCGCCGGTACGCCGCGATCAAGTTCTTCGTCTACACCAACATCGCGTCGCTCGTGATGTTCATCGGGTTCATCGCCTTGGTCTTCGGGCTCGGCGACTCGGTGTCGTCGCTGCGGCTGCCGGAGATCGCCCAGGCGCTGCGGGCGGGGGAACTCGCCGGCTTCGCCGGCCTCGACGCCGCGACCCTGAAGACGGTCGCGTTCGTCGCGGTCTTCATCGGCTTCGCGGTGAAGGTGCCGGTCGCGCCGCTTCACACCTGGCTGCCCGACGCCCACGTCGAGGCGCCGACGCCGGTGTCGGTGCTTCTCGCGGGCGTCCTCCTGAAGATGGGGACCTACGCGCTGCTGCGGTTCAACTTCACGATGATGCCCGACGTCGCGACCGCCCTTGTGGTCCCGATCGCGGGGATCGCGGTGATCAGCGTGATCTACGGCGCGCTGTTGGCACTTGCTCAAGAGGACCTCAAGCGGATCGTCGCGTACTCGTCGGTGTCGTCGATGGGCTACGTCATCCTCGGGCTGGTCGCGTACACGACCTACGGGGTCGGCGGCGCGACGTTCCAGATGATCGCCCACGGCCTCATCTCGGGGCTGATGTTCATGGCGGTCGGCGTGATCTACAACACGACCCACACCCGGATGGTGGGCGATATGTCCGGGATCGCCGACCGGATGCCCGTCACCGCCGGGATCTTCGTCGCCGGCGCGTTCGGATATATGGGCCTGCCGCTGATGGCCGGGTTCGCGGGCGAGTTCTTCATCTTCAAAGGCTCCTTTGCGTCGACGGTCCACTCGGCGATGCCGCTTTTCACCGCCGCGGCGATGTTCGGCATCGTGATCGTGGCGGGTTATCTCCTCTTTGCGATGCAGCGCACGCTGTTCGGCCCGTTCAGCTTCGACGGCGACTACGACGTCGCCGAGGCGCCGTTCCACGACGTCGCGCCGCTTGCGGTGCTACTGCTGCTGACGATCGTACTCGGCGTCGCGCCCGACCTCTTCTTCGGGATGATCCAAGAGGCGGTTAACCCGATCCTCACGGGAGGTGGGCTGTGATGTACGAAGCGCTCCTGCTCCAGTCCGAGACGGTCGCCGCCTGGACCGCCCTGCTGCCGGCGATCCTGCTGGCGCTGACCGGGCTCGTCCTGCTGGGGATCGACACCCTGTGGCCCGAGGAGCCGAGCAACGCGATGCTGGCCGGCGTCGCCGCCGCGGGGTCGCTCCTCTCGTTTGCGGTCACCGGCTGGTTCCTGGTCGCCGGCACCGGCCAGGCCCGGACCGGCGGCGCGATCCCGCTGTACGGCGACGCCCTAGTCGTCGACGGGATGAGCCTCTTTTTCACGCTCATCTTCACCGTCGTCACCGCGATGGTCGCGGTCGCGGCCTACGACTACCTCGAAGAGCAGTCCCACCGCGCGGAGTTCTACTCGCTGACCCTGTTCGCGGCGACGGGGATGGCGGTTATGGCGACCGCGAACTCGCTTGCGACGGTGTTCATCAGCCTCGAACTCGCATCGTTGCCCTCGTACGCCCTGGTCGCGTTTCTGAAAACCGACCGCGGGAGCGTCGAGGCCGGGTTGAAGTACTTCCTCATCGGCGCGGTCTCATCTGCCGTACTGGCGTTCGGCATCAGCCTGGTGTACGCCGTCACGGGGTCGCTCGTGCTCGGTGACGTCGCGGGGGCGATCGGCAACCCCGAGATGGCCGGCGTGCTCGGCTTGGGCGTGCTGATGATCCTCGGCGGGTTCGCGTTCAAAACCGCGTCGGTGCCGTTCCACTTCTGGGCGCCGGAGGCCTACGAGGGCGCGCCAGCGCCCATCTCGGCGTTCCTCTCGTCGGCCTCGAAGGCCGCCGGCTTCGCGGTCGCGTTCCGCGTGTTCGTCGAGGCGTTCCCCTTGGGAGCGGTGCCCGCGGGCGTCGACTGGGTGCTCGCGTTCCAGGTGCTCGCGGTCGTCACGATGACGCTCGGCAACTTCGCGGCGGCGACCCAGGAGAAGGTCAAACGAATGTTAGCGTACTCCTCGATCGGGCACGCGGGCTACGCGCTGATCGGGTTGGCGGCGCTGACTGCCGGCGGCCCCAACGGGGACGTGCTGGGGGCGTCGATGGCGCATCTCCTGGTCTACGGGTTCATGAACACCGGTGCGTTCCTGTTCATCGCCCTCGTCGAACACTGGGGCGTCGGCCGGACGTTCGAGGACTACAACGGGCTGGCGTCGACCGCCCCGATCGCGGCGGTCGCGATGACGGTCTTCATGTTCAGCCTCGCGGGTCTGCCGCCGTTCGGCGGGTTCCTCTCGAAGTACGTGCTGTTTTACTCCGCGATCGAGGCGGGGTTCTGGTGGCTCGCCGCGGTCGGCGCGGTCAACAGCGCGCTGTCTTTGTTCTACTACAGCCGCGTGGTGAAGGCGATGTGGATCGAGACGCCCGCCGCGGACTTCGAGATCGAGAGCCGGCCGGTTGGACTCTACGCCGCGGTGCTTTTCGCCGGCGTCGGGACGCTGCTGCTGCTCCCCGGGTTCGGCCCGGTTATCGAGACGGCCCAGACCGTCGCCGCGACGCTGTTCTGAGGGCGTCGGCCGCCTTCCTCGCGACGACGTGACTCCGATGCCCCACCCGAAAGGAAACACATTTAATCGCGCCACCGATACGGACTGGTGGAGGGCCGGTAGCTCAGTCCGGCAGAGCGTCTGGCTCTTAACCAGACGGTCGCGCGTTCAAATCGCGTCCGGCCCGCTTCTGTTGCGAACGACAGTGAGCAACGAAGTGGCTACGACGTGATTTGAATGCAGGGAGGTCGCGCGCAGCGAAGCGAGCACGTCCGACCGTGCGTTCAAATCGCGGGGGGACTTCTCAGAGGGGGCCTCGTGCGTCTCGTCGAGCAGCTCCGTCAAAAGACAAAAGAACGCTGATATGTCTCAGCCGTCACACGAGAAACTGGATCGGGAGCATTGCGGAAGAAGCCAACACCTCTAAAATGCGTGCGGGCGTGGTGTGTAAACAAAGGTTGGTTAGTCTGAGGTAAATCGGCTGTAGCGTCACGATTTCGGACTTTTTTCCCGTCAGCGTAGGTTTGACGGCTGACGACAATGTCAGAAGCATATATACCCGAATTTTTTACAGTCTGACAATATTGCCACTAACTGACTGCTTTGTTTTATAGTCGAAAAACTGGAAGATAATCCGAAGGAGTGTAATTATGAAATATACCTGAAGAGGATCCGACTTCGTTGAGGACTTTCTTCCGATCTCTCTCGAATACATCCGGGAGGATCATATCCCAGATCAGGAGTGAACATAGATTTAGAACAATCGTACCAATTGAGCGGGTGGAACGTGATGCGTGTATGTTGTCGCCCCTCTGCTTTGCTATCACTCTTGTAAGATGGTTCGTCTCCCCTAACTCCTCGTAGACGCGACTCTCGACCCCTTGAAATGTTCCCGTGAGCACATCTGTATTGTAGCGATCAAGCTGGTTGATCTGGTCAATTATGCTCCCTACCTCCTCGGAAGATCCAAACTCTCTCCATATCTGTATTTTTTTATGAATATTCGGATTTTCGCCTTTATTTAATTGATTTTCGCCATCATACCAAGTTACATCAACATCAGCTGTCAGTTCACCGGTTTCTGAATCAAGATCTGAGCACCTAGTTGCTATCAACCCCTCCAAAACGGAGAAACCCATCGTAGAAGCTATTCGATCAACAAATAAATAATTTCCAAAAATTAGAGGATCGAAGGAAGCTGCTAGCTGGAATAACAGGAGGTCAGATGGAATCTCTTGATCCTCAACTCTCTTATTCATTATTAAATGAAGTATCTTCGCTCTCCTCATAGTAGAGACCTTGAGAGCGACCAAATCCAAGAAGTCGCCCATTGAAGAGTTCAGTTTCCTCGGAAGACGTTGTTGCGTAGTTGATGCGAATGCGGCCGTCCAAGCCCAATACTGTATATGATCCAAAGTTTGTGGATTCTCCGGCGAATTAACAACAAGATCTGTCAAAATCCGAGCAAGCTCTCTAAGCTCTCCAAGAGACAATTCATAAATTTCGGCTCTATCATCGAGAATCCCTAATCTATAGCTAAATCTCTGTAACTCGCCCTTGTCTATTTCTCTATTTGAAAGGGATACGGCTGAGTCTTTTACAAATTCAGTAACGCGTGAATCAAATTTCTCGATCCGATCAGCTTCCATATTGATCTCCAGTTGTCAGATTTAAAAAGCTCCGGCGTTATATATAATGTTGCATACGGAGGATAGAAACTCTCAATACCAGATTCAGGCTCCGGCTCGGGGCTATCTTCTATAAATACATTCTATCTACAGCCACTTTCTTTTCTGTCTCTCCCGGCGCTGCGCCGCCGGCGACGCCTCGCCGCGGTAGTGCTCGAGGAACGCCTCTAAGTCGCTCCAACCTCCCCAAAGCAACGCGACTTGCTCGTCGACGTCGGCGTTCGCGAGCGCGCCCGCCTAGGTCCGACGCAGGTCGTGAAACGACAGGAACGTCCAGCGCTCGTTGCCGGTCTCCTCGGCGAGTGGGTGGGCAGCGTTGGTGACCCACCGCTGGAGCGTCCGGGTTGACCGGTCGGCGGAACGAGCAGCGAGACTGTCGGCTATAGCCCCGTGAGGGATTTCGACACCTCGGGGTGTCGAAAATCTTCACGTATAGTAGCGTTTGCAGGTCTTCGCTCACTCGATCGCACGACGGCGTGCGATCGGACGTGCAACCAGCTGCAAACGCTACTATAGTTATCGCCAACAGTATGACTAAACGTATTTACTGACCCGACGCGTCTCCACATAGCGTGCTCCCCTTGGGACATCTCGGCGCCGCGTATCTCCTCTATTTCGGATACGCGGTGGTCCGGTCGCGGCGCCTCCCCGCCCGCTGGGCGCTCCTCCCGGTTGCGGTCGGGAGCCAACTTCCGGACGTGATCGACAAGCCGCTGTCGTACTGGCAGGTCCTTCCGTCCGGCCGCTCCGCGGGTCACTCGGCGTTCACGTTCCTCATCGTCTGTCTGGTCGTCTGGCAGGTCACGGGGCGTCTCCGGGGCCGATGGCCCGCCGATAGCTGGCAGGAACACCTCCGAGCGACTACGCCGGTTGCGTTCCCGATAGCGTACTTCAGTCACCTGATCGGGGACTCCTATACGTACTTCCTCTCCGGGAACCTCTGGAACGCACGATTTCTGCTCTACCCGTTGTACGTCGTCCCGTATCCCGTCGACACCGAAGTCGCTCCGTGGACCCGACTCCTCGCGATCTACGGGAACACGGAGACACATCCGCAAGGTGCGCTACTGCTCGTGGCGCTACTCGTCTTCGTCGGGATCCGGTTCTGGAACCGGTGGAAACAGCTCCGAGCAACTGATCCCGATACCTGAACCGTAGCCGGCGTCTATCAGTGTGGAACCTGCCGGATCGCCCGGCGTTTCGCCGGTCTGCTCCGACTTCACTCCGATGTCAACTCGGACAACAACGTCTCCAGATCGTAGTTCTCGAGTGCGCGGGTGCTGTGCCGCAGCGTCGACACCACGAACGTGGAGTTGGTACCGCGCACCTCGTCGATGGTTTCGAGATCGGTGATCAGCCGCTCGACGGACTCCCGGTCGGGGAGGTGCGCGATCACCACGAAGTCGGTCTCGCCCATCGTGAAGTACGCCTGGGAGACCCCCTCGACGTCTACGATCTTCTCCTCGAAGTCGTGGTGGGAGCCGTGGTAGTCCGTCGAGAGTTGCACCAGCACCGTCACGCCGAGACCGACCGCCTCCAGGTCGATGTCGTAGAGGTCGTTCTCTAAGATCCCCGCCTCCCGGAGGTTGTTCAGCCGGTAGTGGATCGTCGACACCGGGATGTCCGTCTCCTCGTGGAGGCGCTCGGGGCTCCCGGTGCCGAGATCGGAGATAGCCTTCAGCAGTCGGACGTCGCGTTCGTCCATCGTTCGGTGGATACTGTTCCGACCCCGGATGATGTAAATTACGACGTCCGGGCCGCCGACGGGGCTAACACCCTCGCGTCCCTCCACGTACGTACGATGGACCGAACCGAGATCCGGCGGGCGTGGGACGCGGTCGCCGAAACGTACGCACGCAGTCGGGATCCCACCGGCTCCGACGCCGACCTGCTCCGGACGCTGCGCGGGGACCTCCCTCCCGACGCGACCGTCCTGGACGTGGGCTGTGGCGACGGCGCGCGGACGCTCGCGAACCTCCCCGCCGGCAGCATCGGCCTCGACGTCTCCCGACGAGGGCTGGAACTCGCCGCCGGGAACGTTCCCGACGCTCACCTCCTACAGGCCGAGATGCACGACGTCCCGCTCCGGGCCGACAGCGTCGACGCGGTCACGGCGTACCACGCGGTGTTTCACGTCCCGCGGGGCGAGCATCCGGCGGTCTACCGGGAGTTCACGCGGGTGTTGCGGCCGGGCGGGCGGCTCCTGCTGACGCTCCCGGGCGGGCGGTTCGAGACGGTGCGGGAGGGGTGGATGGGCGGCCGGATGTTCTTCTCGGCGCCCGGCCGGGAAACGACGCTCTCACAGCTGCGGGACGCCGGCTTCACCGATCTCCGGACGGAGACCGTGAACGATCCGCTGGGAAGCAGCGCCGAGTTCGTGTTCGCGACGGCGTCCGGCGGGTAGAGATGTCGGCCGCCGGCGGCATCGCCGTCGGTGCCGCCATCCGCCCGCAGCACCGCTAACGATCCCGCTACCCACCGTTCCCGGCATCGCTGTCGACGCCCATCGCTTGGAACAGTTTCCTCCGGACGGCCTCCTCGGTCAACTGCAGCAGCGTGTCGCGGTTGTCGTCGCTGGTCTCGATTCCGGTGAAGATCCCCAGCGGGATCTCCACGTCGCCCTGAGTGGAGTGCCCGCCGGTCTCGCCGATCTCCGAGAAGGCGTCCTCGAGGGTGTTCCCGATGTTCATCCGGATGTCCTTCGAGCGCGCCGACAGGAAGATCCGATCGTCGCAGATGCCGAACACCGCGGTCGTGGTGATGCCCTCGAGCTTCAGGAGGTGTTGGGCGGCCTGGCCGAGGGCGTCGCGGTCGCGGATGAACCCCGCGTTCGAGACGAGGTGGCTGCCCTGCACCTCGCGGTTCTGAATGGCCTCCGCCAGCACGTCCAGCGTCTCCGGCGACATCGACGGCGACTCCACCTGTTCGAGGGTATCGTGGTTGACGAACGGGTGGAGGTACGCCGCCGCGGTGAGGTCGGCGGGCGTCGTCTCGCGTTTGAAATCCAGCGTTTCCGAGCGGATCCCGTACAGCAGCGCGGTCGCCACCGCCTCGGTGGGAGAAAGCCCGAACTCCTGAAGATATTTCGTGAGGATCGTCGACGTCGAGGAGACGTTGGTCCGGATGTCGGCGAACGCCGCCCCGACCTCGGTTTCCGGCTCGTACCGGTCGATGAAGATGTCCACGTCGACGTCGGGGTCGAACTCCGCGTCGCTGGACTTCCCGTGGTCGACCATCGCGACCGCGCCGTACTCCGAGAGGGGTTTGCCGTCGCCGATGGGGACCAGTTCGATCCCCAGGAGGTTGACGAACGCCCGGTTCTCCTGGTGGCCGATCTCGCCCTCGTAGTTGATGACGGCGTCGATGCCGTGCTCCCGGGCGATGGCCTGCAGCGCGACCGCCGACGCGATCGAGTCGGGGTCGGGGTTGTCGTGGGTGAGCACCGCCAGGCCGTCGGTGGCGCCTTCCAGTATCTCCGCGAGCTGCTTTGCCTTGTACTCGAGCTCCCCGGATTCCAGCGACCGCAGCGCGGAGTCGGCGATGACCTCCGAGGGGTTGACGACGACGTCGGCGCCCAACTCGGCGAGTTCGTCCTCGGTGACCGGGTCGGAGGCGCGGGCGACGATGAACTGATCGCCCCCGCGCTCTCTGATCGCCGAGACGGCCGCCTTGTTCGCCTCGACGTCGGACGCCAGGATGAGGAGCACGTCCCTGTCCCCGACGGCCTCGACGACGTCGGGGTCGGTGATGTCGGTCCGCTTGGCGTTGAGGTCCTGATCGCGGAGGGATTCGACGCGGCTCTCGTCCTTGTCGAAGATGAGGACGTCCTTCCCGTCGGCGACGAGGTCCTCGGCCACCGCGTAGCCGACGCTCCCGCAGCCCAGGATGGCGTAGGTCGACATCGACGAAGTCGTGGCCCCGGCGCTCATACTGGCGCCATCTCGTGCCGGGCGACACTTAACACCACTCGTTCGGCGCTGTCGGCCCGGGTCGGCGCCGGCTCGATCCCCGTGTGTCGACTCCGTCCGTGCGTCCTGATCCGAACCACCGGGCGCTGGCCGGGCTGTCGCCGTCCTACCCACCCGACCGACGGGTCCGTGACGGCAGGGTTTTTGCGGGCGCGTCCGGATGACGGGGTATGCAACGCCGGCTGGTTCTCGGGCTCTGTGGATCCCTCGGCGGCGTGATCGACCGCCTCGCGGTCCGCACCGGCAATCTGACGGTCGTTTCCCCGGAGCAGCCCCCGATCGACACCGGTCGACCGAACGTGACACACAGGCGGGGCCACCCGGACGACGCCTCTGAGTACCCCGACCGTGCGGACCTCGTCTTCGTCGCGGGCGAGGACGCGGAAACGAACGCCGCGGCCGCCAGGGCTGCACGCGAGGCGTACCCCGACGCCCACCTGGTCGTGTACGCCGGCCTCGCTGCCGACGCGGCGACGGAAGCGCGGATCGCGGCGGTCGCCGACCGCGTGATCGACGCCGACCGGATCCTCACGAACCGGGTAGCGGAACTCACGACCGGCACCGGCGCCGAGCGCCTCACGCGGCTCTATGCGACGCTCCGGCGGATCGACGGTCGGCTCGCGGTCGTGATGCACGAAAACCCCGATCCCGACGCGATCGCCAGCGCCCTCGGGCTGGTCCGGGTCGCGGACTGCGTCGGCCTCGACGCCGACGCGTGTTACTTCGGCGAGATCTCCCACCAGGAGAACCGCGCGATGGTGAACCTCCTGGATCTCGATCTCGTGGTACTCGGTGCCGACGACCCGCTCCGGGGGTACGACGGCGTCGCGTTAGTCGACCACTCCCGGCCGGGCGTCAACGACCGGCTCCCGGAGGATACCACAGTCGACATCGTGGTCGACCACCACCCGCCGCGGGCCCCCGTCGAGGCGCGCTTCGTCGACCTCCGTCACGACATCGGCGCGACGAGCACGCTGGTGGCGGACTACCTCTCCCGGGCGGATGTCGCCCCCGGGGAGTCGCTCGCGACCGCCCTGTTGTTCGGGATCCGGATCGATACTGACGACTTCGCGCGTGAGGTCTCGACGGCCGACTTCGAGGCCGCCGCCTGGCTGGTGTCCCGCGCCGACCTCTCCGTTCTGAAGCGCGTCGAATCGCCGAGCATGACCCCCGAAGTCGTTGAAACGCTGTCGCGGGCGATCCGCAACCGCGACGTCCGCGGCGACGCCCTGGCGTCGAACGTCGGTGCGGTCCGCGACCGCGACGCCCTCGCGCAGGCCGCCGACCGGCTGGTGACCATGAACGGGATCCGGATCGCGGTCGTCTACGGGTTCAAAGACGGGATGATCTACGTCTCCGGCCGCGCCCGTGGTACGGACGTCGACCTCGGGGAGACCCTCCGGGACGCGCTCGATTCGATCGGTAGCGCCGGCGGACACGCGGATATGGCGGGCGCACAGGTCCCGCTCGGGATCCTCGACGACGCCGACGAGGACTCCGAGGACGAGTTGACCGAGGTGGTCACCGACGTCGTCGCCGGCCGGCTCTTCGAGACGCTCGAGGACGCGACGACGCTGCTGGGTCCCGACCGCGACACCGACTGGGCCTTCGAGTTCCCCTTCGAGGGGTTCGAGGGGGGCCGGGAGCGGTGACTCCGCGAGGAGCACGCTTTTGCGCCGTGGTCGCGTACCGCCTCCAATGACCGAGAGGCCGAAGGTCTCGGAGTATATGACCCGCGAGGTTCAGACCGTCTCGCCGACGGACACCGTCGCCGACGTTGCGCGTCGGATCAAGGAGAACGAGGGCCACAACGGGTTCCCCGTCTCGGAGGGCCGGAAGGTCCAGGGGTTCGTGACCGCAAGCGACCTGCTGCTCGTCGGCGACGACGACCCCATCTTCACGATAATGGCCGAGGACATCGTCGTCGGTCACCCCGCGATGGACGTGATCGACGCCGCCCGCGTGATCCTGCGGTCGGGGATCCAGAAGCTGCCCGTCGTCGACGACGCCGACAACCTGGTCGGTATCATCTCCAACACCGACGTGGTCCGCTCGCAGATCGAGCGTGCGACCCCCGAGAAGGTGGGGAAGCTGATGCGGACCCTCGAACAGATCCACGACACGTCGCTCCATCAGGAACATCGCCGCGTCGCCCTGGCGGATCTGACCCCCACGCAGGGGCGGGTGTACGCCGACGAACTCGAAGGCAGACAGTACGAACTCGAACGCGGGCTGGCCGAGCCGCTCGTCGTCATCGACAACGCGGGCGAACTGGTCCTGGCCGACGGCCACCACCGCGTGATGGCGGCCACGCAGCTCGGCATCGACGAGATGGACGCCTCCACCATCGTCGTCGACGAGCGGGTCGACCTCGGGATGCAACGGACCGCCGAAAAGGAGGGCCTGGAATCGATCGACGACATCGAGATCGTCGACTACGGCCGACACCCGCTGATCGAGACGACAGAGCGGCTCCAGGAGTGAGTCGTCCCGCGGTCCCCGGGTAGCGTATGGCGGCCGCTCCACTCCTTTACCGCCCTATCCATCGTTCGAGCCCTCCCCCGGCTCCGTCTTCCACGCCTCGAGCAACGCCACCGCCTCGGACTCGTCGGCGACGCGCTCGAAGCGGTACGCCCTCCCCTCCGGCGCCTGGTGGAGCCGATCCAGCCTGACGACCCACTCGCCGTCCGGGCGGCGCCGCCGCCGCACCGTCGCATACCCGTCGGCTCGGGTCCACTCGACGAGCGTCTCACTCTCGCGGCTCCGCGTCCACTCCATACGCGGGGCTACGGCCCCGGGGTTTGTATATCGTGCTCCGGACCGATCGTTCCCCGAACGGATCCGGGGTGACCCTCGAACCGTCAGTGCGTCTCAGTTGGCGGCCCCCTCGACGGAGTCGTCGGGTTCCCGGCCGGCGAGCGGCCCGGTTCGTGCCCCACACGCCGGGCACTCGGGGTAACCGAGTTCGTCGTACCGTACCGCATCGGTGGGATGCTCAAATCGGCACGCGGTACACTCGAACCCGGTCGGGAGAACGGTATCCATACGGGCACCTCGGCCGGTTCGGTATTAGTTAATCACCGGTTTATTCGCCGGACGCGCGGATCGAGCCCGGATACGCCACCGTCACCGACGGCACCAGCTACGGGCTCGCGATCGTCTCCCGGACCGCCGATGCCCGCGGCTGGAGCGTCTCCGTGACAGACTGGAGAGGGCGGCGCCCGCTTCGAGATCACCGACGTGACGTTCGCGTGAGCTACTCCGAGACCGCGATCGCGTCGGCGTCGGCCAGTTCTGCGAGTTCCGCCGGGGCGATCGGGAACACCGCGGTCGGTGCGCCGGCGGCCGCCCACACGGTGTCGTGATCGAGCAGCGACGAATCGAGGTAGACCGGCAGGTCCGCGTCGTGGCAGATCGGCGGCACCCCGCCGACCGCCCACCCGACGACGTCTCTCACCCGGCCCGGGGCGGCCATCGACACCCCGTCGGCCCCGACGTGATCGGCCAACCGCGGCTCCGACACGCGGTTCGCACCGCTTGTCACGACCACCACGAGGTCGCCATCGGCGTCGAAGACGAGGCTGCTCGCGATCTGTGCGACGTCACAGCCGACGGCGGCCGCCGCGTCCGCCGCGGTTTCGGTCCCCTCCGGAAACGTCTCCACGTCGGGGTCGATACCGTACCGATCCGTCGCCCGCCTGCGGAACTCCTCGGCAGTTCCGTCCATACGAACGGAATCCGGGACCGTCCACAAGAGCGCTTCGGGACGCCGAGCCGGGTCCGGCGACGGTCGCAGCTGCTCCGAGGGTTTAGGGGCGCCGAAAGTATCGGAAATGTGAAAGTTTCTTCCCGGGCCAGGGGGTACTGTCGGGTATGGTGGACCTCTGGGCCCTCGGGTTCGTTTTCCTCGCGGGACTTCTCACCGCGTTGGCGACGGGGATCGGCGCCGTCCCCTTTCTCATCTTCTCGGAGGTGAGCGACCGCTGGAACGTCGCGCTCTGGGGGGTCGCCTCCGGGATTATGCTCTCGGCGTCGGTGTTCGGGCTGGTGTTCGAGGCGCTCGGCCCGTCCGTTCGCGTGTCCTCGCAGGGGGTTTCGGTTACGAGCGTCCCACAGCGGGTGTGGCTCCTCCTCGTGGGTGGACTGCTCGCGGGCGCCGTCGTCGTCTTCGTCGCCCACGACATCATCGAGGCTACGGACGTCGACCCCGGCGAGTACGCCGAGGCGGACTTCAGGCGGTTGGTGCTCATCCTGGGCGTGCTCACCGTCCACTCCTTCCCGGAGGGGGTCGCCGTCGGGGTGTCGTTCGCCGACCTCGGGATCGCGGGCGGAACCGAGGTGTTCGGGGTCGCGGTACCGCTTCTGGCGGTGTTTATGACGGTCGCCATTTCGATCCACAACGTCCCCGAAGGGGTCGCGATCTCGATCCCGCTCCGGTCGATGGGCGTCCCCGACTGGAAACTCGTCCAGTGGTCGGTGTTCTCCAGCCTCCCGCAACCCATCGGGGCGGTCCTGGCGTTTTACTTCGTGCGTGTCGCCCGGGAGCTTCTGCCTGCAGGGTTCGGGTTCGCCGCGGGGGCGATGATCTACCTAGTGATCACGGAGTTCCTTCCGGAGGCCCGCGAGATCGGCTCGACCCTCCCGAACGGCGGGCGGCGGGAGCTTGTCGGCGGGTTCACCGCGGGCGTCGTGGCGATGGTACCGTTGCTCCTCGTGTAGCGGCTTCGAGGGGATGTCTCATACGGATCATTGTGACTACTTACCGGTCATCGCCGGAGACGGGGTCGGCGATGACCGGCAATTGACTACAACAATCCGTATCAGTGGCTGTGGCCCATCGCCTCGTCGAGGGACATCCCGAACCGCTCCTCGAAGAGCTCCTCCATCTTCTCGTTCAGCGATTCCAGGTCCGCGGGCGTGTCGCCCTGGCTGTGGTGGACGACCGCGTGGGCCTGCTGGGCGAACGACTGGACGAGGAGGTCCCCGACGACCGCTGTCGTGGACTCGCCCTGTTCGGTGAACACGTCGGCGAGACCTTCGGGAAGCTCGATCTCCTCGGCGTCGCCGTTCGGCGCTTCGATCGTGTAGGTTTCAGTTGCAACCATACTGGTACTGTGGCGGCTCGGCTTAAGGGTCTGTGGGAATCGGGCGCGGGCGGGACATCACAGCGTTCGGGGACCGTGACACCTCCGTCGAGCGACCCGTCTCAATCGCCCACGTTCGGCCGGTAGTCCCGGCTGATAGCCTTCCAGCGGTTCGACCGGAACCGCCGGAGGTTCACCACCATCGGCACCGCCGTCTCCGCGAGCAGCGCGAGCAACAGCCCGCCGATCCCGAGGGCGGGCACGACGGTGCCGAGCCACGCGAGCGGCACCGCGGCGAGGTACAGCCCCGACAGCGCGGCGACGAACGGCACCCGCGTATCACCCGCGCCCCGGAGCGCGCCGGTGACAGACCCGTCGATCCCGAGCGCGACGACGCTCACCGCCGCGACCCGGACGAACTGCGCCGACAGCTCCCGGTTGGCCGGGTCGTCGACGAAGATCCCCGCGATCGGGTCGCCGAACGCCACGACCACCGCCGCCGCGATCACGTACACCAGCGCCGACAGCCGGACGATCCCCCAGCCGTAGGCCTCGGCTTCGCCCTCCGCGCCCCCGCCGAGCTCCTGGCCCACGAGCGTCGAGGCGGCGATCGAAAAGCCCCACGAGAAGCTCCCGAGCAGCGCCCGGACCTGGCGCCCGACGCCGATGGCGGCCACGGCCACCGGACCGAACGTCGCGGCGATCGCCAGCAGGGGAAACACCACGAGCCCCTGTGCGGCCCGGCGGGCGACGAGTGGGGCCGAAACCGACCCGATCTGCCGGAGGAGGTCGGCGTCCATCCAGGGGCCGGATCGGGTGAGGGGGACGGGACTGGCCCCCCGGCCGCGGACGTAGTTCCGGCCCATCATCCCCCACGCGAACACGACAGTCACCAGGGCGGTCGCGAGCGTCGTCCCGAGCGCCGCGCCCGCGACGCCCATATCCAGCCCTAAAACGAACCCCGCCGACAGCGCGATGTTGGCGACCGCGCCGCCGGCCCGGACCACCATCGGCGTCACGGTGTCGCTCACGCCCGCGTACGTGCGACTGGCGATCAGGTTCAGATACTCGAACAGTAGCCCGGGCGCCACGACGGCGAGGTACGTCGCGCCGTAGCCGATGCTCGCGGGGTCCTCGCCGAGGAGCCCCACCAGCGGTTCGGCGGCGACGCCGAGGACCGTCGCCGCCGGAACCCCGACCACGACCGCGAGCAGCACGCTCAGCCGGACGACCGTGGACGCGCGGCCGACGTCGTCGCCGCCGTAGTTCTGCGAGACCAGCGAGACCGTGCCGCCGGCCAGTCCGATCGCGAGGAACTTCGCGACCGTCCAGAAGGCGTTCGCGAGCGTCAGCCCCGCGACGGCCGCCGGACCGAGTACGATGCCGACGAGCGCCAGGTCGACCGTCCGCTTGGACATGATCGCGAAGCCGGTGACGATCCGCGGCCACGCCAGATCGACCGTCGCGTGGAGCCGCGGCTCCTCGATGACGCCTGCGTTCGCGAGGCTCCGGGCGAGTGCCGACCCGGTTCGGCGGAGCCGTGACACAGTTTTCATTCAGCGGCGCCCGCGGCTAATCGCTTCCGTTCCCGGATCGACCGGTGGGGACACCCACCGCGTGAATGAACTCCGGATCGCGTCAGTTCGACGCCGATTCGGCGGCGAGCGCGGGGCCTACGCGCCGTCGACGAGCGCCTCCCACCGGTCGACGCCCGCCTCGGCGACCTCGCGGTCCTGCGAGACCGCTCCGCCGGAGACGCCGATCGCGCCGACGACCTCGCCGTCGCGTTCGAGCGGGTAGCCGCCGCCGAAGATCACGATCCGACCTTCGTCGGTGGTCTGGAGCCCGTACAGGGAGTTCCCCGGTTCGGACGGCTCCGCGAGCTCGTGGGTCGGCATGTCGAGCGCCGCCGACGTGTACGCCTTGTTCCGGGAGATCGATACCGACGCCAGCCACGCGCCGTCCATCCGGTGTTGTGCGACCAGGTTCCCCTCGTCGTTGGCCACCGTGATGACCATCGGGTTGTCGATCTCGTTGGCCTTCTCCTCGGCGGCCGCGATCAGTTCTTTCGCCTCGTCGAGTGTGACTCTGTCAACCATAATTGGATTCCGCAACCGCAACAGCATCTGCTCGTCGAGGCGGGCTAAACGACGTGGGGGAATACTACTGACTATTAAATTATCACCGAAACAACAACCGTCGCGGTTGCGGACGTGGACGATCTGTCAGGACAAGTATAATAAACCCATATTCTTTCACAGGTGGCCGTACCGAACATCTGAGCCGAGCATCGCCGCGCGTCGCGCGGCGTTGACCGCTCGCTACTGGCGAGCGGTTTTTTGTCCAGATTTTTTCTGCGGGTTGAGCGCCGTCACCAGAACGCGGTGCGTTCTGGTTGGCTTACGAGAGCGTAGCTCTCGTGAACGCCGGAGGCGGCGCGAGGCCCGCAATAAAAAAGATGGGTGTTAGTCGTCGCTCTCGGCGGCCGCCACGTCGCCACTCGCTTCGGCCCGCGCGTCGCGCTCCAACTCTTCGAGGTAGTCGTCGGCGTCGAGGGCGGCCTTCACGCCCATCCCGCCGGCGGTCGAGGCCTGCTGGTAGTGGAAGTCGACCACGTCGCCGGCGCCGAAGATGCCGTCGACGTCGGTGGCGGTCTGCCCGCCGCCGGTGCCGCCCTGCGTCCGGATGTACCCCGCGTCGTCGAGGTCGACGCCGGTCCCCTCCAGGTACTCGGTGTTCGGGGTGTGGCCGATGGCGTAGAACACCGCGCCGGCCTCGAACTCGACGGTCTCGGTGTCGGGGTCGTCGAGCTTCTCCTTGGGGTGGCCCTCGGGGTGAGAGACAAGCGTCACGTGGTCGAGGCCCGCCTCCCTGCTGCCGTGGAGTTCGGTCACCTCGGTGTTGCGCATGATCTCGATCTCGCCGTCCTCGACCTTCTCCGTCACGCGGTCGATCCAGTAGTCCTCCGCGCGGAACTCCTCGCGGCGGTGGGCGATGTAGACGGTGTCTGCGAACTTGGTGAGGAAGTTCGCCTCCTCCATCGCGGCGTCGCCGCCGCCGACGACGAGGATGTCCTCCCCGCGGAAAAAGGCGCCGTCGCAGGTCGCACACGTCGAGAGGCCGTACCCCATCAGTTCGTCCTCGCCGGGGATCCCGAGCGTCCGCGCCGAGGCACCCGAGGCCGCGATGACGGCGTCGGCGGTGTAGACGTCGCCGTTGTTCAGGGTCACGGTGAACGGGCGCTCACCCGTCTCGACGTCTTCGACGATCCCGTTTTCGATGTCGGCGCCGAAGCGCTCGGCCTGGGACTTCATGTTCTGGATGAGCTCCGGGCCGGAGATCCCCTCCGGGAAGCCCGGGTAGTTGTCGACCTCGGTGGTGAGCGTGAGCTGACCGCCCGGCTCGTCACCCTCGAAAACCAGGGGATCGTTGTTCGAGCGCCCGGCGTAGATCGCGGCCGACAGCCCCGCGATCCCCGAACCGGCGACGATGAGCGGTCGGTGGTCGACGACCTCGTCGGCGTCCGTTTTCATACTGGTACCTTCGGGAGAGGGACTCTTTTACGTTCCGCTGTCGTGCGGCGCCCCGACAATCCACGGACGGCAGCCACCGTGGGACGGACCGGTTCCGGACTCGGGACGCCACGAAGCGTACGCCGCGGACCGTCCGTTCGGTCGGGAGAGCGGTCGTCTGTCGTTCGCGAACCTCCGTTACCGCACCGAAACCTCCGACACGGGGACGATGGCCTGTCCGTCCCGTCTCCGTCGGGGTCCCGTCCGGCCTCGTCATCTCGCATTGCGTATGTTCGTCGGAGCATTTATTGTACGACAGTATCTCGGTCTATCGTAACTTGTGCCGCCGGATACTGCACTCCTACAAGCTATCGTAAACGGCATCGCAACGGGGAGTATGGTCGCGCTCGGCGCGATCGGGCTTTCGATGGTCTACAGCATCGCTGAAGTCCCGAACTTCGCCCACGGCGACCTGCTCACCCTGGGCGCGTATATGGCCCTGTTGATAAACAAACCCGGAAACGTCCCCCTCCTCGACGTGCTGACCACGGGCGGACAGTCGCCGACGACAGGTGGACTGGTCGTCCTCTTCGCGCTCGGGATCCTCTCGACGCTCGGGACAATCTACATGCTCGGTGGCGTCGACGCGTTGCTGGGGTCGTTCTGGCCGATCGACGTGCCCCGGCCTGCCGCGCTCGTGGTCCACGTCGGCCTCGGGGCGGTCGTCGGCGCCATCGCCGCGCTCGGGCTCCCGTCGATCATCGCGGGGATGCTGTTCTCGGGCGTGGTCGTCGCCGCCCTCGGGCCGCTGCAGGAACGGTACGTCTTCGGGAAGTTCCGCGCGAAGGACATCTCGCTGGCGATGATGCTCGTGGTGTCGCTGGCGATGTCGTTCGTGCTCCGGTTCACCGTCCAGGCGATCTTCGGCAGCACCACCCGCAGCTACTCGCTGCAGCCGGAACTGGAGCTCTTCGGTAGCTCGGTGAACATGGTCGTCGTGAAGTTCTTCGACCTGTACTTCACCGGGGGTGGGTTCCTGATGCGCATCAGCGACCCGGTCAGTGAAGCGGTGCTTTTCAACGGGTTCTACTCGTGGGTGAGCTTCCTCCTGATGCTGGTCGCGGCCGTCGCCGTCGGCTACGCCGGCTACCGGTTCCGGCGGGGCACGCGGGCGATCCTCGGGCCGTACCTGCTCGGGTCGATCGTCGGCCTGATCGCGTTCGCGGCCGTCGGGATCGTGGCGGGGACGCCCGCCTCGGTCCCCCGGAGTCCGATCTACGGTACCCGGGTCAAGCTCTCGGTGCTCAACGCCTTCATCATCGTGCTGGCGCTCGCGATGATGGGGCTGCTTCACACGCTGCTGCGCGCGACGAAGCTCGGCAAGGCGATGCGGGCGACCAGCGACAACCGCGATCTCGCGGAGATCCGCGGCATCGACGTCGGGCAGGTGACGATGGGCGTCTGGGTGCTCGCCGGGCTGTACGCGGGGATCGGCGGCGCCACGCTCGGCGTCCTGTTCGGAACGCTCAAGATAACGATGGGATTTTTCATCCTGTTACCGATGTTCGCCGCAGTCATCGTCGGCGGCATCACGATATACGGCGCATTGGTCGGCAGCTACATCGTCGGGCTGGCGATGGAAATCGGGATCTTCGCGCTGCCGTTGGGCGCGACGTACCGCACCCCGATGGCGTTCGTGGTGCTGATACTGGTCCTGCTTATCAAACCAGAGGGGATCACGGGGTGACATAATGGCGACCGCTGACATCCTCGTGTCCCTGGTCGTGCTCGCGATGTTCTACTCGATCCTGGCGCTCGGGATGAACATCAAGTACGGACACACCGGGCTGCTCGACTTCGGTCACGTCGGGTTCTATCTGATCGGCGCGTACACGGCCGCTCTCCTGGTGATACCCGGTGACGTGGGCGGCCCCGACACGGTGTACCTCTTCGGGCTGGACCTCCCGTGGGTGGTCGGCGTCCTGGCGGCGATGGTCGTCGCGGGCATCGTCGGGGCGTTCGTCGCGTTGCCGACGCTTCGGCTCCGGGAGGACTACCTCGCGATCACGGTGTTGGGAATCGCAACCATCTTCCAGCGGATCGTCCAAGCGGAGACGTGGCTCGCCAACGGGCCCGATGCGCTCCGCGGCATCACCCCGCCGATCATCGGCCGGTTCCCGGTCGACGGCCAGTCCATCGGGGGACTCGTCATCATCGCGCTCATCTGCGGGACGGTCTGGACGCTGACGACGCTGGGGCTCGGGCGGATCCGGGAGATCCTCGAAGCGGCCGATCGGTCGGTCGTCGGCGGGGGGACCGACACGCTGTACGCCGTCGGCCTGCTCGGAACCGAACGCCTGCTCGGAACCGAGCGGACGGGCGCCTCGCCCGACGGGGGCGTCGCGGAGTCGGAGGCCGTCGGCTTTGAGGCGACGACGCAGTTCCGGATGGCCGCCCTGGCCGGCGCCATCGTCGCCGTCGCCACCGCCGTCGTGGTCGCGATCAACACCCGCGTGGGCCTCCTGGCCGTCGGGACCGTCGTGTCCGTGTACACCTGGCTCGTCCTGCTTGCGGGCATCAACAGCTACACGAACTTCGACGGGATCGACTACGTCGCGACCCTCGCGCTGGGAACCGGCTTTATGCTGGCGCTGGCGCCGATGTTCTACCTCGACTCCGTCACGGTCTGGGTGCCGCTGACGCTGGCCGCGTTCGCGGCCGTCATCGGCACGACGGTGTATCTCCGCCGGAACTGGTCGCGGTTCTCCGCGCGGCCGTTCAGATACGGCCTGTTCACCGGCGTCTGGTTCGGCATCATCTGGTACTACCCGATCCAGGTGCTCACACCGCTGCTCAACGGGAACCTGATGAGCGCCGCGACCACGGTGTTCAACAACGTGGTCTGGATCCTGTCGTTCTCCGGACAGACGCCGCGGATCGGCTACTCGCGGTTCACGCTGTTCCTGTTCGGCGTCATCCTCCTTGCCTCGCTGTACCTGATGGAACTGGTCGTCGAGTCCCCGTTCGGTCGCGTCCTCCGGGCGGTTCGCAACGACGAACGCGTCGTCAACTCCCTGGGGAAGGACCCGTTCCTGTTCAAGATCCAGAGTATGGCGCTGGGGTCGGCGCTCGGCGGCCTCGCGGGCGCGCTGGCGGCGATGTACTTCCAGGTGCTCGTGTTCACGATGTTCGCCCCGCGCGTGACGTTCATCGCGCTTTTGATCATGTTCCTCGGCGGCGTCGGCAACAACCGGGCGATGATCGTCGGCGCGTTCCTCTTCTGGGCGTTCCAGACGGCGACGACCCAACTGGCCGGGTTCGTCGCGACCGACCTCCGGACGAACTTCCAGGCGTTCCGGTTCGTCCTGATGGGCGTCCTGTTCCTGTTGATCCTCTACTACCGGCCGCAGGGACTGATGGGCGAGCGGTCACGAACGGAGGTGAGCGACCAGTGAGCGACGCACCGCTCCTCGAAGTCGAGGACCTGCGGAAGAAGTTCGGCGGCATCACCGCCGTCGACGGCGTCTCCTTCGAGCTCGAGGAAGGGAAAATAACCGGACTGATCGGCCCGAACGGCGCGGGCAAGACGACGACGTTCAACCTCCTCAGCGGGTTCTACAAGCCGACGAGCGGCACGGTCCGGTTCAAGGGAACCGACACCCAGGAGATCATGCGACCGTCGTCGGCCGAGCGGTCGATCTGGACCAGCGCCTCCGCCACGAGTATCGGGCTCTTCGGACTCGGCGTCGGCCGGGTGCTGTACGGCGCCTCGCCCGGCGTCCTGGCCGGCGGCGCGGTCGTCGGGGCCGGTGCCGGCGTCGGCCTCTACCTCGGGCAGGGCGCCTACCGGAACCGGAGTGACGACGTCAAACACTCCCGGCCGTTCCAGCTCGCACAGCGGGGGATGATCCGGACCTTCCAGATCACGCGGGAACTCACCGAGATGACGGTGCTCGAGAACCTGCTACTCGCGCCACAGGATCAGACGGGCGAGAACCTCGTCAACGCGGTCGCCCGGCGCGACGCGGTCGCGGAAAACGAACGGGAGCTCCGCGCGGAGGCCGAGGAGATCATCGACCTCCTCGAACTCGATCACCTCCGCGACGAGGAGGCCGGCAACCTCAGCGGCGGGCAGCGGAAGCTGCTCGAACTCGGCCGCGTGCTGATGTTGGATCCGGATCTGGTGCTGCTCGACGAGCCGGTCGCGGGCGTCAACCCCGCGCTCACCGACCGGATCATGGACGTCATCACGTCGATGCGGGACGAGGGCTACGGCTTCTGCATCGTCGAACACGAGATGGACGTCATAATGGAGATCAGCGACCGGATCGTGGCGATGGCCGAGGGACAGAAGATCGCCGAAGGGCCGCCCGAGGAGATCCAACAGAACCAGCAGGTGCTTGAATCCTACCTCGGCGGGTGACCGGATCGGGTGGTCGCCGCTGACGCCCGTGACGGGCTGTCCCGCCCCTCGCAGCGACGATCTCCCCGGGTCGCTCCGCCTTCCGCCGCGCGGCCCCGCCACCCGCGCCCGCCGGTTCGGGCCGCAGATACTCCACTCGCGCGGTCGCCCGCCGCCCGGTGTGCCGCGCGTCCGTGCGGCACCGCCGGAAGCGCTCGGGAACCAGTCGAAACGACGACAAACGCCCACCACACCGTGACACCATCGTGTCTTTCGTGACTCAAATCCTCTGTCGGTGTAAATACATAAGTTCCTTCAGTATGTTACGATACATCACGGTGATGCGTCCAGATGTTGCAGACGACGAACGCGACGAGCAACCGTACCGGTGATTGTTATGTCTGAGGACAACGAGAACCCCAACGGAAGTCGTATCAACCGTCGACATTATCTCGCGATGACCGCAGGCGGCGTCTCCGCGCTCGCGGGATGCTCCGGTGGCGGCGGCGGTGGTGGCGGCGACGAGGAAGCCGACACCGAGGCCGACACCGAAACCGAGAGTGGCGGCGGCGAGATGACCACGACGCAGTCCAGCGACAGCGGCGGCGGTGACGCCATTCCGTTCGCATCGTTCTGTCCGCTCTCCGGGGCGGGCGGGGCGTTCGGTCCGGGGCAGCAGGCCGGCTTCAACCTCGCCGTGGAGGATATGAACAGCGCCGGCGGCATCCTCGACGGCCGACAGTTCACCGCCATCAACCGGAACACGGAGACGAAGCCGTCACGCGCCGCATCGAAGCTCCAGACGGTCATCAGCAACGAGAACATCGAGGCGTTCGTCGGCACGTGGTCCAGCGGCGTCTCGGCGACGCTCGCGCCCATCGCCGCGGACAACGAGATCATGCAGATGGGCAACGGGACCACCTCCCCGACCCTCGCCAGGCAGGGGTGGGTCGAGACCGACGACGGCCTCCTGAAGTATATGGGCCGCACCTCGCCCAACGACGGTGCGCAGGGCATCGCGATGGGCCGGGTGATGAACGAGACCATCGGCGCCGACTCGGCGGCGTTTATGCACGTCGACAACCCATACGGCGCGGGGCTGGCCCGGAAGGCGAAAGCCGCCTTCGAGGGCGAGACGACCGCGATGGTGCCCGTCGCAAAGCAGACCAGCGACTACTCGTCGGCGCTGGACAAGGTGTTCGCCGACGATCCCGACGTGTTCGGGCTCGTCGTCTACCCGGCCAACGGCCGGTCGATCCTGAAGCAGTGGAACCGCGGCGGCTACGGCGGCACCCTCCTGATGTCGGAGTCGATGTTCCTGCAGGACCTGTTCAACGACCTGTCGAACATCGTGGCCGACTCCTACATCACGACGGTCCGGCCGAACCGCACCCCTTCCTACGAGTACTTCAACGAGGCGCTGCAGGAGCGGATGGACCAGGAGCCGACGACGTTCTCCCATCACTCCTACGACTCGGCGATGCTCACCGGCCTGGCCGCCCACAAGGCGGGCGAGTTCACCGGCACCGCCATCGCGCGGAACATCAAGTCGGTCTCGCGGCCGCCGGGTGAGGAGGTCTTCGCCGGCGCCGACGGGTTCGAGAAGGCAAAACAGCTCCTCGACGAGGGCGAGGAGATCAACTACCAAGGCGCGTCGTCGAACGCCAACCTGAACTGCTTCAAGGAGCCGTACAACCGGTTCTCGGGCAACCGCCTCGTGTCCGGCGACGGCGGCATCGACGTCGAACGCGTCACGTCGATCCCCGCGAGTTACTTCGAGGGCAAGCTGTACAGCGACGAGATGCTGTCGAAGTACTGCGAGTAGGGATCGACGTCCCGGTCCGATCCTTTATCGGACCGGCAGAACCAGTAGACGTGGGAAACCCGTCGAGCGCGAGCCGCGGCTAACCGGTACTTTGAGTAGCTACGACAACGGAGGCCTCACAAATGGGAATCCTCGAAGTGTCGAACTTCGTGACGGGGTACGGAGACGCGGAGATCGTCCACGGCGTCGACCTCGAAGTCGAACCCGAGGAGATGGTCTGTATCATCGGCCCCAACGGGGCCGGGAAGTCGACGTTCATGAAGGGCATCTTCGGCCTGATCGACTGCTGGGACGGCAAGGTCGTCCTCGACGGCCAGGAAGTGACGAACTATCCCCCACACGAGATCACGAAGGAAGGCGCCAGCTACGTCCCACAGCGGAACAACATCTTCCCGAACCTCACCGTTCGGGAGAACCTCGAAATGGGCGCCTACACCAAGGAGGACGTCGACGACGCCGACTACCAGACGGTGTGGGACCGGTTCCCGATTCTCGAGGAACGCCAGAACCAGAAGGTCGGGAAGATGAGCGGCGGCCAACAGCAGATGGTCGCGATGGGCGCCGGGTTGATGATCGACCCGGACATCCTGCTGGTCGACGAGCCCAGCGCGGGCCTCGCGCCGGACCTCGTCGAGGAGATGTTCGAACGCATCCAGCGCATCAAAAACCAGGGGACGGCGGTCCTGATGATCGAGCAGAACGCCCGGCAGGCGCTGCGGTACTCCGACCGCGGCTACGTCCTCGACCAAGGCGAGAACAGTTTCGTCGGCACCGGCGAGGAGCTGCTCGACAGCGACGAGATCCAGGAGCTGTACCTCGGCCAGGCCGGCGCCTGACGGCCCTCACGGCTCCTCGATCTCGAACAGCCGGGCGCCGCAGTCCTGGCAGGTCACCGCGAGGACGTCGAGCGAGCGGCAGCACGATTCGACGACGGACTGGTCGATCGTCACCGGACCGTCGCACGACGGGCAGCGTTCGATGAAGAGCCGCAGTCCGGAGAGCACCTGTACCCGGGACGATCCGTCGAGGGAGGCCCACCCCTCGTAGCGCTCCCGGAGGACGTTCGCGGCGGCCACGTCCGCGAGGAACGCGGCGCGGGACTCCCACAGTCCCACGCGCCGCCCGTCCAGGCGTGCCAGAAACGCCTCCTCGTACTCCTCGACCGACAGCCGATCCGGATCCGCGTCCAGCACCCTGGCTATCTCGGCCCGGCTTTCCTCGGCGCTCCGCACCTGTTCGACCGCGTCGCGCCACGCCGTCCGGAAGCCGTCGGCGAGACAGAGGTCGTCCACGTCGTCACACTCGGTCACTGCCCCGGCCTCCAGCAGGATCCCCTCGACGTCGACTTCCGGAGCGGCCTCCGCTCCGGCGGCTGTGTCCTCGTCGGCAGCCCGGGTGTCGACCGGGCCGTCCCCGTGCTCGAACCGGCGGAGGAGCCAGTCGGGGAAGTACCGCTCCGTCAGCCACGGCGTTCCCGGAACCAGGTAACCGCGGAGGTAGATGACGCCGGCGAAGGCCGAGAGCGCGCCGCCGGCGAGCAGCACAGCCACCTCGGGACCGGCCGGCGTGACGGCTGCGCCGACCCCGAGCGCCGCGACCACCGCGATGCCGGCGTTGACGACGGTACACGGCGTACACCGGTTCTCGCCGGTGTACTGGGGCTGTCGGAGGCGGTCGAGGAACCCGATGCCGCTCATCACCTTCGGCTGTGGGTGGGATCGGTATGAAAGTTTCCGCGACGGGAGCCGTTCGGTCCGCCGGCCCCCCTCGGGTCCGCGTCGGCTCGCGGTTTCCGCCCCTGCTGTCGTCCACCAACAGTTATGAACCCGTCACTGGACCTCCAGACGAGTATGGCCGAAACGGAAGTCCTCTGTTTCGACGTCTACGGGTCGACGCACAACCAACACAGCATCGTGGAGACGCTCGCGGAGGTCGCGGACGTCTCTGTGGCGGTCGCCGAGGAGATGTCGGAGCTCTGGGTCGAACACCAGATCGACTACTCGATGGAGGTGACGCTGATGGGCGAGTACGACTCGTGGTGGACGCTCACCGAGCGGGCCTTCGAGTGGGTCCTCGATTACTACGGAATCGATCTCACCGCCGCCGAGCGCGAGGAAGTGATGAACGCCTACGAGCACCTCGAACTCTACGAGGGGATCGAGCCCTTCGACCGCCTCTCGGCGGCGGGTCACGAACTGTACATCCTCTCGGACGGCAACCCCGAGATGCTGGAGACCCTCGCGGCGAACTCCGGCTTCGACGGGGTGATCGACGGGATCGTGAGCGTCGAGGAGGTGGGCAAGTTCAAGCCCGCGCCCGAGGTCTATCACAGCATCGGGACCCACGTCGATCGCCCGGCCGAGGAGTGTACGATGGTCGCGACGCACACCTTCGACGTTGCCGGCGCAAGGAACGCCGGGCTGAACGGCATATTGATCAACCGCCACCGCGTGCCCGAACACCGGCTCGGGTTCGAGCCCGACCTCGTGGTGCCGAGTTACGCGGCGCTGGCCGACGAGATCGCCTGAGCAGGTCACGACATCGAGAGCGGCCGCATCCTCCAGCGACGACCGAGACGCCGGAGCGCGCCGGGACACCGACTCCGCCTCGATCGCGCGTCCGCCGACGGATCCGAAGCGAGCCTACTGCGGCGACGGGTCGACCGGGCGCAGGAGCCCCGTCGCCGCGGCGGCAACGAGGAGGAGCCCGGCCCCCAACAGGAAGGTCGGCTGCCACCCGAGCAGGACGACGAGTCCGCTCGTGACCGTCCCGCCGACGACGCCGCCCCACAGTTTCGAGGAGTACAACAGCGCGTAGGTCTCGGAGTTGTGACTCGTCCCGTAGTAGTCGCCGACGAGGCTCGGGATCACCGAAAAGACGGGACTCCGGAAGAACGACGCCGCCGCGATGAGTCCCACGTAGCCGGCGGCGACGCCGCCGACCGCCACGAACGACGCCCCCGCGAGGCAGGCCCCACACGCCACGAGCGACAGGGCGATGGTGGGCACCCGGCCGACGCGATCCGAGACGACGCCGCCGACGATCACCCCGGCGCTGTCGCCGAGCGCGACCAGCGACGCCGCCGCCGTGGCCGCAGTGGTCGGGAGCCCCGTCGCCTCGGCGAAGGCTACAGCCTTCCCGACGATCATCAACCCGACCCCGTTGACGATCACGAAGATCCCGTACAGCAGCCAGAACTGCCAGGTTCGAACCGCCTCACGCCAGGTGTACTCCGCCTCCCCGTCCCGGGCGGACGACCCGTCGCCGCCCTGCTCCGCCCCGTCGGCCGGGCTCGACGTATCGGGATCCCTGAAAAACGGGATGCCGACGAGCATCGCGACGGCGACGAGCGCCGCCAGCCCCAGCATCGTCCCGGCGAAGTCCGAGGTGATTCGGCCCCGGACGAGCGGTATGAGGAGGAAGCTCACGCCGGCGTACGCGAAGCCGACCAGCCCGGTCGCCAGCCCGCGTCGCTCGTCGAACCACTTCGCCGGGGTGTTGATGGCGACGGCGTAGACCGTGCCGGCACCGACCCCGCCCAGCGCGTAGCACAGGGACGCGCCCGTCACGCTCTCCGCCCACGCCGTGCCGACGTAGCCCACCACCAGGAGGAGCGACCCACCGGCCAGCGGAAGCCGCGGGCCGACGCGGTCCCGGACCCACCCCGCCGGGAACTGCGCGGACGCCTGGAAGATCACGAACAGCGTGAACACCGTCCCCAGCGCCGTCTCGGAGGCGCCAGTTCGTGCGCTCACCGGGACGCGGATCGACGACCACACGAACTGGTAGGTCCCGGCCATCCCGACCCCGACGGCGGCGACGGCGACCAGCACCCACCGCGAGACGCCGGTCCCGCGGGTCACGACACCGATCCGATCGACGCGCGTGGCGGTCCGAACATCGTCGTGGGTCCCGAGCGGGATTCAGGCGTCCGGCCAGCGCTCGATGTAGACCGTCTCGTCGGTGTAGAACCGGACGACGTCCTCGGCTTGGGCGTGGAGGTCGCCGAAGAACGACTCCTTCTCCCCGCCGAAGTGGAAGAACGCCATCGGCGCGGCGGTCCCCGCGTTGACCGCGAGGTTGCCCGCCTCGGCGTCGTGGCGGAACCGCTTGGCTTCTGCGCCGCTGCCGGTGAAGAGGCTCGCGGCGTTGCCGTAGTCGCTTTCGTTCATCACCTCGATCGCCGCATCGACGTCCTCGACGGGCAGCAGCCCCACCACCGGACCGAAGATCTCCTCCCGGGCGATGACCATATCCGGGGTCAGGTCGCGGAACACACACGGACCCAGGAAGTTGCCGTCGTAGCCGTCGACCTCGAGGTCGCGGCCGTCGTAGACGAGTTCGGCACCCTCCTGGCGCGCGGTCTCGACGTAGTTGCGGACCTGCTGTTCGTGTTCCGGGCTGATCAGCGGGCCGACGGTCGTCCCCTCGTCGTTGCCGTACCCGACGACCTGCTTTTCGGCCCGCTCGACGACCAGATCGACGAACTCCTCGTAGACGGACTCCTCGACGACGACGACGTCGTTCGCGAGACAACGCTGTCCCGAACACGCGAGCGCCGACCCGACCGTCTTCTCGGCGGCGAACTCCAGGTCCGCCGTCTCGGAGACGATGATGTGGTTCTTCGCGCCGCCCTGTGCTTGGACCCGCTTGCCCGAGGCGGCCGCCCGCTCGTAGATGGTCTTTGCGACCGGGGTGGAGCCGACGAAGGAGACGCCCTCGATGCCCTCGTGATCGAGGATGGCGTTGACCGTGTCGACGCCGCCGTTGACGAGTTGGACCACGCCCTCGGGGAAGCCGGCCTCCTCGGCGAGTTCGATCATCCGCTGGGGGACAAGCGGGTCCTGCTCGCTGGGCTTGAGGATGAACGCGTTGCCGGTCGCGACCGCATAGGGCAGGAACCACATCGGGATCATCCCGGGGAAGTTGAACGGCGTGATCGCCGCGAACACGCCCATCGGCTGGCGGACCGCCGTCTCGTCGATGCCGGGTGCGGCGTTCTCGACGTGGCCGGCCTGCATCAGCGACGGGATCCCCGTCGCCACCTCGACGTTCTCGATGCCGCGCCGGAGTTCGCCCTTCGCCTCCGCGAAGGTCTTGCCCTCCTCGTCGACGAGCAGTTCCGCGAGTTCGTCCTGGTTGTCCTCCAGCAGCCGTTTCAGCTCGAACAGCGGCTGGATGCGCTCCTCGACGGGGCGTTGCCGCCACTCCTCGAAGGCGTCCTGTCCGGCCTCGACCGCCGCGTCGACGTCGTCCTCGGTACTGAACCCGACGTGTGCGATCGGCTCGCCCGTCGCGGGGTTGTCGACGGGGATCCCCTCGGCGCTCGGCGTCCGCCACTCGCCGGCGACGTAGTTCCGTACCTCGCCGTACTCGAGTTCGGTCTGCTGTGACATAGTAAGCGCTACTCCCGCCCGGAGGATCATAAACGTTCGCCAGTCTCCGGACGGTATGCGACAGAGCCACCGAAATTCAGGACGCTGTTCATCCACAGGGCTATCGGTCGAACGCTGTCTCGAAAAGGCGTCCGCGCGGTGATGAAACCGCCCTGCACGCGTCGGCGACGCGACGGATCCCCGCGTACCGCCGACCGGCGGGCCGAGTGCCGTCAGGCGTCCATCGCGTCGTCGGAGATCTCCAGTGCCTCGTCGAGGGCGGCGACCGCCTCGTCGACCTCCGCCTCGCCGATCGTCAGCGGCGGCGTCACGACGATGGTGTTGACCGAGGTGTAGAAGTACACGTCGTTGTCGAGCGCGTGGGCCCCGACCTCGTCGAGGACGGTCGTGTTGCTCGACACCTTGTCGCTGCGCTCCTCGAAGGGGACGCGCTCGTCGGTGCTGCGGGTGAGTTCCAGCCCCTGATGGAGGCCGATCCCGCGACGCTCGCCGACGCTGGGGTGGCGGTCGGCGAGCGATTCGAGTTCGGCGGTCAGATACTCGCCCATCTCCCGGGCGTTCTCGACGAGACCTTCCTCCTCGTAGGTCTCGATGGCCGCCACCCCTGCGGCACACGCCGTGGGATGGCCGGCGAACGTATGCCCCTGGTTCAGGAGGTTGTCCTCGAAGTACTCGCCGATCTCCTCGGTGACGGTCGTGGCCGCAAGGGGCTGGTACGACCCCGTCAGCCCCTTCGCCATCGTGATGATGTCGGGCTCGGTCTCGTACAGCGTCGAGGCGAACCACTCGCCCGTCCGCCCGAAGCCGGTCATCACCTCGTCGCAGATCAGCAACGCGCCGTGGTCGTGAGCGATCTGCTTCAGTTTGGGGAGGTAGTCGTCCGGCGGGGTCAACACGCCGTTGGAGCCGACGAGCGGCTCGACCAACACGGCCGCGACGGTCCCGCCTTCGAGTTCCAGCATCTCGTCGATATATTCGAGGCTCTTGTCCGGATCGAGGCTCGACCCGTAGGCGTAGGGGTCCGGACCCTTTACCATCCCGGGGACCTCGGGCTGGATCTCGGGGCCCTGGGCGACCCGCCGGGGGTCGCCGGACGCCGACAGCGACGCGGCGGTCGCCCCGTGATACGACCGGTACCGAGAGAGGATCTTGTGGTTCCCGGTGTAGGCGCGGGCGATCTTGAACGCCACCTCGTTGGCTTCGGTCCCGCTGGTCGAGTAGAACGTCTTCTTCAGCGACCCGGGGGTGATCTCGGCGAGCTTCTCGGAGAGCCGCGCCCGCGGTTCGGTCGCCCACCCGGGGTTGACGTACGGCACGTTCCTGATCTGCTCGTCGACCGCGTCACAGACCCGCTCGGCGTCGTACCCGAGGCTCGTACAGACGTACTGGCTGCTGAAATCCAGGATCGAGTCGCCCTCCGCGGTGACGATCCGCGGGCCCTCCGTGTCGGCGATCTGGGTCGGATCGAAGTCCCGTTGTCGCGTCCAGGTTCCGAGGGTGTACTCGCGGTCGAGCCGTTCGATCTCGTTTCGTTCGGACTGCTGACTCGCCATACGGATAGGTTGGAAGTGAGTACCAAGAGTGTTTTGCATAATTTCCTACTCTGCTCGGTTTCCCGACTCGCTGTTGAACGAAGGAAGCGTCTTTGGGGACGATTTCCAGCCGAATGCGGTCGCCCGCCCCCGCCGCGGGGTCGAACGGTCGGCGCCACAAGCGACGGCGGCGCCGGGACCGTCCCCGCCGAACGGCGGGCAGGGATCACACCAACCGATCGGCGGTAGCGACACCCGACGTTCCGGACTACGGATCGAGGATCGCGTCGCGCCCGGACTGGGTGAGGTTCGCGGTGACGTTTCTCGCGTCGTGGAACTCCTCGAGGACGAACTTCGAGGAGGTCTCGTCGACGCCGTCGATCGCGACAATCTCCTCGATGAGGTCGTTCAGCTGATCGCGCGTCTGAACCCGGCTCACGGCGACGAAATCGACGTCGCCCATCGTGTAGTACACCTGCTCGATCCCGTCGATCGCCATGATCCTCTCGCCGATGTTCTCGGAGTATCCCTCGCGGTGGGTGACCGAGACGTCGGTGATCGAGACCATCTCGAGGCCGAGCGCGAACGGGTCGATGTCTGCGGTCACTCCCTCGATGATCCCGTTCTCCTTGAGGTTCGTGATGCGGTAGTGGACCGCCGACTTCGAGAGGCCGAGCTGGTCGGCGACGGTCTCTAAGCTCACGTCGAAGTCGTCCTCTATCTGTTGGAGAATCTTCAGATCGACGTCGTCGAGGTCGGCGGAAGCGGGCGATCGTTGGCGCATACCGTTCGTACATCGTCCAACCAAATAAGCTGTATCACCAACATTGATCAATATCCACCCGACGAGTCGCGGCCGCCGCCCGATACCGCCGGCCGGAGCCGTGGTCATTATGGGGCGGACTTCCGTACGGGTCCGGTATGGCCGTCCCCCGGCGACCGACGCGCGAGGAGGCTCCGGTGGCGACATCACGAGCAGCGCCGACGTTCCACCACCCGCGGACGCCTGCGCCACAGGTGTAGTATGGCGACGCAGACGGAATCGCCCGCGGTCCGTCCGAAGTTCGGCCTGGGGGTAGCGATCCTCGCGGTCTCGACGAGCGCGATCCTCATCAACTGGAGCCGCGCGCCGGCGGTCGTCCAGGCGCTCTACCGGGTGCTGTTTACCACGCTGTTGCTCGCGCCGGTGGCGGTCCGGCGACACGCCGACGCCTTCCGGTCGTTCTCGGCGCGGTCGTACCTCCGGCTTTCGGTGCCCGGCGTGTTCCTGGCCGTCCACTTCGCGCTGTGGTTCGAGAGCCTCGATTGGACGAGCGTCGCGGCGTCGGTGACGCTGGTCCAATCGCAGCCGCTGTTCGTCGCTGCCGGGGCGGCGCTCCTGCTGGACGAGCGGTTCAGTCGCCGGATGCTCGCCGGGGCCGCGGTCGCGCTGGTGGGGACGGTGACGCTCTCCGTGGGCGATCTGCTGGGCGGCCCGGTGTTGGGTGCGCGGCCGCTGTACGGCAACGCACTCGCGCTCGTATCGGCGGTCGCGCTGGCGGGGTACGTCCTGGCGGGCCGGTCGTTCCGCCAGCGACTCCCGGTGGTGCCGTACGTCACCGTCGTCTACGCCGTCTGTGCGGCCGTGCTGTTCGCGGTTGCCGTCACGAACGGCCTGCCGCTCCTCGCGTATCCGCTGCGGGAGTGGTTGCTCTTCGCCGGGATGGCCGTCGGCCCGGGCATCCTCGGGCACACGGTGCTGAACTGGTCGCTGGGGCACCTGGAGTCCGGCGTCGTCAGCGTGACGCTTCTGGCGGAACCGGTCGCGAGCGCGATACTCGCCTTCCTCCTGCTCAACGAGGTCATCGGCCCGACGACGGCGGTCGGCGGGGCCGTGGTGCTTGCGGGGATCTACGTCGCCGCCAGCGACCGGTAGGCGCGTTCGCGGCGGTCGGAAGTATGGTAACGGTGGGCGCCCGAAACGCAGGTATGGCTGCCGACCTGGCGGAGAAGACGGACCGCTACGAGGGGATGCTCGCCGACGCGCTCTCGGTCGCGGAGGTCGCCGTACCGGAGTCGACGCCGCTCGGCCGGGCCGCGACCGACGTCCGCGAGATGGCGTTCTCGTACCTGGAGGACGGGAGACACTTCCGCGAGGACGACGATCCGGTGAACGCCCTCGCGGCGTTCTCCTACGGCTACGGGTGGCTCGACGCCGGCGTTCGGATGGGGCTGTTCGAGGTTCCCGCGGGCACGGAGCTTTTCACGACCGAGTGAGGGTCCCGGTCGTCGGGGTGCCGGCGACGCTCCTCACTCGAACCGGTAGGTCGGCCCGTCGTTGCCGTCCTGGACCTCGATCCCGAGCGCCGTCAGCTCGTCTCTGAGCTCGTCGGCCCGCTCGTAGTTGCCGGCCTCGCGTTCGGCCTCCCGGACCTCCAACACGAGTTCGACCAACTCGCCGGCGACGGTCACGTCGCCGCCCTCGGTCGCGTCGGCGCCCAGCGAGAGCCCGAAGACGTCGCCGCCGAGTTCCTCGAAGGTCTCGACGGCCTCCCGGAGCGCCCGGTAGTCGTACTCGGTGTGGCCGTCGAGGTGGCGGTTCACCGCCGTTCCGAGCGCCGACAGCGCCGCCATCGCCTCCCGGACGTTGAAGTCGTCGTTCATCGCTCCGCGGAACGATTCCCGCGTCTCGGCGACGGCGTCGCGGAGGTCCTCGTCCGCCACAGTCGCGTAGGCGTCGGTGCTGTCACAGGCCGCGACCGCGGCGTCGTAGGCGCGTTCCAGCCGGTCCCACCGCTCTTCGGCCTCCCGCATCTCGGCCTCGCCGAACGTCTGCTCGCTGCGGTACGCCGTCGAGAGGTAGAACGTCCGGATCACGTCCACGCCGTACTCCGCTAAGGCCTCGTCGACGGTGAGGAAGTTCCCGAGGCTGGAGGACATCTTGTCGCCGGCGGTCTGGAGCAGCCCGACGTGGAGCCAGTACCGGGCGAACGTCTCGCCGGTCGCGGCCTCGCTTTGGGCGATCTCGTTTTCGTGGTGTGGAAAGACCAGGTCGCGGCCGCCGACGTGGATGTCGATGGTGTCGTCCAGATGCGTCATCGACATCACCGAGCACTCGACGTGCCACCCCGGCCGGCCCTCGCCCCACGGCGAGGCCCACGTCTCGCCGGTCGGCTCCGCGATCGGGTCGAGGTCGGGGTCGCGGTGCTCGGCAACGTCGTCGGGGGCGACCGCGCCCGCCTTCCAGAGCGCGAAGTCAGCGGGGTGGCGCTTCTCGGCGCGTTCGTCCTCGTCGCCCTGGGACTCGATCGCCGCTAAGTCCTGGTTCGAGAGCTTGCCGTACTCCTCGAAGGCGGTGACGTCGAAGTACACGGAGCCGTTGGACTCGTAGGCGTACCCGCGGTCGATCAACGTCTCCACGAGGTCGACGATCTCGGGGACGTGTTCGGAGACGCGGGGGTACACCTCCGCGCGCTTCAGGTTCAACCCGCGCATGTCCCGGATCACCGCGGAGGTGAAGTGGTCGGCCACCTCCGGTTCGGTGTCGCCGACGCCCGGCTCGCCGGTCCGCGCGACGATCTTCTCGTTGACGTCGGTGAAGTTCTCGACGTGGCGCACGTCGTAGCCCTCGTGTTCGAGCCAGCGGTGCATCACGTCGGCGTGCATCCAGAGTCGGGCGTGGCCGAGGTGTGCCTCGTCCGAGACCGTCAGCCCACAGACGTAGAGCAGGACTTCGTCCTCGTTCCGCGGCTCGAAGCGCTCGCGCTCCCCCGTCAGGGTGTTGGTCACGGACAGCGTCATCGCCCGCAACTTCACCGGTGGTGGTTTTCAACCCGTCGGAACGGCGGGGTGCGGATCCGGGACCCCCTCCAGTCTCTCGGCACGACTCGCACTTCCGTCGCCGCGACAGGGAGCCGCCAGGCGGGAACGAACCCGGGGTCGTCAAATATTTACTCGTATCATAGTAATAATCGCGTATGTCGCAACGACGCCGCGGGGGAACAGTCGCTATCGTCGGCGGAGCCGGCGCAGTCGGGTCGACGACCGCCTTCGCACTCACCAGCAGCCGCCTCGTCGACGAGATCGTTCTCGTGGACATCGACGACGAGCGGGCGGCCGGCGAGGCGATGGATCTCGCCCACGGCACGCCGTTCGTGCCCTCGACGGACGTCCGCACGGGCGAGTACGAGGACTGCTGGGATGCCGACGTGGTGATCGTCACGGCGGGTGCGAGTCAGGCGCCGGACGAGACGCGCCTGGACCTGCTCGACCGGAATGCCGACATGTTCGCCGAGATGATCCCGCAGGTCACGAGCGGGCTGGACGACGACGCGATGGTGCTCGTGGTCACAAACCCGGTCGACGTCCTCACGCACGTCGCCCGGACCGTCTCGGACCTCCCCGCCGGCCAGGTGATCGGATCGGGCACCGTCCTCGACACCGCGAGGTTCAGACACGCGCTGGGTCGGGCGTTCGACATCGACCCCGCCGACGTCGCGGCGCACGTGATCGGCGAACACGGCGACAGCGAGGTCCTCGTCTGGAGCACGGCGAACGTCGGCGGCGTTCCCTTCGAGTCGTACTGCGCTCACAACGGGATCGACGACGTCGACGCGTTCCGGACGCGGGTCGGCGACGAGGTCCGAAACGCCGCCTACGAGATCATCGAACGGAAAGGCCGCACGAACTACCGCGTCGCGCGGTCGGTGGCGCGGATCGTCGACGGGATCCTCGGCGACGACGACGCGGTCCTCACGGTCTCGACGCGGGCGTCGGGCCACCACGGTATCGACCACGATGTCACCCTGAGCCTCCCGTGTGTCGTCGGTCGTCACGGCGTCCGCGACGTCCTCGAATCGGAGCTCTCGCCCGCGGAACGGGAGGCGCTGGCCGACTCCGCGACGGTCATTCGGGGGGCGATCGATCGGCTGTCGGTCTGAGACGAACCGGGCTACCGCTTCGCGTCGGTCCCGGACCCGACGGACAGTCCTCGGAGCCCGTCCGAGTGGGTGTTACCCGTCGGGGACCGCCGCCAGTGCCTCCTCGACCAGCCGCAGCGCGTTTGCCCCGTCGCTCCGCGGGACCACCACGGCGAGGCGGTCGCCCGCGACGCCTGCGGCGTCAACAACCACGTTCTCGGCCGCGAGCCGGTCGACGACAGCCGACAGCGCCGCGGCGTCAACGTCGCCGTCGGCTGTGACGGCGGTCAATCCGCCGCCACCCGGCAGGATCCGTTCGCCGCCGACCGACGCGATCGGGTCGGCGTCCGCAGTGCCCGCGCCGGCGGCGCCGTCGCTATCGCCGCTCCCGGCGTCGCCGTCGGCGCCACCGAGGCCGACGCCGCTGCGCATCCGGACGGTGACCTCGCGGGCGTCGGTGTCGATATCGGGGAGGTCCCCGGCGAACCGGCGGAGCGCGGTCGCGACGGCGTCGCGGTCGCCCCCGACGTCGAGGGACTCCGCTGCAGCCGCGTAGTTCACGACGCCCGCACGGAGCGCGTAGCGCAACCACGGCCGGGCCCTGACTGCGGCCCGCGTCTCTGCGGCCAGTGACATACCCGACCCCTCGATTGCGGCCCTCAAAAGCGAGCGGGTTTCGGCCGGGAAGCAGTGTGCCGTGGCCGCCGAAGGGGCCGATCAGCCGTCCCCGCCGAACCGCTCGCGAAGCGCCACCTTGTCGACTTTCCGGGTCGAAGTCTTCGGGATCGATTCGACGAACTCGACCGAGCGCGGGACCTTGTAGTCCGCGAGGCGGTCGCGACAGATCGACTCGACGTCCGATGCGGTGACTGTCCCGTCTCCGACGACGACCGCGGTGACCTGCTCGCCGAGGCGTTCCTGCGGCGTCCCCACGACGCTGACCTCGACGACCCCGTCGAGTTCGTAGACGACGTCCTCGACCTCCCGTGGGTAAACGTTCTCGCCGCCGGTGACGATCATATCGTCGAGGCGGTCCTCCACGAACAGGTGGCCGTCTTCGTCCATCCGGCCGATGTCCCCCGACCGGAGCCACGTCTCTCCCTCGCGGTCGACGAACGACTCCGCGTTCGCCTCCGGGTCGTTCCAGTATCCGGGGGTGACCGTATCGCCGCGCCAGAGCAGTTCGCCTTTCTCGTCGACCCCGACAGCTCGGCCGGTCTCGGGGTCCTCGATGCGCACGTCGACGAGGTCCCGCATCGGCGGCCCGATGCTCCCCGCCTTCCGGACGTCCTGGTCGGGCCGGTTGACTGCAGCCGCGGGGGTCGTCTCCGTCATCCCGTACCCTTCCAGCAGCGTGACGCCGAGCGCCTCCTCGGCGGCCTCGATCCGCTCTTTTGGCATCGGTGATCCGCCGACGATCACGTGCGACAGCGCCGAGAGGTCGTACCCCTCGGTCCCGAATTCGAGCAGGTCGATGACCATCGTCGGCACGAACATCGCCGTCGTCACCCCGCGACCGGCCATCGTCTCCAGGCCGGTCTCGGCGTCCCACGCCGGCAGGAAGTGGTTCTCGGCGCCGACGAGCACGAGCGGGGTCGCGGTGACGTTCAACCCCGCCGCGTGGAACAGCGGCACGACCGTCAGGCCGACCGTCTCCGCCGAGTAAAACTCGAAGTAGCGGACGTACCCCCACCCGTTGGCCGCGAGGTTCCCGTGGGTGTGTTTGACGCCCTTCGGCCGGCCCGTCGTCCCGCTTGTGAACAGCAGCTCCGCCAGTTCGTTGCTCCGACGTTCGCACACGTCGGCGCGACCCTCGGTGTCGACGAGTTCGTCGTATCCCGTCCCGGCGTCGCCGTCCGCGACGACCAGGTGCTCGATGTCCACGTCGCGGTCGGCGACGGCGTCCTCGAACCGGCCGCTCGTGACGAGCACCGACGCGCCGGTGCTCCGGAGCACGAACCCGATGGTCTCGGGGTCGAACCGGAGGTTGATCGGCACCGGGACCGCGCCGCGCTTCATCGCGCCGAAGTACGCCGTCAGAAACGTCACACCGTTCGGCAGGAACAGGGCGACCCGGTCGCCCGGGTCGACGCCCAGTTCCGCCAGCCCGCTTGCGACGGCGTCGGTCTCCCGGGACAGTTCGGTGTAGGTGAGTTCTCTCGCAGGGTCCGCCACCGCGAGGGCGCCGCCGTGATTGCGCGCAGTGATGTCGACGTGGTTCGCGAAGTTCATCGGCCGGTCACTCCCGTGGCCGGATCCCTTCCGGCCGAGCGCCCGGTTGCCGCCGGCCACTCGCGGTCGCTCTGCACGTTTCGACGTCGTATCGTCCGTCTCGGATCATCCGGTGACATCTGTGTTCGTGGCACCGCCTGCGTCTCCCGCACCCGCGCCGGCGACAGGGGCGCTTCCTCGCGGGGACGAGCGGATAGTAGACCTTCCGGCACGGGAACAATAAACCGTGCGCACGGTTCACCACCCGCTTCTCGTCCGGTGGTAACCCGGCGGACCCCCGGAAGCAGCCACCCCTGCCCCGACCGGCGGCCGGCCGGTTTGCATCCCGGGGTGACTGAAAAAAGCCACCGGATGTCGGCAAGGATCCTTATTTATTATTAGTGTGTTTTGCCGGTATGAGCGATTCACCACACGTCGTCATCGCAGGGAGCGGACGCGTCGGAAACCGAGTTGCCGAACAGTTCGCGGACCGCGGGCGGACGGTGACCGTCATCGACCCCGACCCGGACGCGGTCGAGGCCGTCGATCACGAGCACATCAACGTCCGTCAGGGCGACGCGACGAAGCCGTCGGTCCTGCGGGAGGTGCTCTCGGACGCGACCGAGGTCGTCGGCGCGCTGACCGACAAGGAGGACACGAACCTCGTGGTGTGTATGGCCGCAAAGGAGTTCGGCTCGAACGTCAGGACCGTCGCCCGGATCGAGGATCGCGCGGGCGACGAGTACAACGAGTACGTCGACGAGGTCTACTTCCCGGAACGCGCAAGCGTCCGGGCGGCGGTCAACGCCCTCACCGGGAGCGACGTCCGGACGCTGGAGGAGGTGACGGGCGACCTCGAAATCCTCGACATCCGGGTCGGCTACGGCGCCCCGGCCGCGGGCAAGGTCGTCTCGGAGGTCCTGCCGGAGGGGTCGGTCGTCATTGCCGAGACCGACGGCCACGTCGCGGTCCAACACTCCACGACGCTCGTGGAGGGCCGGCGGTACCTGATCGCGGCCGACCGGGACGTCGTCAGCGAGGTCATCCGGCAGTGCACCGGCGACCCCGGGCGGACGTAGGCCCGCCAGGTCAGTGACCGGGCGGACACGACGGCCGGACCGTCGGCTCGGGATGCCGCCCCCGCACGGAGACCCGAAGTCCCTAAGAGTGCGCCGTTCCCAGCGTCTCGTATGCAAGCGCTGGTCATCCTGGCTCACGGGTCGCACCTCAATCCCGACTCGTCGACGCCGACCCACCGGCACGCGGACACCATCCGCGAGACGGGCGCGTTCGACGAGGTAAAAACCGGGTTCTGGAAGGAAGAGCCCTCCCTCCGGGAGGTCCTCCGGACCGTCGAGAGCGACGAGGTCTACGTCGTCCCGCTTTTCATCAGCGAGGGGTACTTCACCGAACAGGTGATCCCGCGGGAACTCCGGCTGTCGGGGTGGGACGTCTCCGAGTGGGACTCCGACGGGCTGAGCGCGGATACCGCAACCCTCGTCGCGGAGGACACCGGCCAGACCGTCCACTACTGCGGGCCGGTCGGCACCCACGAGGCGATGACCGACGTGCTGGTCCGGCGCGCCGAGACGGTGACCGGCGACCCCGACGTCGGCGAGGGGTTCGGCTTCGCGGTCGTCGGCCACGGCACCGAGCGCAACGAGAACTCCGCGAAGGCGATCGAGTACCACGCCGACCGCGTCCGCGGGATGGACCGCTTCGACGAGGTGCAGGCGCTGTACATGGACGAGGAACCCGAGGTCGACGACGTCACCGACTACTTCGGGAGCGAGGACGTGGTGGTGGTCCCGCTTTTCGTCGCCGACGGGTTCCACACCCAGGAGGACATCCCCGAGGATATGGGGCTGACCGACGACTACCGGACCGGCTACGACGTGCCCGCGACGGTCGAGGGCCACCGGATCTGGTACGCCGGCGCGGTCGGCACCGAGGGCCTGATGGCGGACGTCGTGCTCGAACGGGCCTCCGACGCCGGCGCCGATATCGACGCCGCGATCGCGACCGTCCGCGAGGCGACCCGCGAGACGCAGGCGGCGGGTGACTGACGTGCGGGACGAACAGGTCGACGCCCTGCTCGACCGGGTCGCCGAGCGCCCCGTCGAACTCGACGGCCTCCGGGTGACGGACGACGACGACGGTTACGCGCTCGAAACGCCCGACGAGAGCCACGATGGACTGTCGGAGCCGGAGCTTCGTGAAGCGGTCCGCTCGGATCACGTCGTCCCATATATCACAAACTGGTACTTCTGGGAGGAGGCCATCGGCCGACGCGGCCGGCACCGCCGGGCGTTCCTCCGCCACGCCGAGGCCGCCGACGAGCACCCCGTCCCCGAGCGGTACGACGCGCTCCGGTCGGGGCTGGAGACCGAGTGGGGCGAGGTCGTCGTGACCGCGACGCTCGGCGCGGACGGTCACCGCCGCTACGAGATCCGCCACGTCGACGACGCCGGCGTCGATCACGACGAACTGGACGCCTACCACGACCCGCTTTCCGCCCGGGAGCTGTCCACCTACGACGAACGGGGCCGGTACCGCCCGCTCCGGACTGCCCCCTCGCTGGTCTCGGGGTGGGTCTTCCCCGACCTTGACGGCCGCGACGCCGTTGAGACGCTGGACACGATCTACCCCGCCTCGATCGCGAACTGGAACCTCGAACGCGAGGGCGACCTCGACGTCACCCACTGGCGGGAGACCGCCGAGCGCCAGACCGGGATCTATGACGTCGTCGAGGAACTTCCACCCGACGCCGTCGACTGGCTGGCCGAGGCCTGCTGTGTCGACTCCCAGTGTCTCAAGCGCCGGGAGTGGCAGTACGACGCCGACCACGACCTCGAAGCCGACGGCGGGACCGGGGCGTTCCCCTGCCGGGAACCCTGCTCGCTGGTCGTCGCCGCCGCGCGCAAGTGGACGAAACTGGAGGAGGAAGAGACCCGCACCTACGAGTTCGAGCTGACGCCCTCCGAGAAGGAACAGATCGAGGCCATCGTCGACGCCGTCGCCGACGACCGGATCGACGAGATCCGAGAGGCCGACGTCTACGAGGGCGCCAACCGCTACCGAACGCGGTTCCTGCGTGCGAAGCGGTTCGACGAGGCGGGGAACCTCGCCGGCGTGGCAACCGAACCCGAGGAGGGACACCACGACGATCACGGTGACGATGGTGACCGCGACGACCACGGTGACGATGGTGATCACGACGACCACAGCGACCGCGACGACTGATCGAAGACGGATTCGTCCCCGCAGCTACGTCGACGCTCGGATCGACGAACCGGTCATCCGAGGCAACCCCTACCGCTCGTCCAGCAGCCGCTCTGCGTGCTCGCGGGACTGTGCGCGCTTCCACCGCACCTGTTCGGCGTCACCGTAGGCCAACTCCTCGCGGAGTTCGTCCGGGAGAAAGCCCGCCGCGGCCCGGAGGACGGTCCCGTCGCCGTCGCCGAACTCGATCAGGCCGTACGCCTCCGGCGCGGATCCGACCGTCGACCGCGTCAGCGGCTGCCACCGTTTCCTGAGGCTCATTCGGCGGTGGAATCGTCGGACGCGGCGTCCTCGGTGTCGGTATCGCCCTCGGTCACGAACTCGTAGGAGGCCTCCCCCCAGTCGTCCTCGACGAAGACGAACACGCGGCCGCGGGCGACTTCGGGGTCGGCCTCGACTTCCGTCCGCATCCCGCCGGGGCGGCGCACCGTCACCCCGGGGAACACCTCCTCGCTCCCGCCGTCGTCGAGGATGACCCGCCCGACCCCCGTCGACTCGAGGATGTCGTCGTGGGTCTTCAGGTCGTTGACGTAGAGCAGGACGCCCTCGGTTTCCGTCGGGTCGGTGACGAGGACGTGCGTTTCCTTTTTCGGCGGCGTAGTGAGCGTGTCGGTGACGGGCTCGGGAACGCCCCGGTAGAACGTCGTCCGGCCGTCGACGTACTCCACCTCGACGCCGGATTCGAGGAGTTCGACGCCGACGGTGCTCGGCGGGACGTCGCTGTGCGCGCTCATACCCCGGATTTCGGCCGGGGCTCCCAAAAGGACCGCGGTGCGGGCGCTCCGTTGCGTCCGGGCACGGCCACGGTCCGGCTGGATCCGCTGCCGGCGCTCTCGTCCGACCCGGGTCGACGGCGCCCACCCGGGAACGTAGCGGCTTCGTCCTTGGCCGACGGCGGCAGAAGCGTGAGGGGGTCCGACGACGCTGCCGGCGACAGCGGGGGGCGGGAAACGCAAGCGAGAACCACCTTACCTTCGAGGAGGTCGCGGTGGGCGACCGCTTCCGGGCCGACCGGTCGATCACGTTCTCCCGGGAGTCGATCGTCGAGTTCGCCGCCGAGTACGACCCACAGCCGTTCCACCTCGACGAGGCGGCGGGCGAGGCGTCGCCGTGGCGGCCTCGTCGCCAGCGGCCTCCACAGCTTCTGCGCCTGCAGCCGCCTCTCGACGGAGGCGTTCTTCCGGCGGGTCGCGTTCCTGGGGAGACGCGGCATCGACGACCTCCGGTGCCACCGGCCGTCCGCCCGGGCGACAGCCTGACAGTCGACGTCGTGGTCGCGGACAAGCGGGTCTCGGAGTCGGATCCCGAACGGGGCTACGTCGACGCCGACGTGATCGGCTCCGACGCCGAGGGCACCGAGGTCGTCTCCTGGCGCGTGCTGGAGATGGTCCGGCGGGAGCCCGCCGCGTCGTCGGAGTCGGACTGATCCCGCCCGTCGACCGCTACACCTTTTAGGCCGGTCGCCCCGCCTTGCTGTATGCGAGGTCGTGCAGCCGCGCTCGGAGCAGGGACGGTGCTGAACGCGCTGTCGACCGGCGTCGGCTCCGCGTTCGCTATCGACGTCGAGACGACAGCAACCGTCGAACTCGACGGCTCCGGGCGCGTGACGGGAACAGTGGTCGACGAGGGCGACGCCGACACCGACCTGATCGAGCGGTGCGTCGAGCTCGCGAGCGAGGCCTACGGCGACGGCGCGTCGGGCGGGACCGTCCGGACCGAAAGCGACGTGCCGATGGCGGCGGGGCTGAAGAGTTCCAGCGCCGCCGCCAACGCGGCCGTGCTCGCGACCGCCGACGCGCTCGGCGCCGACCCCGATCCGCTCGCGGCGTGTCGGCTCGGCGTCCGTGCGGCGCGGGAGACCGGCGTCACCGTCACCGGCGCGTTCGACGACGCCTCGGCGTCGATGCTCGGGGGCGTCACCGTCACCAACAACGAGGAAGACGAACTGCTCGCCCGCAACGAGGTGGGCTGGGACGTCCTCGTCTGGACGCCGGAGGAACGGGCTTACTCCGCCGACGCCGACGTCGAGCGGTGTGCGAACGTCGCGCCGATGGCGGAACTGGTCGCGGACCTCGCCTTGGAGGACCGGTACGCCGAGGCGATGACGGTCAACGGGCTGGCGTTCTCGGCCGCGCTCGGGTTCTCACCGGATCCGGCGGTCGAGGCGATGCCGCACGCTGCGGGGGTGTCGCTGTCGGGCACGGGCCCGAGCGTCGTCGCGGTCGGGGACGCCGCTGACCTCGATCGCGTCCACGACCGCTGGAGCGAGCGCAGCGGGCGGACCTGGCGAACCACGACGCGGGCCGACGGAGCACACATCCTATGAGCAACAACGACCACACCGAGGGGGAACCGTCGCTGGAGGAACTCCGCGAGGAGATCGAAAGCATCGACCGGGAGCTCGTCGAGCTGATCGCCCGTCGGACCTACGTCGCCGACTCGATCGCGGAGGTGAAAGCCCAGCAGGGCCTGCCCACGACCGACGAGGGCCAGGAGGAGCGCGTGATGGAGCGTGCCGGCCGGAACGCCGAGCATTTCGACGTGGATTCGAACCTGGTGAAGGCCGTCTTCCGGCTGCTGATCGAGCTGAACAAGGTCGAACAGCGGGAGAGCCGGTAGGATACCACCCTCAGGGGCGTTCGCCTCGCTATCGAATCGGCCGGAGAGCGCGACCGGCCAAATTGATTTATCATCACCACCTCTATCCAGCCATATGGGAAGTTACGCAACGCCGCCGGATTGGTCGAAGCCAACCGACGAGGACGACAAGTCGGCAGTCAAACTCGGCGACCTGCTGTCGGGACGACTGGCTGATGTCGACATCGACTCCGTGGAGGCGGTACGCGAAGCGCGAGAACGTCGATGAAAGTATTCGTCGATACGAACGTTTTCATCGCTAGCATCACCGACGAACCGGGTCGCAGTGACGTAGCGACTGAACTGCTGAACGAGAATCACGACTTTTGTACGTCGATTCCCAATCCTATGGAAATTCGGTCGGTGTTGACGAAAAAGAAGCGCGTAGAACAGGAACGAGTCGAAGAGGTACTGGCGGATATCCACGGAGGCGTCGATATCTACGCGCCGGAAATCAGCGACCAGATTTCGGCGTATAGTCTCCAGCAAGACACGTTACTGTACACACTCGACTGCGTTCTTCTCGCTCTCGCCGAGGATATCGACGCCACGCTGGTCACGTTCGATGGTGAACTACTGGAGAACGGTGCCATCTCTCCAACCGAGTTGATGGAATAGAATGACACCCAGAAGGTTCACCAGATAGCGACAATATGTGCTGTCTCTGTTACACCAGCTGACCACCTGAACAAGGGCGAACAGCGGGAGAGCCGGTAGCCGGATTCTGGCGTTTTACCGGCCTCGTCGGGAAGATAGCGGGTCGGTTTCGCCGGCGGTCGATATCGGCGCGTCCGGACTTCGAGTAGGAGGCGGAAGCTCGGAGCCGGCGCAGGTGACCGTTACTCCTCGTCGGCCGGTTCGAGGGGGACCCGTTCGACTTCGATGCCGTCGTAATCTCTCTCCGACGAGAGGACGTCCATTCCACGTGTCTCTGCGGTCGCGGCGTGAAACGCGTCGAACGGCGTCATTCCTTCCTCGTAGTAATTGATAGCCTTCAGCACCACCTGCGTCTCCTCCTCGTCCCGCACGGGGACGAGTTCGAGCAGATTGGCCACGAGCGGAACGTAATCGAACTCGTAGCGTTCCCGAGCGAGGACGAGTTCGAGATACGAGAACGCCGAGGTTTCGACCTCATACTCGTTGAGGGCTTCTTCAGCCGACCCCTGCAACCAGTCGGAGTTCTTGGCGAGCGCGAGCAGGAAGTCCGTCTCGACGTACACCGTCATCTATCGGCGTCCTTCTCTCGGGCGTCTACCTTCGCTTCCTCTTCGATGTCCTCTCGAACCTCCTCGACGGACGCATCACGGAGGCCACCTGCCGCCTCACGGACGGCGGCGAGCGGGTCGTCTGCAACCGGAATGAGTTCGATTCTGTCCTCGTAGGTCACGATGTGATACCGTTCACCGTACTTCTTCCGCACCTCCTTGGGGATGTACAGTCGACCCTGCCGGTCCGTCTCCGCTGACATAGAGTGGACTAAGGTGGAATAGAACAAGAACCTTACCACTGGACGAATTTCTGTGGTAAAGCCCAGATGACCTCGTAGCAATCCATAGCGGATTTCGTCGAGCCGAACAAGGTCGAACAGCGGGAGAGCCGGTAGCCGAACTCTGGCGTTTTACCGGCCTCGTTGGGAAGATAGCGGGTCGGTTTCGCCGGCGGTCGATATCGGCGCGTCCGGACTTCGAGTAGGAGGCGGAAAACCAGGGCCGGCGTAGGTGACCGTCACTCCTCGTCGGCCGGTTCGAGGGGGACCCGTTCGACCTCGGTGCCGTCGTAATCCTTCCCGGGGGGAGCACCTCCAACCGTCGTGTACGGGGTCGTTGCGTTTCCTCCGGGGATCGAGACGCGATGTCGCGCCCGTCGGTGCCGCTGGGGTGGATCCAGACCCGTGCGAGGTTGTCGAGGTGAGTCGCGGTCGCAAAGCCCGGTCCGGTAGCTTACAGCCCGAACCCGCTCGGCCCGTCCGGGCCCCGCGGACCGCTCGGCCCCTCGGCGGCGATTTCGACGTGCGACGGTTCCGGCTCGGGGTCGACCTCCTCGCCCTCCTCGAATCGGACGAACGACAGGTAAAACTCCTGCCCGCACGGGCTCTCGGCGCCCGGCTCCGCCACGTCGTCGGCGGTCATCCGGTCGCCCGTCCACCGGAGGCCCTCGACCCCCGCGTCGTCGCCGCAGACCAGCCGGACCCCGTCGGCGTCGTCGTAGTCCTCGTCGGGGCCGCGGTACTCCCACCCGACGAGCGGGTACGGCGTGACCGACTTATCCGAGAGGTATCCCTCGCGGTCGAGTTCGACGACGGCGCCGCAGTGGGGACAGTAGTACCGAACCGGGTGACTCATCGATTGTGAGTCGGGTCCGGATCGACTTAACACCCGTGTTGCGCCTGCTTCCACCGGGCCGCGTCCGGATCGGAGGCCGGTCCGGAGTCAGCCCTCGTCGACGTACCGGAACGCTACCCCGGCACGTTCGGCGGCCTCCGCGTCGCGGGGCGAGTCACCGACGAAGAGGGCGTCATCGGGCGAGCGATCGAGCCGGCGGAGGGCTTCGAGCAACGGTTCGGGGTCGGGCTTGCGAGTCGCGACGGTGTCGCGGCCGACGACGGCGTCGACGTGTGGCGCGAGCCCGTGGGTGTCGAGTGCGACCCGACAGGCCGTCTCGCAGTTCAGCGAGCAGACCGCCTCCGCGTCGGCCCGGCCGAGCGCGTCGGCACACGGCAGCCGGTCGGACGCCGCCGCCCCCGTACGTTCGTGCTCCGCGATGACGGCCTCGACCTCCTCGCGGAGGTCCGTCCGGTCCGCGAGGTTCAGCATCTCCCAGAGGTCGATCCCGGCGGCGTCGATCCCGGCGGACTCGAAGGTCGCGGTCACGTCCGAAGCGACGCGATCCCAGTCCACCTGCAGCTGCACGAGCGTCCCGTCGAGATCCCAGACGACGGCGTCGAACGCGTCGAGGTCCGGGACTGAACCGGTCGTCATTACCGTGTGCACGGTGCCGATGCGAAAAGAGGCTTCGAAGCCGACGGCGCCGGACCGCTGCGGCCACCGGCCGCGGCGCCCTCAGTTCCGTGTCGCGATCTCCCGGAGGGTCTCGACGACCGCCTCGGGGTCGGCGTCGAGCCCGCCGCCCTGCGCGAACGGCGGCCCGCCACCCCCGCCCCCGCCGAACCGGTCGGTGACTGCACCGACGACCTCGCCCGCGTGCACGTCGCTCTCGGGCCCCGCGGCGACGACCACGTAGGGACGCTCGCCGTCGCCGACCGCGCCGACGACCTCACCGTCGCCGACCGCGTCCTTGGCGGCCTCCCCGGCGTCGTTCGGCTCGGTTCCCTCCAGGACGCCGACGCGCCACGCCGTCCCGTGTGCTTCGACGGGCTCGAAGCCCTCTATGGCGTCGGCGACGGCGGCCCGTTCGAGGTCACGGACCCGGTCGCGGAGCTCGTCCCGCTCTTCGCGGACCGAGGCCGCCGTCTCCGCCAGCTCCTCGGCGTTCGTCTCCAGAGCGACCGTCGCCTCCCTGAGCGCCCGGTGGCGGCTCGCCCGGCGGTCGATCCCGTCGGGGCCGACCGCGAACTCGACGCGGGTGAGCCCCTCCCCGGGGTTCGACCGGTCGAAAAGCGTCACCGGGCCGATCTCGCGGGTGTTCGCGACGTGGGTCCCGCCGCAGGCGGCCACGTCCCACCCGTCGACCTCCACGATCCGGACCGTGTCGGCGTCGTCCATCACACCCTCCTCGGTCTTGGTGTTGAACGCGACGTCGTCCCGGGCGGTTGCCTCCGCGGTCGGGACCTCCTCCCAGGAGACGTCGCGGGACTCCCAGACCGCCCGGTTGGTGAGGCGTTCGAGTTCCACGAGCACCTCGTCGTCGATGTCGGTGGAGGTCGTGAAGTCGACTCGGACCTTCGATTCCGAGATGTCGAATCCGCCGTAGCCGAGGTCGTCGAGCAGCCGGCGACCCGCGCCGTAGAGTACGTGACTCGCGGTGTGGGCTCGCATACAGTACGTCCGGAAGTCGTCGTCGACGACACCGGTCACCCGCTCGTCGACCTCGAACGAGGGCTCCGCCGCGAGGGTGTGACGAACCGCATCGTCGACCGTCTGGACGTCGACGACCCGAACGCCGTCGATCGTCCCCCGGTCCGACGGCTGGCCGCCGCTCTCCGCGTAGAAATACGTCTCATCGAGCGTTACCGTGCGGCCGTCGACGTCGACGACTTCGGCCGTGAACTTCCGTACCTTCGGTTCCGACGGGGCGCGTGTCTGCATACGATCCGGTGAGGCGTGGGAGCCGAAAAACCGTTACCGTTCCGGACGGACCCGCTTTGCCCGACCCCCGGACTCACTCGTCGACCAGTTCGACGCCGAGTCGCTCCTCGAGCGCCCGGACGAGCGACCCGCCGACGCCGGCCCGCGTCGCCCGCCCCTGCTCGACGGCGTCGATGTCGGACTCCTTGGCGTCGAGTTCCGTTGCCAGTTCCTCGACGGTCAACCCCGCCTCACGCCGGGCCGCTGCGGCTCTGTTGCCGTACTCGGAGACGAGATACGGCAGTTGGTCCGTCTCGTAGTCGGTGCCGGACTCCCAGTGGCTCGCGTCGCCCCGCGTCTGATCGTACAGCCGCGCCTGCCGCTGTGCGGCGCGTTTCTCCCGCGAGGGACTGTCGCCGTCCCCGCCCCCGGAGCCGCCGCTCGACGACCCGCCGGAGCCCGACGTCCGCCGCGCGTCGTCGTGGGGGGCACAGTCGGAGCAGACTTGAAGCTGCGCGCCGGCGACGTTCGCCCGGGTGAGGTTGCCGGTCGAGCGGCCGCAGAGTTCGCAACTGTCGCCGTCGCCACCGCCCCCGCTGTCGCCGGTGGAGTACTTCGTCATACCCGTTCTACCGGTCCCACGGTGTAAAGCGTACCGTCGCGCGGGACTCGGGGGTCCGACGACCGCGCTGCGGCCGAGGAACCGAACGCTCTTGCCGCGGTCGCCCGGTTGGGTAGGTATGACCGACGAAACGGCGTCGCGGGCGCGACTCACAGCGGTCGCCGAGCGGGCGGTCCGCGCCGGCGGCGGCTACCTCGCCGACGCGTTCCGGGACGGATCGATCGACGCCGACTACGGGACCGACGACGTGAAGGCGGCGGCGGACCGCGCCGCCGAGGAGCGCGTGCTCGACGTCATCGGGGAGGCGTACCCTGCCCACGCGGTCCGCGCCGAGGAGTCCGGGCAGGCGGGCGATCACCGCTACGAGTGGGTCGTGGACCCGCTCGACGGCACCAACAACTTCGCCGCCGGGGTCCCGTCGTTCGCCACGGCGGCCTGCGTCCTCCACGAGGGCACTCCGGTGGTTTCGGCGGTCTACGAGCCACTCCCGGACGATCTGTATCTCGCGCGCCGCGACGGCGGTGCGACTGTCGACGGGGCGCCGGTCGCGGCCGACTCCGACGTGTCGCTGTCGGCGGGGACGGTGTCGTTCGTGGTCGGCCTCCCCGCCCTCCGCGACGCGGACCGTCGGGCGGTCGCAGACCGGGTCGAATCGTCGATCGGCGCCGAGTGCAAGCGGGTGCTCGACACCTGGTCGCCGTGCGTCGACTGGGGGCTTCTGGCCCGGGGCGGCATCGAGGGGCTCGTGGCGTACTACCCCGACGTCTACGAGCAGTACGCCGGGGAACTCCTCGCGAAGGAGGCGGGCGCCCGGACCCGGGTGCTGGACCCGGAGAACGGCGAAGCGGTCTCCCCCGACGCCGACGAGACGGGCCCGACCGGCGTCGGAACCCTCTACGTCGCGGCGACGACTCGGACGGCGCTCGACCGGCTCGCCGACGCCGCGGCCGCCCCGCTCCCGGAATCCGAACACACCGGGTGACGCCGCCGAGGGGAACCCGAAAGTGTCCGCAGCTCCTACCTGGAGTATGGACCTCCTCCGGATGCGGTGGCGCGACGTGGTCTTTGCCCACTGGCGCGTCGACGCCCCGACCGTCGCCGCACAGCTGCCCGACGGCCTGGACGTCGCGACCCACGACGGGGACGCGTGGCTCGGCGTCGTCGGGTTCGTGATGTCCGGGATCCGGCCCCGCGGCGTGCCGGCCGGCCGGTCGTTTCCCGAACTCAACCTCCGCACCTACGTCACCGGCCCGAACGGCGACCGCGGCGTCTACTTCTTCAGCCTCGACGCCGCCGACCGCCTGGGCGTCTCGATCGCCCGCGGGGCGTTCCGGCTCCCCTACTTCAGCGCGGAGATGCGGCACACCCGCGAGGACGACGGGTCGATGACGCTCCGGAGCCGCCGGACACACGCCGACGCCGCCCCGGCGCGCTTCGACGCGTCCTACCGGCAGGCCGGCGAGACGTTCGCGCCGGAGCCGGGAAGCCTGGAGGCGTTTCTGACCGAGAACTACCGGTTCTACACGGCTGGAAGCCGGCTGTACGCCGGCGACATCTCGCATCCACGCTGGTCGATCGCCGAGGCGACGGCGACGATCCGTTCCAATACCCTGTTTCCGGCCAGCGGGTTCGACGCGCCGGACGCGGAACCGACCGTCCACTACGCCCCGGGCATCGACGTGACCGCCGGCGGCCTCGGTCCGGTGACACAATGACGGGGCCTCCAACGCCGGACGGAACCGCCGGGTTTCAAGCGGGGCCGGTCTCTGAGGTCACCTATGGCTATCGACACCGTGATGACGACCCTCCACGTCCTCGTCGGCGCGCTGTGGGTCGGCAGCGTGGTCTTCGTCGCCGGGGCTGTCCTGCCGGCGGCGGCCGACGGGACGCTCGATGCGGCCCCGCTGGAGGCCATCGCCGACCGGCTGGTGTACCTCTCCCGGGGCGCGTCGGTCGTGATGTTGCTCACCGGCGGCCACCTCGCCGGGACGGGCTACACGGTCGCGTCGCTGACCGGGACCTCGCGGGGTCACCTGGTGCTCGCGATGCTCGCGCTGTGGTTCGTGTTCACCGCGCTCGTCGAGATCGGGCGGAGCCGGCTCGTGGACGGACTCCGCGAGAAGCGGGTCCGCGCCCCAGCCTCGGCGGCGACCGGCGTCTTCCGTGCCGCCGCCGTGGTTGGGCTCCTGCTGCTCGTCGACGCCGGACTGCTCTCGGCGGGGATCGAACTCTACTGACCGACCGATGAACAGACTCCACCCCCGCGTTCGGCTGTTATGGATGGGTCGGGCCGTCATCACGGCCGCCATCCTCGCGGGCGTCGCCGTCGCCATCACCCGATTTCTCGCGCCTCCGTGGCTCCCCGGCTGGACGCCCGCGGCGGTCTTCGTGGGCTTTGCGTCGCTCGGGATCGTCCTCGCGATCCTCCGCTACCGGGTGTGGCGCTTCGAGGTCCGCGGGGACTCGCTGTACCTCGAACGCGGGGTGTTCACCCGGGTCCGGACGGTGGTCCCGTTCGTCCGGATCCAGCACGTCGACACCTCCCGGTCGCCGATCGAGCGCCTGATCGGCCTGGCGAGCACCGTGGTCTACACCGCCGGCTCCCGCGGCGCGGACGTGTCGGTCCCGGGGCTGGGTCCGGGCGACGCCGACGACCTGCGGGAGCGGCTGAAGCGGCTGGCGATCCGGTCGGAGAGCGAGGACGCCGTCTGAGATGCCCCGGAGCCTCTCGCCGCTGTCGGTGCCGTACCGCGTGCTCCAGCGCGGCGGCGGGATCGCGGTCGCCGTCGCGTTCGCGATGGGGGGCGGCTTCGACGTTCCGGGCGTCGGTCCCGCGGGGCCGCTCGTCCTGCTCGCGCTCGCGGGCGCCGGCGCCCTCGCGTTGATCGGCTACGAAACGGCGTACGTCCGTCGGTTCTCCTACGACCTCGGCGCGGACACCCTCGACATCGAGTCCGGGGTGCTCTCCCGGCGCAGCCGCGAGATCCCGTTGCGGCGGATCCAGAACGTCGACATCTCCCGGAACGTGGTCCAGCGGTTGTTCGGGATCGCGGTCGTCTCATTCGAGACCGCCGGCGGCGGCGAGACCGAGGCGACGCTCCGGTTCGTCTCCTTCGAGGAGGCGAAACGGCTCCAGGCGACCCTCGGCCGGCTGAAGCGGTCCGACGAGGAAGCAGACGGCGACGAGGACGCCGCCGAAACCGGAAGCGACGCCGAGTCCCCGGCGGGGGACCGCCCCGCGGACCCGGCCGGCCGCCGCTTCGAGGGGCCGTCGGAAACCGAACTGTTCGCGCTCGGCCGGACGGAACTCGCCTTGGTCGGCGCGCTCTCGATCGACTTCCGCGTGCCGGGCGTCCTGTTTCTGATCGTTTCGACGGTCAGTTCGACCGTGGTCCCGACGTTCCTGTCCTCGGCCTCGGGTGTCGCGCTCGCGGTCGCCGCCACCCTCGTTCTGGTCGGTATCGCCGTGCTCTCGTGGATCGTCGGCGCCGCCGCCGCCATCGCCCAGTACTACGGCTTCCGGCTGGTGCGGTCGGGCGAGGAACTCCAGTACGAACGCGGGCTCTTCCAGCGGTACGACGGGTCGATCCCGTTCGACAAGATCCAGACCCTGACCCTGTCGGAGAACCCGCTGAAGCGGCACTTCGGCTACGCGACGCTGTACATCGAGACAGCGGGCTACGCCCCCGGCTCCGGCGGGAGTTCGCGGGGGTCGGAGGCGGCGGTTCCGCTGGCGAAGCGGGAGCGCGTCCTGGCGCTGATCGAGGCGCTGGAACCCGTCGGCGACGTGGAGTTCCGACGGCCGCCGAAGCGGGCCCGGCGCCGGTATCTGGTTCGGTACCTGCTGGTGGTCGGCGTCCTCACCGGGATCGCGTACGCCGCCGACGCGTTCGTCCCGCTGCCGTTCCCGCCGTGGTCGCCCGCGATCCTGATCCCGCTCGCGGTCTGGTACGCCCACGCGACCTGGACACACCGCGGCCACTGGCTCGGTGACCACCACGTCGTCACCCGGAACGGGGTGTTGCGGCGGCAGACCAAGATCGTCCCCTACTACCGGATACAGACCGTGATCGACGCCCGGACCGTCTTCCAGCGTCGCCTCGACCTCGCGACGGTCACCGTCGACACCGCGGGGTCGCTGTCGGTGGTCGGACAGGACGCCGCCGCGGTCGACATCTCGGGGGCACGAGCCGACGACCTCCGCGAGGAACTCGAAACCCGACTGGACGGCGCGGTCGACGCCTACCGCGCCGGGCGCGCCGGGATCGGCATCGACGACGCCTACGACGCGGGCGATCCGGACCCCTCGACCGGCGCGACGGCCGATGCCGACCCGGAGGACCCCGCCCTCGCCGACCCGGACCGGTCCGGAGACGCCGAGGACCCCACCGACCGGGACTGATCCGGCGACCCCGGCAATTGATCTCCCTAACGACCGACGGGTCCGGTATGGATCCGCTCGAGGGGCTCCTGCGGAGCAACGACGAGCACGTCGCGTCGCTCGATGTCGGCCACTTCGACGCCGTCAGGGAGGTCCAACGCCCGAGCGTCGCGTCGATCTCCTGTTCGGACTCCCGGGTGCCGACCGAGGGGATCTGGAGCGCCCGCTCGAACGGCGATCTGTTCACCGGGAGCAACGTCGGCAACCAGGTCTGGGCGGACGTCGACGGCGACCGCGTCGTCAACGACACCGTCGGCTACGCCGTCTCGTCGCTCGGCGTCGGGTTCGTCGCGGTCGTCGGCCACACGGGTTGTGGAGCGATCAGCGCCGCCTACGACGCGGTCTTCGACGCCGACGCCGAGGACCACGGCGCCCCCGCGGTACACGCGGCGGTCGAGCGGCTCGTCCCGATCGTCGAGGCGGCCCGCGAGAACGGCATCGTTACCGCCGACACCCCGCGACCGGCGGGGATAAATCGGCTCGCGGAACGTGCGGTCCGCGAGCAGGCCGCGTTCCTGCACGCCGACCCCGGCGTTCCCCCGGGCGTCACGGTTGCGGGGTTCGTCTACGACTTCCAGCGCGCGTACGGCGGCGCCGACGGCACCGCGTACCTGGTCGCGCTCGACGGCGAGACCGACCCCGACCGGCTCCGCGAGCGACTGGATCCGGCGCTTCACGCCCACGTCGGGACGCTGCTGTCCGACTGACTACTCCCCGCGAGCGCCCCGCGCCTCCGCGATCACCCGGGTGAACTCGCGTGCGGTCTCCGTGATCGACTCGAAGTCCCCCGCTTCGATCGCCTCCGCGTCCATTATCGCGCTGCCGGCGCCGACGACCGCCGCGCCGGCCTCGATGTAGTCCGCGACGTTGTCGACGTCGATCCCGCCCGTCGGCATCAGCGGGATCTGGGGGAGCGGCCCCGCAATACTGGAGAGATGCCCCGGCCCCATCGACGACGCGGGGAACAGCTTCACGATGTCGGCGCCGGCCTCGTAGGCGGTCAGCGCCTCCGTCGGCGTGAGTGCCCCCGGCGCGACCGGGACGCCGTAGCGATTGCAGGTCTCGACCGTTCCCGGGTCGAACGTCGGCCCCACAACGAACTCGGCGCCGCTGGTGATGGCGCTGTGTGCAGTCTCGCTGTCGAGGACCGTCCCCGCGCCCACGATCGCCGCCGACTCGTCGAACGACGCCGACACGTCCGCGATGAGTTCCATCGCGTCGGGGGTATCGGCGGTGATCTCGAAGGCGGTCACGCCGCCGTCGTGCAACGCCGCGGCGACCTCGACGGCGGTGTCGGGGTCCGCGCCGCGCATCACGGCGACCACGCCGCTGTCGACGAGCCGTTCCGTGGCTTCGTTCGTGTCGAGTGTGACCATCGTACGTCGGTGTCGACGCCACGGGCGAATAAAACCCGCCGACCCCTCGCGACCCGGTTCAGTCGGTTCGGGGCACGGCGGCCGCGCCGACCGCGAAGAACGCCGCAGCGAGCGCCGCCGCGGCCAGGAGGTTCGGGAGGACCGCCGTCGTCGCATCCGCGTACGTCACCGCGCGGATCCCGCGGGCGACGTACGTCAGCGGCGAGAACGCCAGGGCGGGGCGGAACCAGCCCGGAAGCAACTCCGGGGTGACGAACGTCTCCGAGAGGAACAGAAGCGGGAGCGCGACCGCGTTCGAGGCCGCGATCACGCCGTCCTGGGAGCCGGCGAGCCGACCGATCGCCGCGCCGAGACCGCAGAACAGGGTCACCCCGAACGCGACGAACGGCAGGAACAGAAGCGTCGCCGGGGCGAGCGGGACCGTGGTCCCGGTCACGAGCACGGTGAGCGCGAGCAAAAGCGTCGCCGCGGCGCCGATCACCACCACGTTCACCAGCGACTGCGCCAACAGCCACTCCCACCGGCGCAGCGGCGTCGTCGCCAGCTTCTCGAACCGGCTGCCCGCCCGGTAGCGCGCCACCGTGCTGCCGACCCGCGAAAGCGGCGTAAACAGCACCACGACTGCGAGATAGCCCGCGATGTAGTAGCCGTCGGGCTCCGAGAACAGCCCGCCGCCGGTCGGCTGCGTCCCCACCAGGGCGCCGAAGATCACCACGATGATCGCGGGGAAGAAGAACGTAAAGAACACCGCGGTCCGTCGCCGGAGGAACGCGTGCCACGAGGCGACGAACTCCGCGCGGATCCGGCCCGCACGGCTCATCGGACCGCCTCCCCGTCGCCACCCTCGAACGACTCCCCGGTGACCGCCAGGTAGACGTCGCCGAGGTCGGGTTGGGTCCACGTCAGCGACTCCACGTCGACCCCGCGGGCGTCGAACGCCGCAACCACCCTGTCGATGTCGCGGGGACCAACCCCTTCGACGACGATCCGGCCACGCCGGGTGGAAACCTCGAAGCCCCCGTCGAGGTCGGCGAGATCCGGGGCCGGCATCCGAGTCGGGTCCGACTCCGCGACACCGTCGCCGGGTTCGACCACGAGCCGGCTCCGACCGCCGTGTGCCGCGATCAGGTCCCCTGGCGTCCCGACAGCGACCAGCCGGCCCCCGTTCAGGAACCCCACGCGGTCCGAGAGCCGTTCGACCTCGGCCATCGAGTGGCTGGTCAGAAGCACCGTGGTTCCGCCCGCGGCGAGGTCCTCGAGCAGCCCCCACAGCGCGCGCCGGCCCGCGGGATCGATTCCGGTGGTCGGCTCGTCGAGGAAGAGCACCTCCGGATCGTTCACCAGCGCGATCCCGACGCAGACCCGGCGCTTCTGGCCGCCCGAGAGCGTCTCGTACCACCGCTCCCGCGCCGGGCCGTCGATCCCCACGTCCGAGAGGACCGCCTCGGGCTCGCGGGCGTCGTCGTAGCGACCGGCGTACTGCGCAAGCAGTTCCCGCGGGGTGAGCCGTCCGGCGGGCGAAAACGATTGCGGGAGGAGGCCGATCCGGGACCGCTCGACGGCTGTGGGCGCGGCGTCCAGGACCCGCACCCGACCATCCGCCCGAGCCGTCCCGGTCAGGGCCCGGACGAGCGTCGTCTTCCCGGCACCGTTCGGCCCCACCAAGCCGAAGACCTCCCCCGCCTCGATTTCGAGTGACACCCCGTCGAGCGCAGTCACGTCGCCGTAGGCCTTCCGAACGCCCTCGGCGACGAGTGCCGCGGTCATGTCTCCGGGTGGGGGCCGTCGGATCCTAAGCCGTTCGGATCTGCGATCGTCACGGCGGCCCTGATTCCACGGGGAGTCGCGGCCGACTCGACGTCCCTCCTTCGACGTACGCGTCCGCTTCAGGCGGCTCGGTCGTCGGAACCGCCGTCGATCCCGTCGGCCTCGTTCCCACCGCCGTCCGCTCGCTCGGAGCCGCCGTCGCCGTCGGCTCCCTCGCTGTCCGCTGTTTCCCCGCCTCCCGCGGAGGAATCGGGGTCTTCGCCCCCGTGAACTTCCTGTCTGATCGACGCCAACTCCGCCTCGACGTCGACATCGGGGCGGTCTTCCTCGGGATTCTCGGCGTCGCCCGCGGTCGCGTCGTCGCCGTCGGTCACCTCGATGGCGACGCCCTCGGATCGGGTATCCGTCGCGTCGCTGCGGCCGGCGTTTTCGGCCTCCCGCCGGCGGTCTCGACTCCCGGACGCCGGGTCCTGGGTCGCGTCCAGCCGCGCTCTGACCTCGGCCGAGAGGTCCCGGGCCTCCCGGAGGAGGTCGCCCGAGGCGCGGTCCTCCGGGACGTCCGCGTCCGCGAGGGCGGTTTCGAGGTCCGCGAGCGCGCGCTCGACCCCCGAGATCGCCTCCCGACCGACGCCCCGAGCGCCGCTGCCCAGCCGCGACGCCGCCGACGCGCCCCGCTCACTCGCCGACGCGTCGAAGGCCGTCCGGTCGGGGTCCACCAGCCGGAGCGTCCCGCGGAGGAGCTCCAGCGCCCGGATGGTCGCTTCCAGCGTCGAGATGAGCGTCGGCAGCGTGTACTGCTCGGTGAACCGCAACAGCTCCGACACCGACGGGGGGCGTGGGAGGTCCGGGCCGCCTCGGCGGCGATCCCCTCGGGTCCGCCGCGCGGGCGGTTCCCGCCCGCGCTCCCGTCCCGGATCCTCCCGGAGCTCCGTTCGTAGCTCGGAGAGCGTGGCTTCGAGGTCGTCGAGGAGATCGGGCAGGTCGTCGTCGCGGTCGGATGGATCGGAGGACATACCCGACGTTGGGGGCGACCGCTCAAAAGCGTGTGCGCCGGCGCGTCCCCGTAGAGCCGCCCGTCAGTCGACCCGACCGCGCCGGTACTGTTTCGGCCACGCCACGTCGACGCCGAGTTCGTGGGCCGCCTCCAGCGCGAAGTAGGGGTTCCGGAGACGCTCCCGGCCGACGAGGACGAGGTCCGCGCGACCGTTGCGGATCACCTGATCCGCCTGCCGGGGCGCCGTGATTCCGCCGACCGCACCCACTGCTGTGTCGGTGGCCTCCCGTACCCGCTCGGCGTACGGGATCCGGTACCCCGGCCCGGCGTTGGGGACCTGCTGGTCGGGGTGGATGCCGCCGGCGCTCACGTCGATCAGGTCGGCGCCGTCGTCGGCCGGAAGCGGCGCCGGCCGCGCGGCGTCCCACGACGGCCAGTCGGTCGCGGAGATCCGCACGAACACCGGCCCGTCGTCGGGCCAGACCTTCCGATGGGCGTCGCGCCCGCCGTCTTTAGGCGAACCAAAACCGTTTTATCCTGGCGAGGGCCAGAGGACAGTAATGGCTGAAACGGAGTTCGTCGACGATGCTGCCGACACAGGGACCGACCTAACAGGCGGGTCGGTGTCGCAAGTCTCCGCACACCGATCCTCGCCGGACCGGATGGTGCTCGTCGAGGCGGACAACTCGGACGGGTGGATCGCGCTCGACGCCGACGCTGCGACGTCGATCGAACGGTAGTCGGGCGAAAACGCGGCGAATCCTTATGTGATCGACGGCGCGCCGTTACCTATCGAACGGGAGCGCTCGGCCGAAGCGGGTGGGCGTCTACCGGGTTGCCGACTCGAGGACGAGCGTATCGTCCTCGAGGTAGTGTTCGATGTGGTGGGCCGCGTCCTCGACGTTGATCAGGTTCTCCCGGAGGAGGTGTGCGGTCGTCGGGTCGCCGAGGTTCTCCGCGAGTTCGACGTGGTCGCGGAGCGTCTCGATGATGTCGCCGTACATCTCCATATCGTGCTGGAGCGACGTTCGGATGTCGTAGACGTCCTCGCTTTCGGGTTCGACCGCGGCGTGTTCGGAGATGGCGTCGGTCCCCGCGACCGGGACGCCGCCGAGCGCCTGTGCGCGCTCGGCGAGTTCGTCGGCGAACTCCTCGGCCTCATCGGCGGCTTCGCCGAGGAAGATGTGGAGGTCGCGGAACTCCGCGCCCTCGACGTTCCAGTGGTGCTTCTTCAGCTGGTGGTACAGGACGTACGTCGACGCCAGATCCGTGTTCAGGGCGTCGACGATCTGTTCGGCCCGTTCCGCGTCGACGCGCAGGGCCTCGCTGCCCTCGACTTCGCCGGCGCTCTGTCGAACCGTCTCTTGGGTGCTCATTGCGTTTCCACGTACGTCCGGCACCAACTTAATACTTTGACTTTCAAAAAGATCTTTTTCACAAACGCCAACGCGATTGGTCGGTACCGGCCCCGAGGCGCCGGATCAGTCCGTTGCGACGTCGACTTCCTCCGGCGGCCGGCCGAGTTCGACGGCGGTCCCCTCGTGGCGGCACTCCTCCAGGGCGTGTTTGGCGTCCATTCCCGCGACGTGGGGAGTGGACGCGGTACCGACGCCGACCTTCAGTTCGACTCCCGCGGCGGTCTCGACGTGGTCGATGGCGTTCCGGTAGTCGGCCTCGTCCATCGTCGGACAGACCGAAATGATGTTGTCGCCGCCGACGAAAAAGGAGAGCGCGCCGTGCT